>NZ_JAPEPX010000001.1:368750-737500 GCF_026339935.1 Streptomyces sp. NBC_01551
GAAGAACATCGCCCCCAGGAAGACGTACTGGACCGAGCAGAAGACCAGCAGTGCCGCCTGGATCCACCGGGGCAGCTCCTTGACCAGTACGAGCCCGACGAACATCTGCGCGTGGTTGCGGTACCACGACATCGCCGCGCCGGCGAGGAAGGGCAGGAGGAAGATGCCCACCGTCAGGATCAGGGCGGCCCACTGCCCGGTGTCGAGCCGGCGGTTCCGGACGAGTTGGACCGCGGCGGCCGCCACCACGAGCAGCACGAAGGTGATGTTCAGCCAGAGCTGCGTCCTGTGCGCGGAGAGACTGTGCTCCACCAGCCAGGACAGGCGGCCCTCGGGCCGGTACCACTCGCTGAACGGAAAGCCGTAGGCCTTCACCATCTCGGCGAAGGGCGCGCGCAGGCCGCCCTGTCCGTAGCTGGACTCCTGGATGATCTCGTACGCGTCCCAGTGGCCCGTCGCCTGCCACATCAGCCACTTGGCCCAGAGCAGGCCGCAGCCGGCCACGGCTGCCGACGAGACGGCCTTCGCGAACCGGACCGGCCACGCGTCCTTCTGCCACGCGAAGAACGCGCTCAGCAGCAGCATCGCGCCGGCGACCGCGCCGACGAGATGGCAGGCGACGGCCACGAAACCGCCGGCGGCCGCGATCGGCCAGGAGCCCCTCTTCACTCCGGCCACGCAGACGAGCAGGGCCAGCGTTCCGAGGGCGATCGGGAACACCGCGTGGAAGTAGACGCCGCCGGGGAAGACCGCGGCGATGGCGAGGGTCAGGCCGGTGGCCCAGGTGAGCCGGGCGCCGAGCAACCACCACAGCACGGCGAACATGCCGAACAGGGACGCCTCGGTGACGACGACGGCGGATGTCTCGTAGGAGAGCCCGGTCGCGGAAAGCGCCCGGACCGCCATGGGATACCCGGGGAACCAGGCGACGTTCCCGCACATGACGTCGCGGAAGTCCGGGTAGCGCTCCCGGCACCGGAACATCTCGTAGCCGGTCTGCGCGATGGACAGGTAGTGCGTCGAGTCCCAGCGGCGCCGGCCCTCCGTGGACCAATAGGCCACGCCGGATCCGTCGCCGTCGACGGATCCCGTCGCGACCAGCCAGGTGATGAGGTTCGCGACCAGCCATGCCACGGCCGGGGGCGACAGGTTCCGCCGCAGCGCACTGTTCACCGGGGGCGCACGAGCCTGGGAAGTCCGGTCATCTCCAGCTCCGTGATCGTCTCGGCGGCCCGTGCCGTGTTTCACGATCAGTCTGGCGAACGCCCCGTGCGGCCGCACCCGGGAGTACTCCTCCCGCTTCCGCGCGGGCTGCGCCGCCGAGCCGGCCCCGCGGGTTTCATCGGGATGTCATCGGCCGCTGCCACGGTCGTCCGGTGACCTCGGCCGACCGCCTCTTCCGCATCACGCAGCGGGGAGCGCCGGCCCACTCCATGGGGAGGATTGCATGCGAACACGAAGGATCGCGGCCGCGTCGGCCGGGCTGCTGCTGACCGCCGGGCTGTCAGTGGCAGGGGAGGCCACGGCTCAAGCGGCGGCTCCGTGTGAAGGCACTTACACGATCGTCGTCGGGGGCACCGGCAGTTCCTGGAACAACGACGGCTTCACCGGCAACATCCAGCAGCACGTCGGGTACCCCACCCAGATTCCCAACGGTGCGAGCGCCCGGGCCGGCGTCAACGAGCTGAACCGGCTGGTCCGCGACCAGCGTGCCGCGTGCCCGGGCCAGCACGTCAAGATGGCCGGGTACTCGCTGGGTGCCGGAGTGGTGCACACCTGGGTCTCCGAGAACTGGCGGACGTTCGACAACGTCAACGCCATCCTCATCGCGGACCCCAAGCGCCAGGGCCCTCCCGGCGCCAACGGCGGAGCCGTCCCGTTCGGCGGCCTCATCGGCCCGCCGCTCGCCGGCGCCGACCGGGACTTCGGCAACGTGCCCGTCAAGACGATCTGCCACTGGGACTACGTCTGCGACGAGTCCGCGGGCATCTGGACCTACCCGAACAACCACGTCAGGAACTACCCCGAAGACTTCAACATGGATCACCACAACGACAGCGCCAGCGAGCAGTGGTACAACGGCGCCTGGTATCCCTGGTAGCCACGCAGAGCTCACCGCGGGGACGTCGTGAGGCCGAGGCCGGCTTCGTCCCCGCGCAGCACCATCCGGTGCGTCCGCCGCAGCATCCCGCTCGGAGCGACCCCCAGGTCGTCGGCCAGCCGGTGGCGGGTGCGGTCGAACGCGGCCAGGGCGTCGGCCTGCCGGCCGTCGCGGTACAGCGCGCGCATCAGCATCGCGGCCACCGGCTCGTTCAGGGGGTGTGCCGAGGACAACGCGAACAGCTCCGCGATCGCCTCGGCGTGCCTGCCCAGCCGCAGCTGCCACTCCACCTTTCCCTGCGCGATGGCGATCCTGCGCTCGGTGAAGCGCAGCCGCTCCAGTTCGGCCAGCGGCCCGGGCAGGCCGGCCAGCGGCTCCCCGCGAAACAGGTCCAGGGCCTGAGCGCACAGGCGGACCGCCTCGGCCGGTTCGCCCGCCCGGGCGGCCGTCCTGGCATCGGTGACGAGTTCCTCCATGCGCGCCGCGTCCACTTCGACGGCGCCCGAGGCCAGCCGGTAGCCACCCCGGTCGTGCTCGATCACCGAGTCAGGGCTGTCACCGAGGCGCAGGGTCTTGCGCAGGCGGTAGACGTACACCGGCACCACGTTCGTGGCCGGAGGCTCCATCCCCCACACGCCATCGAGCAGTTCGTGCCGGCTGACCGTCCGCCCCGCGCACAGCGCGAGCGCCGCGAGCACGGCCTGCTGGCGCAGGTGGCCCAGGTTCAAGGGCCGCCCGTCCCGGCATGCCCGCACCGGCCCCAGCACGCAGATCCGCACCCTCGGGCCGGCCGCCCGGCCGGTGGCGCCCCCCGTCACGGGGCTCACCTCCCGCGCGCGGGGGCCGCAGCCGGCGACGACCAGGCCGCAGTCGAAGGCGTGGGCGATGGCGGCGGCCCGGTCGCGCAGCCCGAGCTTCACGAGGATCCGCGTGAGGTGTCCGGCCACGGCGCCCTCCGGCACCGCGAGCGCGGCGGCGATCTCCTCGTCGCGCAGGCCGCACCCGACCCTGTAGAGCACCTCGCGCTCCAGAGGCCCGAGTACGGCGGCAGGTGGCCGGCCCTTGACGGCGGACGTCGGCATCACAGCTCCCCGGGTGTTCGTCTGGCGGACGCCGTCGCCAACGTAACGGCGACGGCGCCGACCGAGACACCCGGAACGTTCCGGAGTGACACCCGTGATCTGCCGTACGACCGCACGGCCGTGGTGTGCCGCGTCGGTCAGCGGGTGCGGAAACTGCCGGTGTACACGTCCGTACGGTTCTGTGGTGCGCCGGAGTTGGTCTCGGTGAGCACCGCCCGTACTCCCTTGTCGTCCGCCACCAGGCCTTGGTAGTCGCCGAGGAAGTAGCCCCCGGCGAACGGTGCCTGCAGCCAGTCGAAAATGCGCGAGATGCGTCGCTCGGTCCGGCGTTCAAGGTCTCCGTGCGGCAGGGTGGCCAGCTGGTAGGCGGTGGGCAGGGTGGTGGTGTCGCCCGGCTTGAGGAAGCGCAGGTCGTAGTAGGTGAGTGCGACCGTGCCCCGCTCGTCGACCGCGATCGACGGAGAGAAGGCCGGCACGTCCTCCGGGCTGATCAGCTCCGGGGCTCCCCAGGTGCGTCCGCCGTCGGTGGAGCGCACCAGTTGGACGGAGTCGAAGCTGCCGCCGGAGAAGTCCGAGCCCTCGTACGCCATGTAGAGCGTGCCCGTCTTGGGGTCGACGGCCGGGCTGGGCAGGGTGGACGCGGCGCGCAGCAGTTTGGTGGGGTCGTTCGGGTCGACCTCCGGTACGGAGGTGTCCTTGGCCACGGTGACCGGGGCGCTCCAGGTCTCTCCGGCATCGGTCGAGGTGACCACCTCGTAGCGGGCTTCGACGACGGTGCTCAAGTCCTCGGCGTAGGTGATCCGGTCGAAGAAGTCGTACAGGGTGCCGGAGCGCCGGTCGGCGACGATCAGATGGCCGATGGTCTGGGTGTTGGGCACGGCGCTGGTGTCGACGAACGGCCGGGCCTCGCTCCAGGTGCGGCCGCCGTCGCGGGTGACGGAGATGTAGCCCGGACCGTCGAGGGAGCTGGGGCCGGGCGGGTCGTTGTCGAGGCGGTTCCAGACCTGGTAAGCGGTGCCTTCGCGGATCGGGTCGGCGGTGAGCGAGGGCTTGTCGTTGAAGAACGGCTGCTCGTCGACGTGCGTGGTGGTGACGTTGCGCCAGGTGCGGCCGCCGTCGCGGGACGTGGCGGCCAGCAGGCCGGTGCGCGTGCTCTTGGTGAAGTCGACGCCCTCGCCGCTCGCGTAGACGGTGCCGTCCGGTCCGGTGCTCACCCAGGGGTCGGTGGCCCGTTCGAAGTCCGCTCCGCCCGGGGCGCAGAGGCTGAACGGCAGCGTGCTCCGGTGGAAGGTGTGGCCGTCCGTGGTCCAGCCGGCCACCAGGCCACGGGCGCCGCCGTCGTTCCAGCGGTCCTGCTGGAACACGGTGACCACGCGCTTGGGGTCGCGCGGATCGACGGACAGGTACGGCTCGACCTCGGTGGCCGGGTAGACGATGCTGTCGGGGGATCTCGCTCCGATGGTGCACTCCGCGTACGGGTCGCCGTGGGACACCTTGACCAGTGGTGTGCCGTCGGGGTTCCGGTCTGCTGCGGCGGGAGTCGCGCCGGTGACCGTGACGAGCAGGAGCGCGGCGGTGGTGACGGCGGTCAGGGGCAGGAAGACGCGCATGCGGGATCTCCTCCGGGCCTGTCGGCTGGGGCACGGAGGCGTATCGGAAGGCGAGGGTGGGGCGACTCCGCTTGGTTGTCTTCGGCGTTGCGGCCGGCGCCCTTGATGGGCCGAACGACGGAGTCGTCCCCGGGGTCGTCGAGGAGCACGGCGGAGCCGACCGGCGGGTGCGGCGTGCCGGTCGGCTCCTTGGTCGTGCTGTTACGGCGCCGTCTCGTAGGTCCCGGGAGAGGGCCGCGGGCCGCTTGCCGGTTGGCGATGCCGGCGGGGTCGGCCTTGTCTCAGACGGGTCGGCGCGATCATCGCCCGCGCCAGAAGGAAGACTCCATCACGTCGGCGCAGAAGCGGGCGACGTCGATGGTCTTGGCGTCGAGACCGTCCGCCGGGGCCCGCGTTGTGTCCGGGCAGGCCGGAGGTTGAGGAGGAGGCGGGCCGTACCTGCCTCCGACCGGTGCCGGCGGGCGGCTGCCGCGCGCGGTCCCCTAACGCGGCTCGTGGGCCGCCGCCCGGCAGGCACCGGTCGCGGCGCCGCCCGCCACTCCGGCCCCGGTCAGCCCGGTCACACAACTCTGCAGGTCTCCGACCACGCCACGGCTGCAGGCCGCTGCGGCGGAGTCGGAATCGGTGGCACCGGCCAGTTCGGCCATCTGCGTGCAGGCGGGGATGTCCGCCCGGGCCGCGGGAGCGGCGACCACACCGCCGAGGGCGAGGGTCAGGCCGGTGAGGGCACCGGCGATACGGGTCGACGTGCGCATGGGACGCACCTGCCTTCCGGGTTGGTCGCGCGGTCCTGGTCCCGGCGGGCCGGATCCACGCGGTAGGGCCGCCTGGCGACGCTCGGTGAGTGGTGCCCCCGGCCGGCGGGCTCACGGACTGACCGCACGGTCTGCGTCGCATCCATCGAGCCGCACCGGGACATGGCCGCCAGGCCGAAGGGGAGGGCCGCGGACCGGACGAGACGCACTCGGACTTCCACTCGCGGGCCCCACTCCAGCGTCGCATCCTCTCCCCCGCCCGTCCTGGGCACCGGGGGGCGGCCGGCCTCCGCTTCCCCGTGGGGGGTGCTGGGCCGCCACTGCGGTGGCATGTTCCAGCGGGTGGTACCGCAGTCGCCGCCCCGACCGGGAGCGGGTCCCTGATCAGGCGCGGTGTCGGACTCCCCCCGCACCCGACAGCACTGTCAACCGCATGGCCCAACATGACGCGCCACCCACATGGGTGAGAAGCTGAACAGTGCCCCAACAGAGGCAATCCGCGAAAGGGGAACCGAATGCGCATTCGACGAATCCTCGCTGCCGTCATGGCCACGGCAGCCCTCGCAGGACTCGGCCTCACAGGTGCCGCCGCCGCCACCGCCGCCACCCCACAGGCTGCCCCATCCGTCGTCACCCCTTCTGAGTGCAAGGACGGCGGCGGAACGCCCGCGATCAATGAGGATGGCAACTACTGCAACGGCGGTACGAAGGACGGGGAGCAGGTCGACTGAACGCCACAAGGCGCCCTGCGCCCCGCAGCCACGCGCCGCGGGGCGCTCCGCGCGAGCGGAGCCGGGAGAGTCCGCTCGTGTGACCACAGCCGCTAGGCAGTGTCTTCAAAGGGTTCTGATGGGGGATCATGGAGGCATGGTGCGTCGTCATGAGTTGTCGGATCTGGAGTGGGAAGCGTTGTCCGCGTTACTGCCGCGGTCGTCTTCGGGGCGGCCGCGGCTGGATGACCGCAGGGTTCTGAACGGGATCGTATGGAAGCTGCGGACGGGGTCGGCGTGGCGTGATGTGCCGGAAAGGTACGGGCCTTGGCGGACGTTGTATACGCGTTTCCGCAGGTGGGCGCTGGATGGGACGTTTACGCGGATGCTGGCCGCGGTGCAGGCGGAGAAGGACGCGTGCGGTGACATCGACTGGCTGGTGTCGATCGACTCCACGGTCGCGCGGGCCCATCAGCACGCCGCGGGTGCCCGCAAAAAGGGGCGGGGCGGGGGGACGAATTGTGTGATCACGCCCTCGGGCGATCCCGAGGCGGACTGACCACAAAGATTCACCTCGCGTGCGACGGTCGCGGCCGGCCGCTCGGCTTCGTCCTCACCGGCGGCAACGCCGCCGACTGCACCCGCTTCGAGGAGGTCATGGACACCATCAACGTCCACCGGGCCGGGCCCGGACGGCCTCGAACCCGCCCAGACCATGTCCTGGGCGACAAGGGCTACAGCTCCCGCAAGATACGCGCCTACCTGCGCAAACGCGGGATCAGCCACACCATCCCCGAACGCCGTGACCAGCGCGCCCACCGATCCCGCCGGGGCCGCGCCGGAGGAAGGCCGCCAGCCTTCGACAAGCGGCTCTACAAGCACCGCAACGTCGTCGAACGCTGCTTCAACCGCCTAAAACAGTGGCGTGGCATAGCCACCAGATACGACAAAACCCGGGAGTCCTACCAAGCAGCCGTCACGATCGCGTCCCTCCTCCTCTGGATCAAACCAGTTTGAAGACACTGCCTAGGTGTCCCCAGCCCATCCGATTGACCTGCACTTGTGCCAACCAGCTTCGGCACCATGCGGCGCTGTCTACCGAGAGTTCTTGGCACATCGGTACAAACACTCGGGCCCTCCGGCCGCTGTGCTGACCAAGACGCCTCTTCCCCCTCCAGCAACCGCAAGATGGGGGCTCCCCCACTTCGTCGCTCCCGACTCCTTCCCGGACTGCCGCTGGATCATTCCCTCGAAAGCGCGTCCGCGGTGCCTTCTTGACTACCGACGAGGCTGCCGGCGGTGCCCATCGTGGAGCCCTCCGTCCAGCCCCTGCCGTGCGCCGAATCGCTCCGTCACTCACGGGCCCTCGGCCGTTCGCGGTCAGCCACTGCGGGGCTGAACCCTGAAAAGCACGCCGCCGAAACATCTTCTTGCAGCGCTCCCCCAAGGCTCCCGGGTCGCCTACCACAGGCTGGGCCACTGACATCTCGGTGTGATGAGACGAGTTGCGCAAGTAAGAAGACAGTCACGATGCTCTTCGCAATTTCCACCGCACTCATGGCATGTAAGGCGGAGTCGTGGCTCCTCAGACCCTGCTTCTCGATCGCGAGCCAGTCTGCGCACCGAGGGCGACCGACCCTTGGTCGGACACATCGACGCTGCATGATCTCGCGCGAGTGCATGACATTTCGGCTGATGCTTTCAGCCAGTTGGTCATGCGGTCGGATTGGAGTGCCCGGTGGACGACGGCCTGGCGTTTTGGGAGGACAGCGACCGATTACGCCGTTCAGGACCTGGGCGAAGTTGACATGGCCTCCAGTGTTCCTGTGCGCCGCTTCACTTGGCGTACCGATCAGTGGCATCGTCCGGGCCTTGGCTATCTGGGCAGACTGGCGTCTCTCACCCGAGGACTGGAAGACATTGTGCGAGGGGATCCCCGGCCTCGAACAGCGTCAGGCGACCGGCGACCCTCAAGTCGGCGAGGCAGTGATCTGGTGCATGGTCAATGAGTCCAGCTATCTTCACAGCCCGGCGGTAACGCAACGTCGCTCCACTGCGCGCTCTCCACATCGGCTGACCGAACAGGCCGGGCTATTCGCGAACAGGAACCAGCGCAGGCCCTCCTACATCGCTCTGCGCCACCGGCTCATGGCCTATGCCACCCAGCTCGCCCGAGCCTGCGACGAGGGGACGGACTTGCAATTCGAAGCGCTGAGCTGGGTCGCGCCGGCTGCCACACGCAGGTTGGATCCGATCCGTTGACGACACGTCCGCTCGCACGGAGTCTCGCCCCACTGCCGGAAGAGTCTCTGCCGGGACTGCTCCTGCGGCTTGCATACCGACTGGATCGCTCACCTGCAAGAATTGCCACACTCTGCGGCCTGAGTCACTATCAGAATCGGCTTCCTGCGGAGTACTTGGTTTCTTTGCCATCTGAGACCGCCAAGGCTTTCGAAGCCGCCGCGTCTTTGCACGTAGGTGAAGCCAACGCCCTCACTCTGTCAGCCATGACCACCTCCTATGCACCGCTGGCTGCCCTGCGTCTGGACGGCAGTCGCAATTTGACCTCTGCTCGACGTACCTGGGCCCTCAGCCTGTCCAGCCGCTACTGCCCAAACTGCCTCCTCGGGGACGGGAACGCGGTGCAGAACGCGTACGGCGGCCCGTGGAAACTGCGCTGGCATCTCCCGGCCTCCTTCGCGTGCACTGCCCACGGCCGCCTTCTGGCACAGGGGTGTCCGCGGTGCGGAGGCCGTCAGAACCTACCCTCGAGCACCGAGCGCCAAGGGCTTATCACGCAGCGCGCGATCACTGGCCTGCACCCGGCACAGTGCCGCCACCTCGTCGCCGGCACTGTCGATACCGGCGGCCGGACACCCCTGTGTGGAACACGCCTTGACAAGGCGGGTTGTGCGAGCACGGGACCGGACAGCGGCCTCGACTTAATGCTCGCCCTGCAGCGACGAATCGACCGACGCCTCGCGTCCAGGCAGTCACCAGCGACAAGGGACGAGTACTTAGGATCAGAGCAGTACTTCTTTCCCGACCTGATCGCTGCCGCTCAGCTGATCCGGCTCAGCTGGCCTGACAGCGCACGCTTCGCCGCCTCGAGCACGCTCGCCGACCGGATTGCCGTCCACGTGGCCACGTGGACCGCCCTCCGCGACGGGTGCAGCCCGGACAAGCGGGTTCGTGACGCGTGGGCCGCGCCCGAAGATCCGGCCGAGTGCGGAGCGCTCCTGTTGGCTGCGGAAACCCTGCTCGGCGATCGGGGCCAAGGAGGTACGGCCCTGCGCGAGCGGATCCAGCCCCTCGCCGCCACCGCGTTCCTGCGTAGCGGGGCAAACATCGGGGCCACCTTCCGGCGCATGGACGTCTCCACAGACCTGGCAAAGGCTCTTGTCCGGCGATCCTTGGTTTCAACCGCGCTGGCGGACACCCCCATGCCGGACAGCTCCTTCCGTCACGCACGTGTCATTTCGGGATCGAGCATGTCCCTGCCCTGCTGCCGGAGGCATGGCTCGGCGCGCACTTCACTGAACTCACGTCACACGGGAGAATCAAGGGTGCCTGGAATCCACGGCACCTACGCCGAGTCGCTTCGCTGAGGCTCGTCGAAATGGCCGGAGGCGGGACCTGGCCACAATGCGCCGAAATTCTAGGAATTCCTCGGATCACCGCCGAACATAGTTTGACCGTACTCAAGCGAAGCCTGCTGCCCAGCGGCCATTGGCCGCTGCTCGACGTGGCGGTAGAGACTGTTGCCAAGGAATTGGACACGGCCGCCGCGCTACGCGTGGATTTCGCTGCACGCCGTCGAACGCTAAGCACTTGGCAGATTCCTGCAGAGGATCTCGAAGCGCTGACTGCCGGCCTGACCCGCCTCGCCCGCGTGGATTCCCCCTTGACTCAGTCCGTTGTAACTGCGCTCGTGTGGGCTCGCGTCACCCAAGGCGACTACCTGCACAGTCCGACGGTCGAGGCACTCCGCCAAGCGCAGCAAAGCACCAAGCTGGTGGTCGCCGCCATCGGACAGCTACAGACCCCCAGCAACCGCAGAGGAGCCAGGCTCCGCTTCCTCCTACGCATCAATGACTACGCTGACGGTCTCGCATCAGGACCATAGATAACCCGGCCCGCCAACGGCTGTGTTGAGTGCCCGCTCGAACTCGAGATACTCACGCTTTGTCGAGCGGCCACCAGGATTGCGGCCGCAGAGAGCACAGTGAACGCTTCTCGGTCACCGTCATGGCCAGGTCGTACGAGCGCGGCGGCACCAGTGGCCGCGGCTACGGCACAGCCACACGGGTTGGGGACGACCAGCTCACGTCATGCATGTCCGCGGTCATCGACCACGACATCGCTGCCCCCTTCCCGTGCAGTGCACGCAGGGCGTGCGGGAACGACACTGCTGGCAGGGCGCAGCAGCGGGCCAGCTGCTCGACGTCGGCCAAACCCGTCCTCGCTCCTGGCGGCACGTGTGCCGCCAGGACGAGCACGAGCAGTTCCTCCGAAACCGACGCGCCCAGTTGCCGCGCCGCTGCCGTCGTTCGCAGAGCCCAATCGGCGGCGCGAGCGCGGTCGGTCCGCCCTGGACTCTGCACGAGCGCCACACCATCGAGTACTTGAGCCTCCACAGTGCTGCACTTGTTCACCGACCAGCATCCGGACCATCGCAGCCATCCCTCGAACTCGAGCTCCCGCCACAAACTCACACGGCTGTGCACCCCCATCCCCCGCAGGAGACCTCCGGGTAGCCGGACTCCTCCCGCCCGCGAAGCGCGTAGCGCGCATTGCACGGCCACCAGACGGGCATGCGCGCCTACAGCCGGATCCAGCGCCGATGCCAGGTAACTGAGTAGGTAGGCCACCCGCCGCCGCTGCGCCTCACCATGGCGGTACCCGCCCGAGGCCGTGGCACCGGGCTTGAGCAAGGGCCGTACCGCCAGAACGGTCGAAGGGACGACCGCGGCCTGTTCCGTCGCCCGAGCGCACTCCAGACACGCCTCGGCCAGTGTCCAGCGACGCTCGCCTTCACTTCTGACGAGGACGAGCTCGAGGGCTCCATGGCACCCACGACGGCTTCGGTGCCAGCGGCAACCGTGCTCGGAGCACCGACAGACCCGCAGGTGCTGCGGCAGAGCCTCTCGTCGGGCATGCTCCGCCAGATGCCCGAAGGCCGCGGACCGCGCGTCCCGACCGGCGCTCTTCACGCTGCCGCAGGTGTGACAGCTGAGAACCGGCCCGTACTCGCCGGGTCGGATTGCCACGGACCACATCTGCTTCATCACGCTTCTCCTCCTCCCAGAACCCGAACGCCAGCGCGCACACCAGCAGAGCGGTCCGCAGCAACGTCACGGCTGCGCGGATACTGCCAAATAGGGCAGAGGTCTGCACTGACAGATGTGGGGTCGGAACCGTGCGATAGCCAAGTGACGATCTTTCCGCCGGACCCGAACCTCGAGGCCCTCCGCCTGGAGCTGTCTCGTCTTCGGGCAGCGCGGGGATTGACCTACGACCAACTGGCCGAGCGCAGTGGTCTGGCACGCCGCACGCTGATTGAGATCGAGCAGGGGCGGACCGTCGGCAGCCTGGCGACATGGCATGCCATCGCGCACGCGCTCGGCACGCCTCTCGGCGACATCCTCGGCTTGATGTGCCAGGGGCACGAGCCCCCTGCCACTCCAGCCTCGCCTTAGGTCGCCGGTACTCCACTTTCGCTTCAACCCGCACGAGTGAATGAAACCGCGCATGTTTTCGCATGTCGTATTGCAGTGCAACCCGGTTCGGCCGTGCGGGGGTGTACGCCACGCACAACCCCGTCGCCTCATGCTCGCGCTGCCAGGGTCGCGGCATGCGCACAAACACCTCCCCACCGTCCCGGCCGCCAACCCAGTCGGCCTGGCATCTCTCTTCCACCGACGTTCGGTCTGTCGACTGCCCCACCTGTGACGCGTCGAAGGGCCAGCCTTGTCTGAGCCTGCGCAACCGCCCCTTGAACGTTCTCCATCGTGGACGCTCGTCGCGCTACTTGAATCGCCGCTTCGGTCTGCGCTCGACAACACCCCGGAAAGGTGGGACGCAGGCAACCGCTCGTCCGCAGACCGGCCCGGCGCTGCGAGCCGTCCCGGTGGCGCACAACGAACCCTGGCGGCTTCCTCTGAACGAACTCGCGGCGACCGACTGTCCGCCTCCATCGACGCATTGACGTACGCCCAGCACGACCTGCAGATCCGTCGCGAAGAACGGTGCCTCGTCGTCGGCCGTTGGGACGAAGAAGCCCAACACCTCGACTGGCAGTACTCGGCCGTTGCGCAACGCGCCCAAGAAGCCCGAAAGGAGTTTCAGCGACGCCGTACGGAGGACCTCACCATCGCCGGGGTCCTACCCGGACTGCCGGCCACGGATGATCCGCGAGAGCAGGCACTCCTGTGGCTCGCCCAGCACCTCGAACCGCAATTCCGCGGACTGTTCACCGAGTATTCGACGGCCGCGGGGCTGCCCCCGGAAGCCTCAATGGCCGTCCGCACCAGACACGGCGCGATCGAGCGCGCCACGGCACGCGGCCTGATTCACGCTCCCCTCCATGGGGAGGCTCTGCGCGTCCACAGCATGAGCGAGGAGGAGTTCCGTCTCCGGGTGCTGCATGATGCCAGTACGCAGGCCGATCGCGATGACGCCCTCTGCCATCCGCTCATCCTGCACCGCTGGCGCCAGCATCTGAAGCAGCTCCAGACCGAGGTCGCGCCGGGCGCGCTCAGCCCCTCCGCTCAAAGCCTCGTGGCCCTGGCCTGGGAGGAATTGCGCCCGCAGTCGCTCCACGAGGTGAGGGAACTGATGGGCCGACGACGCCTCCTCGGGAACCTGCTCCAGCGATACGGCGAGAACGGGCGCCTGCGGCACGCCGTACACGATGCCATCAGCATTGCCGAGCACACTCATCCCGAAAAGCCCCTCCTCATGGCAGCGGCGCGCGAAGCCCGCGAGGAGCTCGGCCGTGGGCACCCCGATGGTTGCAAGCTCATCCGCAACCTTCTCGAACCACATCTGACGCGGTATGGACGGCTGCGGCTAGGGAGCGCTCAAGACAGACAGCAGGTGCGCGGCGAAGTCATGCTGGCCCTCCTTGAATTGGACAGGGCCGTAGCGCCACCGAGCCAGCTCCGACACTGACCCTCCCATCTTCGGCGCCCGGCTCCTCAGTCGGGAGACTTGGTCAGAGGGCTGGATCGTGGCCCGTGGCGCGTTGCCAGTCGCGATAGGCGGCAACGGCTGTGGGGAGTGTGGGGAAGATGCGCTCCTGGCCGACTGCGGCTGTCAGGCCGTAGGCGTCGAGGGGGTGGCGCAGGTCCTGCTTGACGCGGGCGAGGGCGAAGACGATGTCCCGTTGGGTGAGTTCGGAGCGCAGGGCCTCGACGGCGTCGAGGGCGGTGATGTCGACCTCGACGTTGGCCTCGGTGTTCAGGACGAACCAGTGCACAGGTTCGTCCTGGATCGCCACCGAGGCCAGCGCCCGGCGGCGGAAGTCTTCGGCGTTGGCGAAGAACAACGGCGAGTCGTAACGGTAGATGAGGAGGCCGGGAATGGTGCGGGCGCTCGGATAGTCGTCGATGTCGTGCATGCCGGCCAGGCCCGGAACGATTCCCTCGACGGCGTCGTGGGGTCGGGCGACCCTCGTGAGGAGTTCGGCAACGGAAAACGCCACGGCGAGGAGCACGCCGTACAGGATGCCGAGGGCGAGGACACCAAGGCCACAGCCGAGGGCGAGCAGGAACTCGCGGCGTCGGAAGGCTGCCAGCCTGCGGAACTCGCCCACCTCGATCAGGCGTACGGCGGCGTAGACGACGATGGCGCCGAGGGCGGCGGAGGGGGTGTGGGTGAGCAGTGGGCCGAGGAAGAGCAGGACGGCGGCCACGCAGGCGGCGCCGACGAGGGAGTACGCCTGGGTGCGGGCGCCGGCGGAGTCCGCGAGGGCGGTGCGGCTGGCGCTGCTGCTGACCGGGAAGCCGTGCAGGACTCCGGCGCCGAGGTTCGCCGTGCCGAGGGCGAGCAGTTCGCCGTTGGCATCCAGCGAATGCGGGTCGTCGTGCCGGGCGAAGGCGCGCGCGGTCAGGACGACGTCGGTGTAGCCGACCAGCAGAACCCCGAGGGCCGGCAGCACCAGGTCGGCGAGGTCAGCGAGTCGGGGCAGGGCGAAGCCCGGCAAGCCGGTCGGGACCGTGCCGATGACATCGATCCCCTGCTCCTCGCCCAGTGCGAAGACCGTCACCACCGCTGTGGCGAGAACGAGGACAACGAGGGGGCCGGGCAGAGCCCGCCACAGCAGAGGCAGGGTGAACAGCAGGAGCAGGCAGCCCGCGGCCATTGCGGTCGTGGGCAAGTGCAGGTCGCCGATGTGGCGGAGGAATGAGAAAAGCTGGGGGAAGAACCCCGATCCGCTGCCGCTGGTCCCGGTGAGGCGGGGTAGCTGATCCACGATCATGATGAACGCGACACCGGCCAGGTAGCCGACGAGTACGGGCCTGGAGAGAAGGTCGGCAAGGAAGCCGAGCCGGACGGCCCACGCGACCAGGCAGAGCAAGCCGACGGCGAGGGCCAGGGCTGCCGCGAGCGCTGCGTAGCGGACGGGGTCGCCAGCGGCCAGCGGTCCGACGGCCACGGCGGTCATGAGGGCGGTGGTCGACTCCGGTCCGACGGACAGCAGGCGCGAGGTGCCGCTCACGGCATACAGGACCATGGCCGGCAGGACGGCCCACAGGCCGGCGACCGGGGGAAGACCTGCCACGCCCGCGTAGGCCATGACCTGGGGGACCAGGTAGGCGGCGACCGTGATCCCGGCCAGGACGTCGCCGCGTAGCCAGTTCCTCCGGTAGCCACGGAAGGCGGGCGGGATCGCAGTGCTCCGTCCGTGCTTCGGCATGGCACCTCCGGGACTCCATGCGGGCCTTTGCCTCACCATGGTGCCGGGCGGAGGGCTACAAGCAGGTGAAGCGCGCGAGTGGGCCGACCCCTACGGGCTGCTCTCACGCAGTCGGAAGCCGGTGATCACGTCGGGCCTGATCCGGATGGTGCCCGATGCGGTGCCCTCGACCCACGGGTGCAGGAGGTGCGCGTAGCGCTCGATCTCGCTGGGGGCGGTGACGGCGGTGGCGTAGCCGGTGGCGACCACGCTCCACCCCAGGTGAGCGCCTTGATCGATGACGTCGGCTTCGTACGCGACGACTACGCCCGCATCTGCCTGAGCCGCGAGCAAGGCTCCCAGCGTTGAGCCGTCCTGGACCCGAACGATGATGTCGCCTGCGTCGAGAAGGTGGTTGACTGGGCGCACCGCGGGCAGCGCGTGACGGGTGAACACGATCCGGCCCAGCTGAACGGTGCCCAGCAGCTGCAGCGCCTCGTCAGCACTGAGCTCTTCCATCTGCCGTCCCGGCATGCTGACGGCAGGCAAGCTGGGGGACGTAGTAGCCGGGTCGCTCTTCATCGTGGGCATCCTCGGTCAAGCGGGCGGGACACCGGTGCCCTTGCCCGCTGTCGGCTTCTCAAAGGGGCGTGGGCCCAGGGGCGTGGCTTCGCAGCACCGCGAGCCGCCGGCTGTACTCCTCGTCGTCGATCTCGCCTCTGGCGAATCGTTCCGCGAGAAGCCTCTCGGCCCCCCTGTCGGAGGCTCGGTAAGGCGCGGGTGCTGTGCGCCCGTCCGCACCATCTCGCTTGAGGGCGCGGACCACGAGGACGGTCGCCGCGACGATCAGGGTCCAGACGATCAGCGTGGTGAGGGACATGGCGAACCAGCCCCAAGCCCCCATGCCATGGCCGTTCCAGTACATCGCGCACCTACCAGGTGGACGGGGTCGAAAGCCGCGAGCCGGCCATCTCCTGCCAGCATCTCCGGCCGCACGAGCCCCGGCATGGGCCGGTCGGCCCACAGACGGGACCACAGGGCCCATGCCCGGGACCGGCGGAAACACAAAGACTGAAGACGGACTCGAACAGGAGGCCGTTCATGAGCACCCCTTCACCCACCCGTATCTCCGAGGCGCTGCCCGCCGACTGCCGTGCCCGCCTGATGGAGCTGGCACGAGAGGTCAACTTCGACGAGGGGGCCCATCTCTTTCGCGAGGGTGGCCACGCCGATCGGTTCTGGATCGTCCGGTCCGGCACCGTGACCTTGGACGTCCACGTGCCCGGGCGGCGCGCCGCCGTCATCGAGAGCCTCGGCGCCGGCCGGCTGGTCGGCTGCTCGTGGCTCTTCAAGCCCTACTCGTGGAGCCTGGGCGCTGAGGCGATGACGCCCGTCCGTGCGTACGAGTTCGACGCGGAGCGCGTACAGACGCTGATGGACGCCGACGCCGCCTTCGGCTCCGCCCTGGGCCACTGGGTCGGGCAGGTCCTCGCCAACCGGCTGCAGGCCGCCCGCGTGCGCCTTCTCGACCTGTACGCGCCCTACGGCAGCGGCAGCTTCCTCTGATCGTCCGTACGCCGAAGGAGCCGGTCATGCCCGCATCCCGCTACACCGTCAGTGACGTCATGACGCACACCGCCGTCGCCATCGGCCGGGAGGCGTCCTACAAGGAGATCGTCGAGCTGATGCACGAGTGGAAGGTCAGCGCGGTCCCCGTCCTGGAAGGCGAAGGCCGGGTGGTCGGCGTGGTCTCCGAGGCGGACCTGCTGCCGAAGGAGGTGTTCCGGCGTAGGGACCCCGCGCTGCCCGAGCAGCTGGAGGAAGCGTCGAAGGCCGGAGCAGTTCTGGCCGAGGAGCTCATGTCGACTCCGGCGATCACCGTGCACCCCGACGCGCCCGTCGCCGAAGCTGCAAGGATCATGGCGCGCAAGCACGTCAAGCGCCTGCCCGTGGTGAACTCGCTCGGGATGCTGGAGGGTGTGGTCAGCCGCAGCGACCTCCTGAAGGTGTTCCTGAGGCCTGACGAGGAACTCGAGGAGGAGATCCGCCAGACCGTGCTCACCGAACTGGCACCCGGTGTGACCTTGGAATTCGTCGTACAAGACGGCGTCGTCACTCTTGGCGGCCCGCTGCGGGATCGGGCCTTGGTCCCCCTGCTCGCACGGGCGATCCGCGCGGTCGAGGGCGTCGTGGACGTCCGGATGGAGCTGGAAAGCACCATTACTGCCTAGCGAGCCTGCTCGTTGGCCACGGGTGCATTGTGCGTCTTCCTGAGACAATTCGTAGGGAAACGCACAGCACGGACCGAGCCAGGGGCGATCATGTCCGAGGATCCGAACCCGTCCGCCGGAGCGCCTATCAAGGTGTTCCTCCTCGATGACCACGAGGTGGTCCGGCGCGGGCTGCGGGACCTCCTGGACGCAGAGCCGGACATCACGGTCGTAGGCGAAGCCGGAACGGCCGAGCAGGCGCTCGCCCGCGGGCCGGCGCTCCGTCCGGACGTCGCCGTACTCGACGTCCGGCTACCCGACAGTGACGGCATCACCGTCTGCCGCGAGCTGCGCTCGCGCATGCCGGGCCTGGCCTGCTTGATGCTGACCTCGTTCGACGACGAGGACGCCCTCTTGGACGCGATCATGGCAGGGGCTTCCGGCTACGTCCTGAAGCAGATCAAGGGCTCCGATCTGGTCTCGGCCGTACGCACGGTCGCCACCGGACAGTCCATGCTGGACCCTGCGACCACCGCCCGCCTCATGCACTCCCTGCGCGACCCGGAAACGGCGAAGGCGCCGGAGGACGCCCGCCTGGCGGCTCTGTCCGAACGGGAGCGGGCCGTCCTGGAGCTCATCGGCGAGGGCCTCACCAATCGGCAGATCGCCAAGCAGCTGTACCTATCCGAGAAGACGGTCAAGAACCACATCTCACGGCTCTTGGGCAAGCTCGGAGTGGAGCGGCGGGTCCAGGCGGCCGTGATCGCCGCCCAAGTGCACGAGCACGATGCCGGGACGGCGAAGTAGGCAGGAGCACCGGCGACGGTCAGCGCGGTGGCGGGACCAGAGGTACCTGCCACTCCAGGCGAGTGCCCCGCTCCCCATCGCGCCGCGCCGCGGCCTCCATCTGGCCGCTGAGCCGTTCGGCACGCTCTGCCAGGTTCCGCAGTCCGCTGCGCCGACCGCCTGCGGGCAGGCCGACGCCGTTGTCGGTCACGGTGACCGTCAGGTTCCCGTCGGCCGCAACGATCGAGACCTCCGCCCGCGTGGCCTCGGCATGGCGGGCGACGTTGCTGAGAGCTTCCCCCACCACAGCGAGGGCCTCGTCCGCGACGGCCGACGGTACGTCCGTGTCGATCAGCCCCTCCACCCGCAGGGCCGGGGCGAAGCCGAGGGCTGCCGAGGCCTCATCCAGGGCTTGGGCCAGGCGGGAGCGCATCTTGGACGCCTCACCGGGGGCTTCGTGTTCGCGGAGTCCGAAGATGGTCGATCGGATGATCTTGATGGTCGCGTCGAGGTCGTCCACGGCACGTGCGAGGCGTTCGGACGCCTGGGGGTGGTCGACGAAGCGCTGGGCGCTCTGGAGGGTCATGCCGGTGGCAAAGAGACGCTGGATGGCCAGGTCGTGCAGGTCGCGGGCGATGCGGTCGTGGTCCTCCAGCAGGCTCTTCTGCTCGGTGTCGCGGCGCCGGTCGGCAAGCTCCAGTGCGAGGGCGGCCTGGCCCGCGAACCCCGGAAGCGCGGCGACCTCCGTGGTGGCGAATACGGGGCGACCGTGCCGCCGGGCGAGCATCAGGACGCCACTGAGCTTTTCCTTGGTGCCGACAGTGACGGCCACGGCCGGGCCGAAGCCCGCCCACCGCTCGGGTTGCACGGTGACGCGCTCATCGATCGCCACGTCGGGGACGGTGATGAGGCCGTTGCGTGCCAGGGCGGCCTCGGCGAGAGTGCCCTGAGTGCTGGGCAGGACGATCCCGCGGTGCGCCTCGGCTCCCTCCCCGAGGGCAAGCGAGCCTCGCAGTTCACCGGCGGGGCCGAGCAGGTAGAAGACGCCCATATCGGCGCTGGCGATGTCCTTGGCCCGCTCCAGCATGCCTTCGAGGACCTCCTCCTCGGGCGCTCCGGAGAGCAGGGCGCTGGTGATGTCGGAGCTGGCTTCCAGCCAGCGCTCCCGCAGCCGGACCTCCTCGAAGAGCCGGGCATTTTCGATGGCGATGCCGGCCGCGACAGCGAGGGTAGACAGGACCGCCTCGTCCTCGGCCTCGAACTCGGCTCCTCCGCGCTTCTCGGTCAGATAGAGGTTACCGAAGACCTCCTCGCGAATGCGGATCGGGACACCGAGGAAGGAGTGCATCGGCGGGTGGTGGTCCGGGAACCCGTAGGAGGCCGGATGCTCGGACAGCTCCGACAGTCGCAGCGGCTCGGGGTGGCGGATCAGCTCACCGAGGATGCCGTGGCCGGAGGGCAGGTCTCCGATCTGTGCGCAGAGGTCGTCGCTGATGCCGACGGGAAGGAACTCGGCCAGCTTTTTGTCGTTCCCGATGACGCCGAGAGCCCCATATTCGGCGTCCACGAGCACCACGGCAGCCTCGACGATCCCGCGCAGCACCTGCGGCAGGTCAAGCTCCCGGCCCACGGACATGACGGCCTCGAGCAGACCGTTCAGCCGGTCCCGCGTGCCTCTGACCTCGTCGATCCGTACCTGCAGCTCATCCAGCAGTTCGTCGAGCCGCAGTCGAGGAACACCGCTCCGGGTGGGCTGTTCCCCTGTGCTCATGCCCACCTCCGGCCGGAAGTGATGGCGAGACGGCCATCGCTTCCACGGTATCTCCGGCCGGATGGCCCGGCCTTCCCCCTCAGGGGGAGGTCATTGCCCCATTCGGGCTCTCCTCGTGCCCGGGCGTACCGGTTTCATCGTGCAGGTGCCGGACGTGGGCGTCCGGGCCGGGGAAGAACACGGTGGTACGGCCTGTGTCCGACCAGCGCACGTCGTACGGCGGGGTGCCGTCGTCGTGGTGCAGGGCGATGACTTCGCCGTCGCGGCCCGGCGTGCCGACGGTGGGGCCTCCCACGACGATCTGGTCGCCCACCTCGGCGTGGATCCCGTGCCCGTGGGCAAGCGGATTCGCGTTCATGTTCATGCCTTTCTGTGGAATGCGCCTCTTAGGAGCCGGGCGGCGACGAATGCCGCGAGGGCTGCCGCGGTGGCGAGCCCGGTGCCGGCCCAGCCCACCGGCTGGGTGTCCAGCAGCGACTGCAGGGCGGGAACGTTCAGGGCTGCCATCGCGAGCAGGGCGGAGGTCGCCACGGAGGCGGGGAGGAAGAGGTTCTGGGTGGTGAGCAGCCGGGCTCGCAGGCCGAGGGCCACTCCGAGCTGGGCTCCGAGCAGGGACAGGAAGAGCACGCTCTGCCAGGGCAGGCCCATGCCGCGCGCGCCGATGCCGGCAATCAGGCTGAACGCTGTCACGGCTGCGGCGAGGACGAGGAGGCGCTGCCACACGCCTGCGGCCAGGATGTGCTGTCCGGGCGGCCTGGGCGGGCGCCGCATGGCCTCCGGCGCGGCCGGTTCGGCGCCCATGGCCACGCCAGTCAGGCCGTGGGTGAGGAGGTTGATCCACAGGATCTGCCCCGCCCGAAGAGGGAGGGCGAGGCCGAGCAGGGGACCGGCCAGCATCACGAGGATCTCGGCGGCTCCGCCGGCCATGGCGTAGACGAGGAAGCGCCGGATGTTGTCGTAGACGCGGCGGCCTTCCTCGACGGCCTTGACCACGGTGGAGAGCTCGTCGTCCGTGAGGACGAGGTCGGCGGCCTGGCGGGCCACCTCGGTGCCGCGGGCGCCCATGGCGACGCCGATGTCCGCTTGGCGGAGTGCGGGGCCGTCGTTGACGCCGTCCCCGGTCATGGCGGTCACGGCGCCGCGGGCCCGCCAGGCGTGGACGATGTCCAACTTCTGCTGTGGATCGGTCCGGGCGAAGACGCGGACCGCGGTGAGGTCGATGTCCGGTTCCGCGGCCAGCTCGGGTCCGGTGACGACCGCATCGGCGGGACCGTCCTCGACGAGTCCGATGCGTACGGCGATGGCGTGGGCCGTCGCGGGGTGGTCGCCGGTGATCATGACCGGGGTGATGCCGGCGGCGCGGCAGCCTGCCAAGGTGGCCGCGGCCGCCGCTTTCGGTGGATCGCTGATGGCGATCAGGCCGAGAAGGCTTAGCCCGTGCTCCGCCTCGGCGGCGGGCGGGCTCCACTGGAGCCGTTCGGCGCCTGCCACGGCCAGGACCCTGAATCCGTGCGCGGCCAGCTCGGCGGCCTGCCGGCGAGCCCGGTCCAGGACCTCGGGCGGCTCGGCGAGCACCGTGGGGGCCAGGACGGCCTCGGGCGCCCCCTTGAGGCAGATCAGGACGTTGCCGTCGGGCAGGTGGTGGACGGTGGTCATCCGTTTGCGCAGGCTGTCGAACGGTGCCTCTCCGATCCGGGGGCAGTCCCGGTGCAGTTCGGAGGGGTCCGGGCAGTCGGCCTTGGCAGCTGCTGCCAGCAGTGCGGCCTCCATGGGATCGCCCACGGCCGTCCACACGCCGGGACCGCTCTGCGGTGGTTTCAGGCTCGCGTCGTTGCACAGCGCCGCCGTGGTGAGCAGCTCCTGCAGCGGGCGGAGCTGCTCGGGGGTCAGGGACCGTCCGGAACGGGACAGGGCTCCGTGGGGCTCGTATCCGCTCCCGGACACGTCTGCGGATCCCGACGGCGTCCACACGTGCTGGACGACCATGCGCCCCTCGGTGAGGGTGCCGGTCTTGTCCGTGGCCAGCACGCTCACCGAACCCAGCGTCTCGACCGCGGGAAGGCGTCGGATGAGGGCGCCGCGTGCCGCCATGCGGCGGGCTCCGAGGGCGAGGGCGAGGGTGACCACGGCGGGCAGGGATTCGGGCACCGCGGCGACCGCCAGACTGATGGCGGTGACGGCCATCGTGCTCACGCCGAGGCCCCGTACGAGCCCCAGGGCGAAGAAGAGCACGCACAGGGCGAGCGTGGCTGCGGCCAGAACGCGGCCGAGGGAGGCGAGGCGGCGCTGGAGCGGGGTCGGCCCGTGTCCCCCGTCGAGGAGGGCCGCGATCCGGCCGAGGGCACTGGCGGATCCCGTGGCCGTGGCGGTCGCGACGCCCCGACCGCGCACCACGACGGTGCCGGCACCGACCGTGTCACCCGCAGTCTTGGTGACGGGTTCCGATTCGCCGGTGAGCATCGACTCGTCCATCAGGAGAGCCGACGCCTCGGCGAGATCGGCGTCCGCGGCGACGATGTCCCCCTCGCCCAGCAACAGGCTGTCACCCGGTACCACGAGCGCCGCCGACACCTCGTACGCTTCGCCGTCGCGACGTACCCGGGCATGCGGCGCCGAGAGAGCGGAGAGCGCGGCGACCGCGCGGTCCGCCCGGACCTCCTGGGCTACTCCCACCGTCGTGTTGAAGACGACCACCAGTCCGATGACGACGGCGTCCGGGTGGTCGCCGATCGCGATGGTCAGGAGTGCGGCACCGAGCAGCACCATGATCAGTGGATCACGCAGCTGTGCCAGCACCCGGCGGTGGAGGGGGGTGGGCGGCGGAGGTTCCACCTCGTTGCGGCCGTACCGGGCCAGTCGGCGTTCGGCCTCGGCCTGCGTCAGCCCCGCCGGGGCTGAGGAGCCGGCGGACGGCATTTCGATCGCGCGGCTGGTCATGGCGGGCTCATCCAGTGGGGACGGTGATCACCGGGCAGTGGGCACGGTGCAGGAGGCCGTGGACGACGGATCCGATCCGCATGCCGGTGTAGCCGCCGCGGCCGCGGCGGCCCACGACGACGGCCAGGGCGTGCTCGGCGGCCCGGGCCAGTTCCTCGACGGGGTGGCCGGTGAGGACCTCGTGCGTCACATGCACGTCCGGGTACTTCTCGGACAGGCCGGCGGTGGCCTCGGAGAGCAGGGTGCGCTGGGCGTGCAGCGCCACCTCCTCATCGTCCAGCATGATGAGCGGCGGCTGCCACACGCATACGACCCGCAGCGCCGCCCCCCGAAGGTCGGCCTCGTCGAAGGCGAAGCCCAGCGCGGCCGTGGCGGATGCACTGCCGTCGATCCCGGCGACGACATAGGGCGGCTGCTGGCTGATGTGCTCGGCGTCGCCCACGACGACGACCGGGCAACGGGCCTGGGCGGTGACGGGGACCACGAGCGAGCCGGCGCTGAAGAACTCGGCGGTTCGGCTCAGGTGCCGGGAGCCGAAGACGATCATGTGGGCTTCTCGCGCCGCGCCGCCCAGCACGGGGGCGGGGAAGCCGCTCAGCAGGTCACCGGTGACAGCCACCTCGGGGTGGCGGTCACGTACCCAGTTGCACGCTTGTTCGAGCCGGTCGGATCCGGCCTGCCTCAGGGCCGTCTGCCGGGGCGTGTCGTCGACATGTTGGGTGTCGTGCTGGGGCGGTACGGCGAGCACCAGGCGCAGCGGGAGCCTGCGCCGTTGCGCCTCGTCGGCGGCCCAGGCCAGGGCGAGGTGCCAGTCCCTGTCCGGGTCGATGCCCACGACGATGTCACGGCTTGCTGACGGGTGACTGGTCATGACTGACTCCCGAAGTCGCTACCGGTCCGGGGGATGAGGAGGACGGGGCAGTGGGCGTGGTGCAGCAGGCTGTGCGTGGCCTTGCCCAGGTTGGGGGCGAGTCCGAGGGGCCCTGGGACCCGGCGGCCGCCCATGACGAGCAGGTCGGCGTGACGGGACGCCTCGACGAGGACACCGGCCACGGAGATGCTCTTCTCCGCATCGGCCTGTACCTCAAGGTCGGGGAACTCTCCGCGGATCACGTCCGTGACGGCCCGCAGGGTCTCTGCGTGTCCGCCGGCGATCTCGTCGACGCCGTCGAGCATGGTGACCACCTCACCGACGGACTGGAGCACGTTCCACACGTGCAGCAGCCGCAGGGAGGCCTTGTGCAGCTCGGCTTCCTTGGCGGCGTACCTGGCGATCAGGAGGTCGTGTTCGTCGCGTACCGCGGCGAGGACCGTGCCGCTCTCCTCGGCCCCGTCGATGCCGCGGACGACGATGACGGGCGTCATGGCGATGGCCGCGATGCCCAGTCCGACCGAGCCGAGCATGAGGGAGTTGAACCCGCCCAAGCCGCGGTTGCCCACCACGACCGTGCCGTGGAGTCCACCGGCCCGGTGCAGGGTGTCGACGGCGCTGGCGCGGCTGAATTCGGTGGTCACGCTCAGCCCGGGATACTCGGCCGACACAGCCTCCGCCGTGTCGTCCAGGAGCGCCCGGCCGTTGACGCGGACCCGTTCGATGATCTCCGCCGACAGGTACAAGGCCCTGCCATCGGTGTCGGCGCCGTAGACGATGTGCAGGGGACGGTCACGGCGTACAGCCTCCTTGGCTGTCCACAGGGCAGCGACGCGTGCCGACTCCGAGCCGTCCACGCCGACCGTGACCGAGCTGGTGTCCGGGGTGCGGAAGGTGCTTTCCACGATTCCTCCCAACCGAGAAGCCGATGAGGGACACCACTCACGCTGGCACCGTCGACGCATCAGGAAGAGGGCCGCCCGGGACCGCCGACGGGACCAAAGGTCCCCATCGTCCCGGGCTCGGCAAACCACGGGCCCTTACGGGCCCTCGAACGGGACCGTTCGGCCCTCGATCACCGGCAGTCGCCGGCGGATGGTGGGGGCACACCCCACACCGGACATCAGCCTCGCGCGACAGGGCGGAGCAGGAGGGCCTCATGAAGCACCTCAAGGTGGCGGACCTGATGACCGACGAGGTCGTCTCAGTGGCCCCGGGCACCGCCTTCAAGGACGTGGCGAAGCTCCTCGCCCAGTACGACATCTCAGGAGTCCCTGTCCTGGATGACGAGGACCGTGTGGTGGGCGTCGTATCGCAGACGGACCTGCTGGCCCACACGTTGCCGGGGCACCATTCCTCCGAGCAGGGCATCACAGCGGCTGGGCCGCCTACCGCGGGTGACGTCATGTCCGTGCCCGCGGTCACCGTCCACGCCGAAGAGACAGTGGCTGACGCCGCCCGGCTGATGACCCGCCGGAGTATCGAACGCCTCCCCGTCGTGGACGTGGAGGACCGGCTCGTCGGCATCGTCACCCGCCGGGACCTGCTCCGCATGTTCCTGCGCCCGGACTCCGAGATACGCCGACGCGTCACCGGCGAGGTCCTCACGGAGGTGCTCGGTGTGCCGCCCGGTGACATCGACGTCCACGTGGTGGACGGGATCGTCACCCTGGACGGCCAGGTCGAGCGCCGGAGTCAGCTCCCCGCACTACTCAGCCTCGTCGAACGGCTCGACGGGGTCGTCGCCGTGGCATCACGCGTCACCGCCCGTACCGACGACACGGCAACCCACGCGGACCACGCCCGGCACGCAATGCCGTGGTGATGAGCGCCGGACCGGACGAAGGGAATCGCAGCCATGAAGACCCACGTGACCGTCGGAGTCGACGGCTCCGCGGAGAGCCGGGCAGCCGCACGCTGGGCCGCCCAGGAGGCCGTCCTGCGGCAGGTGCCGCTGCGCCTCGTGCACGCCGTCGACTGGCCCCTGGACCCGGTCTTCCCCGGCCTGGGCCGCCAGGACGTGGACCGTTGGGCGGACCAGGCCCTGACCGAAGCGGCGCAGGAGCTGCACGGGCGCCACCCACGCTTGGAGATCACCACCCGCTGCCTGACAGCACGGCCGGCAGCCGCTCTCGCGGCCGAGGCCGCCGACGCCGGGCTGCTGGTCCTGGGATCGCGTGGCCTGGGCGGTCTGGTCGGTTTCATCGTCGGCTCGGTGGCGATGTCCACCGTGGTCGCGACCGACACCCCGGTCGTCCTCGTTCGCCTCGCCGACGACCCGGACGGCCCGGGCACCGGCTCCAGCGGCGAGGTCGTCGTAGGCGTCGACATCCACGAAGCGTGCGACCGGGTACTCGCCTTCGCCTTCGAAGAGGCGGCGCGGCGCGACTGTCCGCTGCGGGCCGTGCACGGCTGGAAGATGCCGCCCGCCTACAGCTACGTCCCCTTCTTCGACCCGGACAACGAACGGGACATCGGCAGGAGCGTCACACACATGGTGGACGACATGCTGCTGCCCTGGCAGCACAAGTTCCCCGACGTGAACGTCAGCCACAACGTGTTCATGGGATCCGCGGGCGAGCATCTCATCCGGGCCTCGCAGGGCGCGGGACTCGTCGTCGTGGGACGCCATGTGCGCCGCTCCACGCTCGGCGCGCACCTGGGATCGGTCGCCCACGCGGTCCTGCACCACGCAGCAGCCCCCGTGGCGGTCATCGCCCACGACTGAAGGAGCCGTGGCAGTGGCCGGACCGCAGCAAAGCCCCGGACGGCCCTGCCCACGAACGGTCGCCCACCATCGCGAATACCGCCCGCGCCATCGAGGAGGAAGGCCATGAAGCACCTGCGCACCGTCGAGGACGTCATGACGCACGCCGTGATCTCCGTCGACCGAGGAACCGCGTTCAAGGACATCGTGGAAGAGCTGCGGATGTGGAACGTCAGCGCGCTCCCCGTCCTTGCCCAGGACGGACAGGTGGTCGGCGTCGTCTCCGAAGCCGACCTGCTGCTCAAGCCCCAAGGCACCGACACGGCCCACGACACCACCGCCGAGCAGCTGATGACCCGCCCGGCCGTGACCGTCACGAAGGACGCCACCATCCCCACCGCAGCACGTCTGATGGCCCGCAGGCACCTCAAGCGCCTCCCTGTGGTCGACGGCGACGGCCGCCTCGTCGGCGTCGTCAGCCGCGGCGACCTGCTCAAGGTCTTCCTGCGCCCGGACGAGGACATCGGCGCCGAGATTCGAGAACTGATCACGTACCAGCTGCTCCCACAACTCCCCGCCGAAGCGCACGTCCACGCGCACGGTCCCGTCGAGGTGCACGTCCACGTGGCAAACGGCATCGTCTACCTCAACGGTTCGCTGCCGGACCCCGCGTTGGAAGACATCGTCGTACGTGCCGCCGGCACCGTACCGGGCGTCGTCGACGTCAAGGCGGATTTCACCGCCCCCGTCTCCGCCTGAAGGCACCACCGCCATGAGGCACCGCAGTGTCGCGGACCTGATGACGCACACGGCCGTCACCGTCCGGCGCACGACCGCGTTCAAGGAGATCGCCCGGCTGCTGAGGGAGTTCGACATCACCGCCATGCCCGTGATCGACGAAGCCGGGCACCCGGTCGGCGTCGTCTCCGAAGCCGACCTTCTCCGTCGACGGCCTGCCGGTGGTGCGGCAACAGCCGAGGACCTGATGACGAGCCCGGCCGTCACGGCCCGACCCGGGTGGAGCGTGGTCCGCGCGGCCCGCATCATGCAGCGGCACCGGGTCAAGCGGCTGCCCGTCGTCGACGAGGAAGGCCGCGTGGTCGGCATCCTCAGTCGCAGCGATCTGATCCAGCTCTTCCTCCGCCGCGACCACGCGATACAGGAAGAAATCCTCGAGGACGTCCTCACCCGGACACTCCACCTCGCTCCTTCGGCCATCACCGTTGAAGTTGACGACGGGCTGGTGACGCTCAGCGGCACCGTGCCGCAGCCTGGCCTGCTGCCCGTGGTGGTGCGCCTCTGCCAGAGCGTCGACGGGGTCGTCGACGTCGACAACAGGCTCACCTCCACCGAGGCCGAACGGAGGTGACTGGGCGAGGAGGGCCGATCGGTCCCCGGTTGGCCCACTCGGACCTTCCCACGGGCAAGGCAAACGGAACAGCCTGAAAGCAGCCGACCACCCGACTCCAGGAGGAACACCATGTCGAACCGGATCACGGTAGGACTGGACGGATCGGGCGCCGGCAGCGCCGCTGCCGACTGGGCCGCGGATGAGGCCGAGCTGCGCGGCGCGGCTCTGGAACTCGTCCACGCGGAGGACTGGGCACAGTACGGGCCCTTCGCTGCTCCGCTCCCCGAACCGCGTCCTCAGTGGGCAGAGGACCTCCTGTCGCTCACGCGGGACCGGCTCCTACGCGAACACCGCACGCTCGACATCACCACCCGCACCACCAAGGGACTCGCGGCCTCCAAGGTCCTCGCCTCGTCCGCAGCAGATGCGGACCTGCTGGTCCTCGGCTCTCGTGGTCTCGGCGCTGTCGCCGGGTTCATCGTGGGCTCGACCGGCTCGGCGACCATCCCCGAGACCGACACGCCCGTCGTCCTCGTGCGCTCGACCGACGGCGAAGACCGGCCGCTCGGGCACGCGGACAATGCTGGAGCGGTGGTGCTCGGAGTGGACCTGCGCAGCAACTGCGACCGGCTCCTCGCCTTCGCGTGCGAGGAAGCGGACCGGCGGGGCTGCCCGCTCGTCGTCGTACACGGCTGGTCGCTCCCGCCGGTCTTCTCCTACGCTCCCGCCCTCGACCCCGGCGTTGAGAAGGAGATGGCCGAGGGACTCGAGACCACGCTCCGTGAGCTGCTGAGTCCCTGGGAGCGGAAGTACCCGCAACTCGCCGTCGACGCACGCATCGTCATCGGCCAGCCTGCCATCCAGATCCTGGACGTCGCGTCCGGCGCGGCACTCGTCGTGGTCGGCCGGCGTATCCGCCGTCCGGCACTCGGCGCCCGCATCGGCCCCATCACCCACGCGGTGATGCACCACGCCACCTCACCTGTCGCCATCGTGGCGCACGACTGAGGCTGCGCATAGACAGGAGCAGTCCAGTGACCACTACATACCTTGACCCCGATACCGTCATCCAGCTCGTCGGCGACGCCGTCACTGCCCCGTCCATGCACAACGCCCAGCCGTGGAAGTTCGTGTTCCATGTCGACAGCGGTGCCCTCGCTCTGTACGGCGACCGGGAACGCGCCATGCCGCGAACGGACCCGAACCACCGTGGCCTCCACCTCGGTTGCGCCGCCGCACTGTTCAACCTGCGCGTGTCCGCAGCCTGGATCGGCCTCCCGGTTCGCGTGCAGCTCTTGCCCGACGACGCCGAACCATGGCTGCTCGCCACGGTGACCCTCGATGAAACGACGGGCGCGGACCGCGAGCTGGCCTCCCTGCACGACGCCATCCGGCGTCGGCACACCAGCCGGTACCCCTTCAGCGAGGAGCCTGTGCCGACCGCACTGCTGGACGGTCTGTGGGCCGCTGCCCACTTGGAGGGCTGCCGGCTCACCGTCCCGGACACCTGGCACATCGACACCGTGCTCGGGCTGGTCCGGGACGCCGAACACCGCGAGGACATCGATCCGCTCGCCCAGGCGGAAACTGCGGCTTGGACCTCCCACACGCAGAGCGCTACAAACACCCGTCGCGATGGCATTCCAGCCGACGCATTCGGCCCCAAGGCTTCCGGTGGCCCCACCCCCGTGCGCGACTTCGGTTGGGCCAATCCCATACCGGACCGCGGCTGGGCTGTGTTCGAGAAGCGGCCGCAGCTGGCTCTGCTGAGCACCGAGGGGGACACGAAAGCCGACTGGTTGCGCGCCGGCCAGGCAATGGAGCGCGTCCTTCTGCAGGCCACCGCTGACGGAATTGCCACGTCGATGACGTCCCATCCCTTGGAATGGCCGGAGCTGCGGTGGACGGTGCGAGACCCGGTCGCGGCCATGGGACACGTGCAGATGGTCTTCCGCCTCGGCTACGGCCCCGCAGGCCCCGACACGCCCCGTCGCCCGCTGACCGAGGTCCTGGAAGTCCGGGAGTAGACCCATGGGCGCCCACTGCGGTTCAGCCTTCCCGAGGGTGGCGGTGTGGTCGGGTACGGCGGTCTGCAACTCCTTGGACGGACGCTCGTAGCCCGTGGACCGCGGCCGCGGCCGCGGCGACAAGGTCAGCGACGGTACCGCCACGTCCGCCCAGGCCGGGAATCGCGTTGGGGGTGCTGCCGCGTAGATGGCGAGGATGTCCCAGCCTCGGGCGCGCAGCAGTGTCGGCCGGGCGCGCAGGCGGGCCAGCGGCCATCGCCAGTCCGGCGGGCAGCAGGGTGAGCAAGCTGTCGGGTACTGGGTGGGGACGGGGCCAGGTGGTGTTACCGGCGGGCGGCTGCGGTCATGGCGAGGCCGGTGATGAGCAGGGCCAAGCCGATGATGAGTATGGGGAAGCCAGGTCCGGGCAGGAAGTACATCGCCACCTCTGCCACCGTCGCACCGGCCGTCATGGCCCGCGGGTTGGTGGCGAGCGCCGACTACCGCTGGGCACTGCCCGGATGCCGGAGCTCGCTGTGGCCGTGCGGATGACCATCGCGGCGATGACGATGACGGGCGCCAGCAGCGAGCATCGCCGCCGGCATCAGCTGGGCAGCCCGTCCGTATGAGCAGTGGTGCCCTCGGCAGCCGTGTCGTGCTGGTAGATATCGGGGATTCCGTCGTTGTCGGCGTCGAGGTTCTCCGCCTCGTACAGGCGCCGGTAGACGGTGTTGCGCCGACGCAGCAGGACGGCTGCAAGGAGGGCGGCGATCAGGGAGGCGACGAGTACGGCGGCTTTTACGTGCTCGGCGCTCTGGCCGTCGGGGAAGGCGAGTTCCCCGATCAGGAGGGCGACGGTGAAGCCGATCCCCGCCAGCACCGACAGGCCGAGGACATCGGCCCAGGCGAGGTCGGGGTTGAGCTGGGCGCGGGTGAAGCGGGCGGCCAGGTAGGTTCCGGCGAAGATGCCCACCGTCTTGCCGACGACCAGGCCGATCACCACGCCGAGGGGCTCGGGGTTGGTGAACACCGCGCCCAGGGCGGGGCCGGAGATGCTCACCCCGGCAGCGAACAGCGCGAACAGCGGCACCGCGATACCGGCGGAGACTGGGTGGGCCAGGTGCGAGACCCGCGAAGCGGGCGAGACGTCCTCGCCTACGTCGCGGGTGGTGCGCAGGATCAGGCCCATGGCGACTCCGGCGACGGTGGCGTGGACGCCGCCGTTGTACATCAGCGCCCAGGTCACTACCCCGAGGGACACGTACCACCACCAGCCGTGCACCCGCAGCCGCTGCAGCAGGTAGAAGAGCACCAGGCCCCCGGCGGCTCCGGCGAGCGCCCACAGGTTCAGATCGGAGGTGAAGAACACCGCGATGATCAGGATCGCACCCAGGTCGTCGACGACGGCGAGGGTGAGGAGGAAGGCGCGCAGCGCGGCCGGCAGGTGCGTGGACAGCACCGCCAGGACCGCCAGGGCGAACGCGATGTCCGTGGCCATCGGGACCGCCCAGCCCGCACTGCTGCCGCCGCCCGCCGTGGTGGTGGCCAGGTAGAGGGCGGCGGGTACGGCCATCCCGCACAACGCGGCGATGACCGGCAGCGCGGCTGTGGCCGCGGTGCGCAGCTCACCGACGACCAGCTCGCGCTTCAGCTCGATCCCGGCCACGAGGAAGAACACGGCCAGCAGCCCGTCCGCCGTCCAGTGCCCCACCGACAGATCCAGGCCGAGGGCCGGTATCCCGAAGTGGAAGTCGCGCACGGACGCGTATGCCGCGCTCCACGGGCTGTTGGCCCAGATCAGCGCGAGGACGGCCGCACCGAGGAGGACCAGGCCGCCGACGGTCTCGGTGCGCAGGGCGCGGGTGATCGCCTTCCGTTCTGGCAAGGGCAGCAGTCCGAGGAAAGGGGAGCGGGTGCCGGCCATGGCAGTGGCCTCCGGTATGTCGACGACGAGAGGGCACACTGCCCCCAGGACGCCGACCAGACTTCCCGGCACACCGCGCGCCAGCTCTTGACGCGTTCTTTACACCGTATCCACCCGAGGGCAGGCTGTCTGCCCCGGACGCCTCCGCAAGATCACAACGGTGTCAGGCTGTCATCAGTCCTGGCGTAAGGCGCAACACCATGCAGCGATGGCGGCGAGCACGAGTGCGGCGGCTACGTAGAGCTCGGGCCGCTCGGCGGGCATCGTGTAGAAGACAGCGCCCGCGATCGCGGGGATCGCGCCCTCACCGGCAGGGGCGAGGCCAGACAGCGAGCGGGGTGGCGGGTCACCGCGGGTCAGGACCCGGCAGGCGAGGCGTGGTGCAGGCGCGTACGGAGCGTTTCGGCGTGTGGCCGGCTGAGCCCGGAGTTTGTCGAATTGTTCGGTGGCGGCCTGCTCGTACTCGCGCACACGCCGCAGCAGGGCCTCGCGCTCGCCGTGTCGAGGCCGGGCAAGGCTGAACTGCTCTGCACCGAGCAGCCCGGCGGAGCACGGGGTCATGTGGGCAGGCGGGGCGGGCGGGTTCCGAGGCTGGTGACGGCAGCCACGGCGGAGAGAGCGGCGAGGAGTACGAACAGGGCGGGGTAGCCGCCGAGCGGTGCGGCGAGGGCGGCGCCGGCGAAGGGGGCGAGGGCGGCCGCGGTGTGGGCTGGTGCGGCAAGGAGCCCGGAGAGACGGCCGTAGTGGGTGGTGCCCCAGCGGTCGGTGACGGCAGTGGCCTGGAGGAGGGTGAGGTTGCCGCGGACTGTTCCCGCGACCACGGCGAGTGCGACCAAGAGTGCGTAGGCCCGGCGATGACCCCGAGAGCGGCGGTGGTGAGGCCGCCGAGGCCGACCAGTGCGGTGGTGCGGGTGGTGGTGCCGGTGCGGCGGGCCAGGGTGGCGTAGAGGGTGCGGCCGAGGGTCTGTCCGGCGCCGCCGAGTCCGAGGGCCCAGGCGGCTTGGGAGGTGGTGTAGCCGCGTTCGAGCAGGAGGGGCACGAGTCCCATCACGACGGCGTACATCGCGAACCCGGAGAGGGCGAAGGTGGCGGCCAGCATCCCGAACGCCCTGCTGCGCACCGCGGAATCGCTGCCGTCGGCGGCATGGGCGGGGCCTTTGGCGGCGGGCGGCCAGGGGGCTTTGAGCGCGAGGGCGTGGGCGGGGATCGTAACGAGGGTGAGGATCGCGGCGAGCGCGGTGTAGGTGCCGCGCCAGGACATGTGGTCGGCGAGGACGGCGGTCAGGGGTGCGTAGAGCGTGGAGGCGAGGCCGCCTGCGAGGGTGACGATGGTCAGGGCGTGGATGTGGTCGGGGCCCCACCAGCGGGTGAGGGCGGCGAAGGCGGGCTGGTAGAAGGTGGCGGCCATCGCCGCTCCGGCCAGCAGCCACCCTGCGGAGAAGACGGCGAGGTTGGGGGCGGCGGCCACGGTGAGCAGGCTGAGCACGCCGAGGACGGAGCCGGCGGTCATGACGAGGCGGGGGCCGCGGTGGTCCAGGACGCGGCCGACGTAGATGCCGGTGAAGGCGGAGACGAGGAGGGCGGCGGAGAACGCGGCGGTGGTGGCGCCCGCGCTCCAGCCGGTGTCGGCGGTGATGGCGGGGTTCAGGACGGGGAAGGCGTAGTAGAGGATTCCCCAGCTGGTGATCTGGGTGACGCACAGGGCGGGCAGTGCGGCGCGTGGCCGAGACCGGACCCCCGTCCCGGTCGCGGCCACGCCGGCCTCGGTGTGCGGCATGTTGTTCAGCAGCCGCCGGAAGAGGGGGCGGGGGCGCCGACGGTGAGGGTCGCGGGCGCCGCGCAGCAGCCGCCTCCGCTGGTCTCTTCGGCGGCCGCGGGCTGGTCGAAGAGGCCGGCGCCGCCGCAGACTCCGGTCTCGGGGAGGGTGAGTTCGACGCGTTCGGCGGCTTCCTGGTCGCCGGCGAGGTGGGCGGCGATGGAGCGGACCTGCTCGTAGCCGGTCATGGCGAGGAAGGTCGGGGCGCGGCCGTAGGACTTCATGCCGACGAGGTAGACGCCCTGTTCGGGGTGGGACAGCTCGTTCACGCCGTGCGGGTAGACGGTGCCGCACGAGTGCTGGTTCGGATCGATCAGCGGCGCGAGCTCGACCGGTGCCTGGAGGCGCTCGTCCAGGCCCAGGCGCAGCTCGGAGACGAAGGACAGGTCGGGACGCAGGCCGGTCAGGACGATGACCTCGTCGACCGCGTCGAGGCGGCGGCCGTCCTCGGCGACCAGGATCAGGCGGCCGTCGCTGTCGCGCTGGATGGCGTCGGTGCGGAAGCCGGTGACGGCGTCGGCGTAGCCGTTGTCGACGGCGGCCTTGGCGGCCAGGCCGAGGGCTCCGCGGGCGGGGAGCTGGTCGGCGCTGCCGCCGCCGAAGGTGGAGCCGGAGATACCGCGGCGCAGGATCCAGGTGGCATGTGTGCCGGTGGCGTCCTCGGCCTTGGCGAGGTCGGCGAGGTAGGCCAGCGCGGTGAAGGCGGAGGCGCCCGAGCCGATGACGGCGGTGCGCTTGCCCGCGTACCGGGTCCGGGTGGCCGGGTTCTTGAGGTCGGGGATGCGGTAGGAGATCCGGTCGCCTGCAGCCTTCTCGCCGAGGGCGGGCAGGCCGTCGCCGCCGATGGGGCTCGGGGTGGACCAGGTGCCGGAGGCGTCGATGACGGCGGAGGCCAGGATGCGCTCCTCGGTGCCGTCCGCGTTCGCGATGCGCACGGTGAAGGGCTGCTGCTCGCGGTCGGCGTCCACGATCCGGTCGCGGCCGAGGCGGGAGACGCCGGTGACGGTGGCGCCGTAGCGGACCCTTTCCCCTAGGACGTCGGCGAGGGGCTGGAGGTAGAGGGCGGCCCAGTCGGCGCCGGAGGGGTACGTCGCGCCGTCGGGTGCCGTCCAGCCGGTAGGGGCCAGAAGCTTCTCGGCGGCCGGGTCCACGAGCTCGGACCAGGTGGAGAACAGCCGAACGTGACCCCATTCGCGTACCGCGGTGGCGGCGGCTGCTCCGGATTCCAGGACCAGGGGCTTGATGCCGCGCCCGGTGAGGTGGGCTGCGGCCGCCAGGCCGGCGGGGCCGGCTCCGATCACGGCGACGGGCAGGGCTTCAGTGGATGCGTTCACGACGGCTCCCCAATTGATTCGACGTCTGTCGATGTCCTGACCTAAAGAGTGCACCTGGTATCGACATTCGTCAACATAGACATCTGTCGAAGCCTGAAGGATGATGGAGGCATGTCCACTGTGAAGGTGTTGCCGCTGCTGGAGCCGGAGGCCGCGGCCCCGTGCTGCCCGCCCCTGACCGAGCGCCCACTGACGGCCGAGGAGGCCGAACGGACCGCCCTGATGTTCAAGGCCCTCGGCGACCCGGTACGCCTGCGCCTGTTCTCCGCCGTCGCCTCCCACGAGGGCGGTGAGGCGTGCGTGTGCGACATCTCCGACGTCGGCGTCTCCCAGCCCACCGTCTCCCACCACCTGAAGAAGCTCCGCGAGGCGGGCCTGCTCTCCTCCGAACGGCGCGGGACCTGGGTGTACTACCGGGTCGAACCGACCATCCTCGCGGCCATGGGCCAGCTCCTCACCCGCGCGGCCACCGCGTGAGCATCACCATCACGCCGCTGACCGACGGGCACGCTGACGAGGTCCTGGCGATCTACCAGGCGGGTATCGACGAGGGCAACGCCACCTTCGAGACCACCGCCCCGACCTGGGCCGAGTTCGACGCGGCGAGGCTACCCGAGCACCGCTTCGCCGCGCTCGACACCGACGGCAAGGTGCTCGGGTGGGTTGCCGCCACCCGGGTCTCCGACCGTTGCGCGTACGCGGGCGTTGTCGAGCACTCCGTCTATGTCCACCCCGGCGCCCGGGGCCGCGGTGTCGCCGGGCAGCTCCTGGCGGCGCTGGTGGAGTCGACCGAGGCCGCAGGGATCTGGACGATCCAGTCCGGGGTCTTCCCTGAGAACGCCGCCAGCCTCGCCGTCCACGCGCGGGCCGGATTCCGGGTCATCGGCACCCGCGAGCGCATCGGCCGCCATCACGGCGCCTGGCGGGACGTGGTCCTGCTGGAGCGCCGCAGCGCCAGCGTCACGTGAGGTCTGTTCCTCTCACCTGCCGGTCGGTGCTGGAGGCTGTTCGGCCCGGTCCTGATCAATTGCGTCGCCTTTGTCGAGAGCCCGGTTCCAGGCCTCGCTGTGGATCTGCAAGTCCTCCGGGGGCAGTTCGAGGTCCCCGTGGACGCGCACGGTGCTGGTGTCCCACGGCCGTCGCCCGTCGTGGCGCTGGGTGAGCAAGACGCCGAGCGCCGATGATTCCTCGGTCCGGCCGGTGCGATTGGTGACCTCATGGTGGCGAAGCTGCACGCAGGCGGTGAACGCCGCTTGAACGTCACGGTCGAAGCGGGTCGCGGCGCCGACGATGAGTGTCGTTCGTAAGAGCCCTCTTGAAACCCGCACGTTGTGCGAGGCGCTTCCGAGAGTCTTGCCCGCATGGATTTGACGCCGAATCAGGCGGCATAGGCGGTAGAACCTCACGACTGCCCGAACTCTGACGCGCCCGCCGGCAGCGCCTTCCGTAATCGTGGCGGGAAGACCGCCGCGAGGTACCACACCCCGCGCTGCGTCCTCGTCCCCGCATCCCGCGAGGAAGTGGAGATCCCTGTCCACGCCGACCGGCTCCCCGGCGACGCGTGGACGCAGGGCCCCGCACTCGCGACCGTGCCCGCGCCCCGCACCGAGCGGCCGGTACGGATCGGGTACGCCCGCACCTCGACCGCCCGGCAGGAGCTGGCGAGCCAGCTCGAAGCCCTGCGCCGGGCGGAGTGCTGGCGTCACGGCGGATTGCCGCCTGCAGATCGATCTTGCCTCGGCGTGTCGTGATCCCCTCGTCCTGTCGGCGTTCCCGCTCGCGCATCCGGCTGGCAGCGGCGACCCCTGGCCCGCCGCTCCCCGCCCTGCAAGGCCGGGCTGTCGATACGCTGGCCCGCACGGGGCGGGCAGCGAAGGGGAATCACGTGGGTGTGGGGGATCCGTTGACGCAAGTGCCTCGGCTGCGGCTGGACGAGCTGCTCGACGAGCTCCAAGCGCGTATCGACGCCGTACGCGGCACCCGCGACCGGGTGCACAATCTGCTGGAGGCCGTCGTCTCGGTGGGCCGGGAGCTGGATCTGGCCCAGGTGCTACGGCGGATCGTGGAGGCAGCGGCCCTGCTCGTGGACGCCGACTACGGGGCGCTGGGGGTCATCGGCCCCGACGGCCGCACCCTGTCGCAGTTCCTGACCGTGGGGCTCGACGAGGAGGCCATCGCCGAAATCGGTCCCCTGCCGGCCGGTCACGGTCTGCTCGGGGAGGTCATCCACCACCCGGAGCCCTTGCGCCTCACCGATCTCGGCGCGCACACCTCGTCGTACGGCTTTCCGCCGCACCACCCGCCGATGCGCACGTTTCTCGGCGTGCCGATCCGGGTGCGGGACGAGGTGTTCGGGAACCTCTATCTGACCGACAAGCGGGGCGGCGTCGATTTCGACACCGAGGACGAGACGGTGATCTCCACCCTCTCGGTGGCGGCGGGCGTGGCGATCGACAACGCGCGGCTGTACGAGGGGTCGCAGCGCCAGCAGCGGTGGCTCAAGGCCAATGCGGAGATCACCGAGAGCCTGCTGTCGGGCAGTTCCCGTCCGGCGGTGCTGGAGCTCATCGCCCTCCGGGCCCAGGAGATCACGGGCGCCCGGATCTCGGACATCTCCATGCCGGTTCCCGGCGCCGAGGGCTTGTTCGTGGAGTTCGCGGCCGGTGCGGACAGCAAGGCCCGGCAGGGACTCGTCGTCCCCTTCGCGGGATCCCTCTCGGGAACCGCTCACCGGACCGGGCAACCCGTGGCGGTCGTTCACGCCTCGGACGACGACCGCTATCCGGCCGATGCCCAGACACAGGGCGGGCTGGGTCCTGCCGTCGCGGTCCCGCTGGGCACCGCCGGAGGAGAGAGTAGGGGCGTGCTCCTCCTCGCGCGCGCAGCCGGCGAGCCCGTCTTCGGCGAGAACGAGTTGGAGCCGCTCGTCGCCTTCGCGGGTCAGGCAGCAATCGCCTTGGAGCTGGCGGAGCGGCGACGTGACGCCGAGCAGATAGCACTGCTGGAGGAGCGCGACCGGATCGCGAGAGACCTGCACGACCTGGCCATCCAGCGGCTCTTCGCCACGGGAATGACCCTCCAGAGCGCCGCACGGCTCGTCGAGCACGAGGGGGCCGCCGAGCGCATTAGCCGTGCGGTCGACGACCTGGACGAGACCATCAAGATCATCCGATCGACGATCTTCGGTCTGCGCACCAAGGACCGTGGGAGCGGACCGGGTCTGCGGGCCCGCGCCGCCCGGGCCGTGGGCGACGCGGCCACCACCCTCGGCCATCCGCCGCGCCTGAGCATGGAGGGCCTGCTCGACACGGACGTCCCGTCCGAGGTGGCCGACCACGTCATGGCGGCGCTGGGCGAGCTCCTGAGCAACGCCGCCCGCCACGCGGGGGCGACCCGGGTCGCCGTGGCCCTCAAGGCGGACCCGGGCGAGGTCGTACTGACGGTCTCCGACAACGGCAGGGGCATCCCGGCACAGGGCCGCCGGAGCGGTCTGCTCAACCTCGACGACCGGGCGCGGGGCCTGGGCGGGTCCTTCACCGTGGACACCCCCGGCGAGGGGGGCAGCCGGCTCGTCTGGCGGGCGCCGCTCCCCACCGGGAGCTGACGGTCCCGACGCGATCATCCCAGTGCAGTCGGCTCCGGCAGCGTCCGCTCCGCCTCCAGCCGGAATCCGGCGACGAGGTCGGGACGGATCCGCAGGGCTCGGGTCATGGGGCGTCCCACCCAGGGACGCAGCAGGGAGGCGACCCGGGCCGCCTCGTCGGCGTCGGTCACCGGGCACGCGTAGCCGGTGATGACGACGCTCCAGCCGAAGTGGGTGACGGGATCGATGGCGTCCGCTTCGTAGGCGACGACCGCACCGGGGACATCGGCGGGGGCCGCGAGGGAGGCGAGTGCCCCGTCGTCGTGGATCCGCACGATGATGTCCCCGCCCTCGACGAGATGGTTGACCGGACGGACGGCGGGCAGCGCGTGCCGCGTGAAGACGATGCGCCCCAGGGACACCGTCGCCACGAGCCTGAGCGCCTCGGCCCTGTCGAGCTCGCGCATGCGCCGGGTGGCCGTCATCTCGCCATCCTGACCGTCGGGGCGCCGTATGCCGCCGGCCTGGTCCATGCTGCGCACCTTCATCCGGTATCGATCGGTTCTTGCGGCTTCCGAGTCACCAGCCTCTCTCGATCACCACGAGAACCAGGGCCCAACGGTCCCGAACCGGGCCCCGGTTTCGGACACCGCCCTGGTCAAGCCACCACGAGCCGCAGCTCGCGGTCGGCGCCGAGCACCCGCATCGACTTGGCCACCAGAGGCGGCACGCCGCACAGCCGGAACCGGGTTCCGGCCGAGTAGCAGCGGTGGTGCACGCGCAGGAAGAGGTCGATGCCCGCGCTGTCGCAGAAGGAGATCCCGGACAGGTCGAGGACGAGGCTGCGGTGACCGTATGCGGCGAGGGCGGTGAGCCGGGGTTCTACCTGCCGCGCCGTGTGGAAGTCGAGTTCTCCTGCCAAGGTGCCGCGCACGTCGCCGTCGCTCCTCACTGCGGTCTTCAGATCGATCAAGGTAGTCGTCATGGAACCTCCACGCTGCGTGCGGCTCTGCGGTCGAGCCGCCCCTCTCCCCGTGCGGCACCAGCTCACCGCACGCGGTCCGGCCCCGGGAAGGTCCACATGCCCCCCGCGCAGGGCCGAAGGTCCCTGTCCCCGGGTGCCCCGTCGCGCGGGTAAGGGCCGGATGAGGGCCGATCGGCCCTGTCCGTTCGGCCCCTTCGGCAGGCAGGATGCGGGAGTTCGTCTTCTCAGGACGAACCCAGGCGAAGGAGTTGTGTCATGACCGACAGCAGTGGCCCTTCCCCCACCAGGACGCCGATCACGGTCTTCCTCCTCGACGACCACGAGGTCGTACGCCGAGGGGTGCACGACCTGCTGGACGCGGAGCCCGACCTGAACGTGGTCGGTGAGGCGGGCACGGCGGAACAGGCCCTGATCCGCATCCCCGCGCTGCGTCCCCAGGTGGCGGTCCTCGACGTACGGCTCCAGGACGGTGACGGCGTGAGCGTGTGCCGTGAGCTGCGCTCGCGGATGCCCGACCTGGCCTGCCTGATGCTCACCTCGTTCGACGACGAGGAGGCCCTGCTGGACGCCGTGATGGCGGGCGCCTCCGGTTACGTGTTGAAGCAGATCACCGGGACAGACCTGGTCACCGCCGTCCGCACGGTCGCGGCCGGCCAGTCCATGCTCGATCCCGGAGCCACGACCCGGCTGATGGCTCGCATGCGCGGTGACGTGCCGAAGGAGAAACAGGTCCCGGGGCTGCCCGGCTTCACCGACCGCGAGAAGGAGGTCCTCGTCCTGGTCAGTGAGGGGCTCACCAACCGGGAAATCGGCAAACGGATGTACCTCGCGGAGAAGACCGTCAAGAACATCATCTCGCGCTTGTTCACCAAACTGGGCGTGGAGCGCCGCGTCCAAGCCGCCGTGATCGCCAGTCATACTCTGATCCCGCCGAGCCAGCGCCCCGTCCCGACCCCGGAATAGCCGGCGGCCGGGCACGCTGTACCTCCGCGTGCCAGCCCTCCGCCCTGGCCCGGGCCGGATCAGGCGTGCGGGACCACCGCGACAGGACAGACCGCGTGGTGCAGGACGGCATGGGCCACGGACCCGATGCGTGCCCCCACCGCCGATTCGCGGACCCGGCGGCCCACGACGAGCAGCTGCGCGTCCGACGCGGCGCTGAGCAGCACCTGGCCACCGCTGCCCTGTTCCACGTGCGCGATGACTTCGACCGCCGGGTACTTCAGCCGCCACGGCTCCAGCGCCTGCTCCAGCGCGGCCTTCTCGTACGGCTCCAGGCCACCGAACTGGTCGGCGATCCACATCGACCCGGGACTGTAGCCGTAGACCGGCGGCAGGCTCCAGGCACGGACCGCACGGAGCGGCACCCTGCGTGCCGCGGCCGCCTCGAAGGCGACGCGCAGCACCTCGGCGGACTCCTTCACGCCGCCCTGCTGTCCGACGACGACCTCGCCCTCTTCCGGCATGGCCACCGGCCTGCCGTGCGCGGAGCGCACGGAGACCACGGGGCACTCGGCGGCGGCGATCACCTGCCGACCGTATGAGCCAAGCAGGAAACCGACCAGGGCTCCGTACCCGCGCGAGCCGACGACCAGGATCTCAGCGCCCTTGGCGGCGTGCAGCAGGGCCGGCACGGGCGCGTCGGAGAGCACCTCCGCGGTGAGGGCCAGCCCCGGGTACCGGCGGGTGAGCTCGTCCTCCACCTCCTTCAGGACGTCGTCGGCGCGGCGGGCTTCGGTGCCCCGGTCCTGGACGATCGGGGCTGCGAGCGGCTGCCACAGCCAGGCGTGGACCACGTGCAGGGGCAGGTCACGCCGTACGGCTTCCCGTGCGGCCCAGTCCGCCGCGGCCCGGCTCTGAGGGGATCCGTCCACTCCGACAACCAGGGTGCGCTTCACGAGTCTGTCCTCCGTACCGATGCCGGGGCATCGAGGTCGGTCGTCAGGGGAGCGGCGCCGGCCGGGGGGACCGGCGCCGCTGACCTCACCCTCCCGGCTGAACGCCGTGGCACACAGGGGCCAACAGTCCCTCCCCCAGGGCCGGTCCTCCCCTCGCGGCGCCGACCCGGGGAAGGCAGTGTGGAGGCATCGGCTCAGTCGACGAACGTCCCGGACCGTCGCACACAGGAGCGGGCATGACCTCGCATCCCATCCCGGAACTCGACGCGCACTGGCGCGCCGCCAACTACCTCGCAGTCGGCCAGATCTACCTCATGGACAACCCCCTGCTCACCGAGCCGCTGAGGCCCGAGCACATCAAGCCACGACTGCTCGGCCACTGGGGCACCTCCCCCGGCCTGAACCTCATCCACACCCACCTCAACCGCGTGATCAAGGACCGCTCGCTGGACGCCCTGTGTGTCTGGGGCCCGGGCCACGGAGGCCCCGCCGTCCTCGCCAACTCCTGGCTGGAAGGCACGTACACCGAGACTTACCCGGACATCACGCGGGACGCGGCCGGCATGGCGAAGCTCTTCCGGCAGTTCTCCTTCCCCGGCGGCGTGCCGAGCCACGTGGCCCCCGAGACGCCCGGCTCCATCCATGAAGGCGGAGAGCTCGGATACGCCCTCGCCCACGCCTACGGAGCCGCCTTCGACCACCCCGGCCTGCTGGTCGCCTGCGTCATCGGGGACGGCGAGGCCGAGACGGGGCCGCTGGCGGCGTCCTGGCACTCGAACAAATTCCTCGACCCGGTCCACGACGGCGCGGTCCTGCCGATCCTGCACCTGAACGGCTACAAGATCGCCAATCCGACGGTGCTGTCCCGGATCCCTGAGGACGAGCTCGATGCGCTGCTGCGCGGTTACGGGCACGATCCGCTGTACGTGACCGGAAGCGACCCCGCCCAGGTCCATCACGCCATGGCCCGCGCCGTGGACCACGCCGTGGACCGCATCGCGCTCATCCAGCAGGAAGCCCGGACAGCGGGTACCGGCCCGCAGCGCGAGCGCGCACGCTGGCCGATGATCGTGCTGCGCACCCCCAAGGGCTGGACCGGCCCCGCGACCGTCGACGGCGACCCGGTAGAGGGCACGTGGCGGGCTCACCAGGTCCCGCTCGCCGGAGTACGCGAGAACCCCGCCCACCTCCGACAGTTGGAGGACTGGCTGCGCTCGTACCGGCCACAGGAGCTCTTCGACGCCGACGGGCGCCCCACCGAGCAGGTCCTGGCGTGCGTCCCGCAGGGCGAGCGCCGCCTGGGCGCCGTCCCGTACGCGAACGGCGGCCGGCTGTTGCGACCGCTCCCGCTGCCCCCGCTTGACGCGCACGCCGTCCCGGTCGACAAGCCGGGGCGCACCCTCCACGAACCGACGCGCGTCCTGGGACGCTTCCTCACCCGGGTCATGCACGACACCGCCGCTCGGCGTGACTTCAGGGTCGTCGGACCGGATGAGACCGCCTCGAACCGGCTGGACGACCTGTACGACGCCACCGGCAAGGCCTGGCAGGGCATGACGGAGGCGACGGACCGCAACCTGTCCCGCGATGGCCGCGTCATGGAGATCCTGTCCGAACATGTCTGCCAGGGCTGGCTGGAGGGCTACCTCCTCACCGGCCGCCACGGACTCTTCTCCACCTACGAAGCCTTCGCGCACATCGTCGACTCCATGGTCGGCCAGCACATCAAGTGGCTTAAGACCTCAAGCGAGTTGTCCTGGCGGGCCCCGATCTCCTCTCTCAACTACCTGCTCACCTCGCACGTCTGGCGCCAGGACAACAACGGCTTCTCCCACCAGGACCCCGGATTCGTCGACCACGTCCTCAACAAGAGCCCCGAGGTCGTACGGGTCTACCTGCCACCGGACGCCAACACCCTCCTCGCCGTCGCCGATCACGCCCTGCGCAGCCGCGATCAGGTCAACGTGATCGTCGCCGGCAAGCAGCCCTGCTTCGACTGGCTGCCGATCGACGAGGCCCGCACCCACGTGACGCGCGGCGCAGGCGTCTGGGAGTGGGCGGGAACCGACCACGGCTCCCGCGAACCGGACGTCGTACTCGCCTGCGCCGGTGACGTGCCCACCATGGAGGTGCTGGCCGCAGCGGCCCTGCTCCGCGAGCACCTCCGCTCGCTGGCCGTCCGCGTCGTCAACGTCGTCGACATCGCCCGGCTCATGCCCCACGAGGAACACCCCCACGGCATGACGGACGCCGAGTACGACGCCCTCTTCACCACCGACAAGCCGGTGATCTTCGCCTACCACGGCTACCCGTGGCTCATCCACCGCCTCGCCTACCGCCGGACCGGCCACCCCAAGCTGCACGTCCGCGGCTACAAGGAGTCCGGCACCACAACCACCCCCTTCGACATGGTCGTGCGCAACGACATGGACCGCTACCGGCTCGTCATGGACGTCATCGACCGCGTCCCCGGCCTCGCCGGTCGCGCCGAGGGACTCCGCCAGGCCATGGCCGACCAGCGCATCCGCCACCACAGCTGGATCCGCGAGCACGGCACGGACCTGCCGGAGGTCGCAGGCTGGTCCTGGCCGCACTGAGGCCACTGCGGACTAGGGCACGGGGTCGGCCGCTGCTCCGGCCTCTCGACCGCAGCTGCGCTCACGGCGCGAGGTCTCGGCGTTGGAGCAGCAGGTGAGCCAGCAGGATGCCCAGCACTCCCGTTCCGACAAGGATCCCGAGCTGGGGCCAGAGCACGTCGCCTTCGGCCAGCGCGTCGCCGGGGGCGTAGTAATGGAACGGGCTGAGGAACCTCAGCGATGCTGCCGGCGACCAGGCCAGCGCGATGAAGTTGATGGCGAATCCTACGGCTCCGATCGCGATGGTCGCGCCGACCACCTGTGCCCGCCGTCGTCCCGCCGCCGATACGGCCATTGCCGGCCCGATCAGGCACAGGGCGAAGCCGAGTCCCATGACCCCCGCGGCGAACACCCCGCCGATCGGCACCGCACCGTGGATGGCCGGTGACAGCGCCACCCCCACCGCGACCGTGAGGGTTGCCGCCAGGTTCAGGGCCAGCGCCGCGAGCACCAGCGCGGCGGTCCGCTCCGTCAGCAGCCGGGAACGGCTGATGGGACGCACCATGACGAGTTCCACCGTCCCGGATTCCACGTCCGCGGCCACGGCGGCCGCAGCAAGCGATCCGATCGCGGTGAGCTGCATGGCGATCCAGAACGGGTGGGTGAGACCGGCGCCCAGCAGCCCGGGGTAGCTGGCGATCGACACGTCGCCGCTGGACCCGCTGAAGGCCCGGTACGCCGAGGGCGGTCCCTTCCCGCCCGCGGAGAAGAGCTGCCCCGGAGGAATCGCGTTGGCGACCACCACGATGAGCGCCTCGAAGACGACCATCCCGACGAGCAGGGCAGCCAGCATCCGGCGCCGCCGGTACAGGGCGAGCCACAGCAGCGGCCACTGTCGTCTCACGGCTCCTCCCGCCCGGCGCCGTTGCGGTACAAGTCCATGAATGCCTCGTCCAGCCCGGCCTCTTCCACCGTGACGTCGGCGACCGTCATGTCGAGCAGTGTGCGCAGGGCGCTCACCACCTCGCTCGGTGGCACGAGCAGCTCCACCCGGTCCCCCTGCCAACGTGGAGCCCAACGTTCTGCGCCGCCCAATGGCCGTGGCCCCTGCCCGTCCACGAAGGACAGCCTGATCCGCCTGGCGCGGGCCTCGCGCAGGCCGGCCACGCTCTGGACCGTGACGAGCCGTCCCTCCCGGATGATCGCCACCCGACCGCACGTGCGCTGCACCTCGGGCAGGATGTGGCTGGAGAGCAGGACGGTGCGTCCCGCGGCGGACGCCTCGCCCAGCAGCGCAAAGAACGTCTCCTGGACCAACGGGTCGAGGCCCTCGGTCGGTTCGTCGAGCACCACCAGGTGCGGATCGTGCTGCATCGCCTGCACCAGCCCGAGCTTCTGCTTCATACCCCGCGAGTAACCCCCGACGGGGCGGCCGAGGATCGCGGGTGTCAGGCCCAGCCGGTCGCACAGCTCGCCGCGGCGGGGCACAGGAGCTCCCTGCAGTGCGGACAGGAGATCGAGTGTTTCCGCTCCGGAGAGTTCCGGGTACAGGCGCAGTTCGCCCGGCAGGTACCCCAGCTGTGGGGCCACCCGGCGGTGATCGGCGATCGGGTCCAGCCCGAGTACTCTTACGCATCCCTCGCTCGGCCGGAGGAGCCCGGTCAGGCACCGCAGCGTGGTCGTCTTTCCCGCGCCGTTCGGCCCGAGGAAGCCGAACACCTCACCTGGTCTCACGGTGAGGCTCAGGCCGTCGATTCCCATCACCGGCCCGTACCTCTTGGTCAGTCCGGTCAGCTCGATCGCCGGCCCGTCACCCATGGGTCCAGTCTGAGCCTGCTGCCGGAGGCCCGCCCGCTCACCCAAGGTCGTAGGCGGGGAGAGGAGCGTGCCGAGGTGCGGTCCCTGCTGCTGCCATGTCGCCGTAGGCGGTGCGCTTGAGCTGCAGCGCCAGGTTCTCCAGCGCTCGGGCGGTCGCGAGTTCGTCGCCGATCTCGGGCACGTCCTTGTCCGTGGGGTTGCAGCGCGCGGTGCCGTGGCCGGTGAGGTGGGTGGTTCCGGTGTCGAGTTCGATGCGGACCTTGGTCGTGTGCTCTTCCTCGAAGAGGTAGACGTGGGTCTTCCATTCGGCCGTATGCGACATGGTGTGCCTCCGGTGGGTTCAAGAGAGGTGGTGTCGGCGTCGGGTCCAGCGTCGGATCTCGTCGGTTCCCCAGACGAGCGGTGGGAAGGCCGAGATGAGGAGGATGACGTCGAGCGGGAGGGCGGCGGTACCGAAGAGGTGTTGGAGTGGCGGCGCGTAGACGAGCGCCGCGGTGAAGACGAGTTCGAAGGCGATGCCCGCCAAGAGCAGTGGGTTGCTGAAGAAGCCGATGTCACGCAGCGCGGCGTGGTCGGTGCGGGCGGCGATGGCCGTGCCGACCTGGCAGGTGACGATGCCCGCGAAGGTGGCGGTGGTCGCGGTGAGGTAGGCGTGGTGGAGCGGGGTTCCGGGTCCGGTGGGGTCGCCGGGGTGCCAGCCCGCGCGCCACAGGACGTAGAAGAACGCGGTCATGACGAGGGCTGCGGAGATGGTGCCGAGCCAGCCCCAGCTGCGTACGAGCATGTCCTTGTTGATCACGCTTTGGGAATTGGGGCGGGGCGGTCGGGACATGATGCCCGGCTCGGCGCGCTCACGGCCGAGAGCGAGGGCCGGAAGGGTCTCGGTTCCCAGGTCGATGGCGAGGATCTGCAGGACGGTCAGCGGCAGCGGTACGGCCCCTGCGGAGAGGGCGAACACGAGGAAGGGCACGACCTCGGGGGTGAGGTGGGCGAAGATGTAGACGATGAACTTGCGGACGTTGTCGTAGACGCGGCGGCCGGACTCGATGGCCGTGACGATGGTGGCGAAGTTGTCGTCCGTCAGGACCATGGTCGACGCCTCGCGGGCGACGTCGGTGCCGGAGAGTCCCATGGCGACGCCGATGTGGGCACGGTGCAGGGCCGGAGCGTCGTTCACGCCGTCGCCGGTCATGGCCACGATCTGTCCGTGGGCCCGGAGGGCGTCGGCCACCTTCAGTTTGGTCTCGGGCGAGGAGCGGGCGAAGACGATCTCCGTGCCTTCCAGGCGCAGGAGGTGGTCGAGTTCGTGGTCGTCGATCGTCTCGGACTGGGCGACCACGTGCAGGTTCGTCGTACCGATCCCGACGGCGCGGGCCACGGCGGCGGCGGTGGCACCGTTGTCGCCGGTGACGATGTGGACGGTGAGACCCGCCTCGTGGCAGCGCCCGACCGCGTCGGCGACCTCGGGGCGCGGCGGGTCGTACAGGCCGACCAGTCCGAGCAGGTGCAGGTCCTTCTCGACGTCCTGCCGCTGCGGCGGTGCGGTCGTGCCGGGCGGCAGTTCTCGCACCGCGACGGCCAGCACGCGCATGCCGCCCGCAGCCAGGGTGTCGGCGGCGGTCTGAGCTTCCGTAGCCTGCTCTCCTTCGGCCAGTAGCGCCAGGACGCTCTCCGGGGCGCCCTTGACGATCACGCGGAGGCTGTCGTGGTCGTCCGTGCGGAGTACGACCGACATTCGGCGCAGGCGCGGGTCGAAGCGGAAGCAGGTGTGGCGGTGGGTGTCCCGGTCGGCCGGGTCGACAGGAGCAGCGCGCTGTGTAGCTCCCTCCACCAGTGCGATCTCGGTCGGGTCACCGTGCAGCTGCCCGTCGTTCTCGCGGGTGACGGTCGTGCACTGGGCGGCGGCGCGGACCAGTTCGGCGGTCTCCGAACCGCTCGGCGTCTCGTGCGGAGGTGTCCAGGTGGAGTGCAGGCGCATCTGATTGCGGGTGAGGGTGCCGGTCTTGTCGGTGCAGATGACGTTGGTGGATCCGAGGGTCTCCACGGCGCTCAGCCGCTTGATCACCGCGCCTTGGCGGGCGAGGACTCGTACGCCGACGGCGAGGGCGAGGGTGATGGTGGGCAGCAGCCCTTCCGGCACGTTGGCCACGAGCAGGCCGATCGCGAAGATCAACGAGTCGGTGAGTGGCAGCCCCACTGCGACGCCCAGCACGAGGAAAACGGCTCCCATGGCGACCGCGGCTGCGGCGATCAGCCAGGCGACCTTCTTGACCTGCGTCTCCAGTGGGCTCGGTTCGCGGCGGGTGCGCTGGCTGAGGGCGGCGATCCGGCCGAGTTCGGTGTGGTCTCCGGTGGCGAAGACGATCGCCTGCGCTTGCCCCTCGGTGGCGGTGGTGCCGCTGAAGACGAGGTTGGGCTCCTGCAGCAGCGAGAGGCCTTCCAGAGCCGGGCCGGCAACACGCTCGACGGGGGTGGACTCGCCCGTGAGCATGGAGAGGTCCGCCTCGATACCCCCCTCGGTCAGGCGGGCGTCGGCGGGTACCCGGTCGCCCTCGTCGAGGGCGATGAGGTCGCCGGGGACCAGGTCCCGGGCCGGGACGTGCTGTGGCTGTCCGTCGCGGATCACCTGGGCCCGGGCGGGAAGGTAGCCGGCCAGGGTCTCGACGGCCCTCTCGGCCTGCCGCTCCTGGACGAGGGCGAATCCGGCGTTGACGAGGATGACCGCGACGATCGCCCAGCCGAGCACCTCGATGGCGGCGATGAAGGCCAGGACCGCCGCCACCCAGAGCAGCAGAGCCAGCGGGTGGACCAGTTGCCGCAGGAGTTCCCGCAGGACGCTCGTCCGGGTGGTGCGGCGGACCTCGTTCGGTCCGTAGACGGCCAGCCGGCGTGCCGCCTCCCGGCTCGACAGGCCCAGGGGGCCGGTGTGCAGCTCACGGCGGAGCAGGGGCAGGGGTTCGAGAGGATCCGGCGCGGTGTCCGGTACGAGGTCCGGGCCGGCATCGGTCTCAGTCATCGCCGGCTCCCTGGCCGGGGCGCAGGCGGCCGGACCAGAGGGGCTCGATGCCCGCCCACTCGGATTCCCAGGCCCGTGCGCTGCGCGCGTCCACGATGCGGAGGCGCACGGCGACGAGGGCGCCGCCGGCGAGCACGATCCCGGCCAGAGTTCCGGTGCCGATGCCCACCGCGTTCAGAGCGATGTCGGCCTGGCCGGGCGGCGCGGCTGCCACGCTGCCGTTTCCGTCGACCCACACGCGGACCGTGTCGCCGTTCCGGGTTCCTGCCGGAACAGGGATGGTTGCCGTGTGCGGGCTCTGCGAGGGGTAGCGCCACGTGGCGGTCGCCACGGTTACGGGCCGACTGCTCGGCTGGTCTCCCGCTCGGTAGCCGGTCTCGCCGGTCGTGGTGGCCGTTACGGTGTGCCGATGGCGCGCGATGTACTCGGCGGTGCGGAGGCCGTCCGTCCAGGCGGCCCGCCCGAGGGCGAAGCCGGCGATGACCGCCAACAGGCAGGTCAGCGCGAAGGCGGCACGCATACGGGTCCGGGTGCGGTCGGCATCACGCCTGAGCGGGTTCGCCCCCGCCCCTTTCGTCCGGTGATGCATGGCACGCCTCCAGCCTGGTGCGTGCCGAGCCGGGCCGTCCCTTCAGGCGGCGACGAGCTCGGCGCTGATGTGGTGGGCCCAGTTCTGGATCCGCTCGGGGTTGCGGAAGTCTCCGCCTTTGCCCTGGCGGGTCAGTGCCTTGGCGAGGAAGCCCGGGGTGTGGGCCGTGACGCTGCCGCCGAAGGTCATGTGCTCGCGCGCCCCGACCAGCTGCATCTCCCGGGCGACCGCGGAGACCGGGGGGATGTCGTGTTCCTCGGCCGAGCGGTCGAGCGGTCCGCTGCTGAACATCCACACGGGGCGGTGCCGCAGGGAGTCGGCGTTGCGTTCGGCGCAGTGCTTGGCCTTGCTGCTCCAGTGACCGGCGTAGAGGGAGCCGCCGAGGACGACGGCGTCGTAGGCGCGGACGTCGTGGACATCGTCGGCGGGCAGCACGACGGCGTCGAGACCGTCCTCGCGGAGGGTCACCGCGATCTGTTCGGCGATCCCTGCGGTGGCTCCGTGCTTGGTCCCGTAGGCGACCAGGACTCGCTTGGTGCTCATGGCGGGTACTCCTTGGCTCCATGGTGCGTTGCTGATGCCACTGTCACGCGGCCGACGGCTGGTCCGCTTGGGCCGGACGGATCCCTACAGGGACCATTCGGTCCTCCCCGTAGCGGCTCTCCTCGGCGACGGCGACGTGCTGCTTGACTGCGGCGAAGCTGTCGGGGGCGACGGAGATCAAATCGATTCCGACGCGGACGAGGAAGGCGGCGTAGGCCGGGTCGTCGCTGGGCCGCTGTCCGCACAGGCCCACCGGACGTCCCAGGGTCTGGACCCGCGGGAGGAGGATCCGGATGAGGTCGGTGACAGCCGGGTCGTTCTCGTCGAAGACGTGGGCGAGGGCTTCGGAGTCCCGGTCGACGCCGAGAGTGAGCTGGGTGAGGTCGTTGCTGCCGATGGAGAATCCGTCGAAGCGTTCGGCGAAGTCCTGCGCGAGGAGGATGTTGGCCGGGATCTCGGCCATCACGTAGACCTTGAGGCCGTTCTCGCCGCGCCGCAGTCCTGCAGCCGCCATCACCTCGAGGACCTTGTCGGCCTCTTCCAGGGTGCGGCAGAACGGAATCATGACGATGACGTTGGTCAGGCCCATCTCCTCGCGCACCCGGCGAAGGGCCTGGCATTCGAGGGCGAAGCCTTCCCGGTAGCCGTCGCTGTAGTAGCGGCTGGCGCCGCGCCATCCGATCTGCGTGTCGGCAGGGATCAGTACGGCAGGGGGGGGCTGGAAAGAGTGCGCAGATCCAGCGGGGCGGGCTTGTGAGGCTGCTTGGGCCGGGGCTGGATCTGTATGCGCTGCATCGTGGTCACCCTCTTCGGAAGGCGGTGCCGGATTGGCGTCCGGGTTCCACGATCACTCCGTAGGCCACAGGGGCCGCAGTGCCGAGGGGGCCATTCACACGGGGCCAGCGGGCCGCTGCGGTGCGGGGCCGAGTGGCCCCGGCCCCGGTACCGAAGGGGCGCTCGGACCTGGCTATGACTTGTGGTCGCCCTGCTCAGAGCCCTCTGGCTCTGCTCAGCCCGTATCAAAGGGTCTGGTCTGCCGTCGGTCCATGGCCTGCGACGACCAGGTCGATTGAGAAGCCGGATTGTCGGAAATCTCAGTTGATCCGGTCCCAGGTGTGCAGATGGCGAGCGGTCTCCGTTGATGTGGTCTCACTGCCGCAGGTGTTCCGTGAAGTGGTACCAGGCGTGGGTGCCCTACTGGACAGTCTGGAGATGGTCGGCAGCGGCCAGGACCTCGTGGAGGAGGGTATCCACGTCGTCGGTGGTGGTGAGGTGGTTGCAGACGCAGGCGCGCAGGACCGTCTGCCCGTCGTGGCTGACCGTGGCCAGATAGGCGTGGCCGCGGGCCTGGACGCGCGCGGCCACCGCCGTGTGCAGGTCCTCTTGGCCCTGTCGGCACGCTTCCGGGCCGGCGGCCAGGCGGAAGCAGACCACCGGCAGCGGTCCGCTGGTGCACAGCTCCAGCAGGGGGTGTTCCTGGACACGGTGGCGCAGGTATCGGGCGAGGTCCTGGTAGTGCTGGAGGAGGGCGACCACGCCTGAGCGGCCGAGGTGGCGCAGGGTGGCCCAGAGGGTGAGGGCGCGGGTGCCGGGGCGGGTGAGTTCGATGGTGTAGTCGGACATCCAGGGCCAGTCCTGGTCGCCTTCGAGGTAGGAGGCGCGGAAGGTGAACGCGTCACGCAGCCGGGAGGGGTCGGTGACCAGGGCCGCGCCGCAGCCGACGGGAACGGACAGGGCCTTGTGCGGGTCGACGGTCAGGGAGTCGAGGCCGGCGATGCCTCGGTAGGAGGGAGCCAGCTCGGGGACCAGTGCGCCGAGTCCGCCCCAGGCTCCGTCGCCGTGGTGCCACAGGCCCGACCGGTGGCAGACCCGGGTGATCGCTTCGATCGGGTCGATGGCGCCGGTCGCGGTGCTGCCGAGATTGGAAACGACGCAGAAGGGCAGCAGGCCGGCCGCGTGGTCGGCGTCGACCATCGTCCGCAGGGCATCGATGTCCATGGACCGGTCTGGTGTCGTGGGCACGGCGCGCAGCCGCCACGGAGGCAGGCCGATCACGGCTGCGGCCTTCGCGACCGACATGTGGGCTTGGTCGCTGTGGTAGGCGACGAGACGCGCATGGGCCTGGTCGTAGGCGGGGCCGTCAGTGGCGCCTTGCTGCCGCAGGAACCAGGTGCGGGCGGCGCCCAGGCAGAGCAGGTTGGCCATCGATCCGCCGCTGGTCAGCACTCCACCCGCGGTCGGCGCCAGGCCGGCCAGTGAAGCCAGGTCGCGCAGAACTCCGCGTTCGAGGTCCATCAAGGCGTGCTCGCCCATGCCGCAGGTCGCATTGACCGCGGTGGCCAGCAGTTCCGCGATCACCCCGGCCGGGGACGGCGGCGAGTTGATCCAGGCGAAGAAGGCGGGATGACCGTTCCCGGTCGGGTACGGGGCGATGGCCCTGTCGACGAACTCAAGCAGGGAGCCGAGATCCTGGCCGTCCTGCGGCAGCGACCCAGTGGCCATGGCCTGCCGATGTGCCGGCGGCATCGGCCGCGTTACCGGTCGCTGTCCGACCCCCTGGAGGTAGCTGGCTACCCAGTCGGCGGCGGCTGCCAGTTCATCCCGGAAGACCTTCGGGTGCACGGCCAACGGAACGGCGCCGCCCCCGCACTCCGGCCGGGCCGAGGCCAGGTGGTCCAGGCAGTCGATCTCTGGCGGTGTGGGCATTGGCGGCTGCGCCTTCGCTCGGGGTATCGGCCGGACGGCCATGATCCAAAACGAGGGCTGCATGCGAAGGTAACGCCCTGCCGTTCCCGGCACGTTGCCCCGCGAAGAGCTGGTCCTGCGGTGGCTCCGAGCGCACGTCTGCGCCTGGGCATTCAGCCTGCCGTGGCCCACTGCCCGTACGCCAGGCGTACCCGGGGCGGAATCACTCGACGGGGGTGTCCGCCCGGACGATGGTGATCGGGCACGGCGCGTGGAGCGCCGCCTGCTGGCTCACCGAACCGAGCAGCGCCCGGCTGAAGCCGCCGCGACCGCGGCTGCCCACGACCAGCATGTCCGCGCCCTCTGCCGCATCCACCAGGACGTCGACCGGATTGCCGCGCACCAGGCGCTGGTGCACGGAGGCGGCGCCGCCCTCACCGAGGACCGTGCGGACCTCCTCGACCAGACGCCGTTCGGCCTCCTCCTCGTCGAACGTGGCGTCTACCGCCGGGGCGGACCACGACGCGGCACCGGGCAGGTCCCACGCCGCGACCGCCTCTACTCGGCCGCCCACCAGCCCTGCGTACCGGACCGCCCAGCGGAGCGCGGCCTGGGACGAGGGCGATCCGTCGACGCCCACCACGATCCGCGGAGCCTCATGCTGCCTGTCCATTCCGTTCACCCTTCCAACGGCTGATACATCCACAGTGTGCGCATCGGGAACGCGCCGCCACGCGAGCATGCGGTGGTTGCCCTGTCAACCCTTGGGGAGCCGGAACCACCGCTCCTGGCCTGCGGAAATGCGCTCGTGCCGGTCGCCAGGCAGGACCAGGGGCATCGGGCCCAGGAGCGACGGGGGGACATTGGTGCCGAGCCGGCCGGGACGGAACCGGATACGGATGTCCCGGTGCCCCAGGTAGGAAATCGAGAACGAGGACCGGGGCACTTCGGAGAGGGGCACCGGGTCGATGTGCAGGCCGTCGTCGTGGGGCTCGAGTCCGACGATGCCGCGCTCGACGAGGTCGAGGGTGCCGCCCATGGCACCGAGATGGATCCCTTCGCCGGTGGTGCCACCCTGGACGTCGGTGATGTCACTGAGCAGGGCTTCCTGGCAGTAGCGCCACGCGTCTGGGCCCTGCTCCCGGGCGAGGACCCAGCCGTGGACGAGGCTGCTGAGCGTCGACCCGTGGCAGGTGCGCCGCAGGTAGTAATCCACCGTCCTGCGCCAGAGGCCGTCGTCGAGGCGATGTCCGAGCCGAAGGAACAATTGTTCGAGTTCCGTGGGGCGAAAGAGGTAGCCGAGCATGAGGGTGTCGGCCTGCTTGGACGCCTGGTAGCGGTTGGGCGTGTCGCCTTCGGCTTCCAGGATGCGGTCCAGACGGCGGATGTCGTGGTAGCGGGCCCGGTAGCCGTCCCAGTCGAGCTCGGCAAGGTCCCCGTACCCGTGGAACTGGCTGATCACGTCGCGATGGAACGGCACGTACAGGCGGCGCGAGACGTCCTCCCAGACGGCGAGGTCGTCGGGGCCGATGCCCAGTTGCGTGAGGAGCTCGGCGCGTCGTGCTCCCGGAAGGTCGCCGTACACGTCAAGGGCGCGGGCGAGCACCCACGCGGCGGTGACGTTGGTGTAGGCGTTGTCGTCGATGCCGGGAGCGGCGACATCCGGGTAGGCATCGTGATATTCGTCCGGTCCGACGACGCCACGGATCCGGTAGCGCCCGAGGCCGGCGTCCCACGTCGCCGCGTCCGCCCAGAAGCGCGCTATGTGCAGGAGGAGTTCGGCGCCCGGCCCGTGCATGAATCCGGCGTCGCCGGTGGCCTGCCCGTACTGCCACACGTTCCAGGCGATGGCCGACCCCACGTGGTGCTGCAGGTGCGAGTGGTCCGGAAGCCAGCGGCCGGAGCGCGGATTGAGGTGCAGCCGCTGCGTCTCCTCTCTGCCGGAACTACCACTCTGCCAAGGAAACATGGCTCCCTTCGCCCCAGCCCGGCGGGCGGCCTCCAGGGCCGCGGGGAGCCGCCGGTGCCGGTACATCAACAGGGCGCGAGCGGTCTCGGGGAGGTGGAGGGCGAGGTAGGGCAGGACGAACAGCTCGTCCCAGAAGACGTGGCCCCGGTACGCCTCGCCGTGAAGGCCCCGGGCGGGGACGCCGGCGTCGAGCTCCGCGGTGTGCGGCGAGAGGGTCTGCAGCACGTGAAAGGCGTGCAGCCGCAGAACCTTGCCGGTCTCGCCGGGAACCTTCAACTCTCCTTCGCTCCAGAGGCGTTGCCAGGATGCGCGGTGGGAGGCCAGCAGGGAGGGGAAGTCCGGGGCGTGTGTGGCGCAGTCGATGCTCCGCCGCAGCGGATCGGCCGAGGGGCGGTCGAGCGAGGTGCACAGGGCGGCGGTCTTCACGACGACGACCGGGACAGCCCGCTTGATCGGCAGGATGAGTGTTTGTGTGGCGGTGGTGGCTGTGCATGCCCGGCCTACCGGTGCCACGGGACGTGCCGATGTCCGGACCGCGAGCCCGATCTTTACCCGGGAGGTGGTCGTGGTGCAGGACAGCCAGGCGGTGCCCTCCGCCTCCACTCCGGCCCGGTGCTCGACGAGATGCCGCCCGGCCAGGGCGCGGTAGCGGTCGACTCCCGCGTTGGTGACGTCTCCGTCGAGCACGGACTCGATCTCGATCATGCCGCTCCAGCCGTACGCTCTGAACACCGTGTTCTGCGCAGCCAGGTTCGGGTCGCCCATGTGGACGAGGCGGGTGTGGGTGACGCCCAAGCGGCGGCCCTCGGCGTCGTGGAAGAGCATGCGGCGGGTAAGCGTCCCAGCACGGAGGTCCAACGACACGTGGCTGTGGCGCAGGGTCGGGTGGTCGGGTGTGAGCCAGTCGCCGGGCGGTGCACCCGCGGGCAGGCAGCGGTACCCCAGGGCGGTCCAGTCCGGCAGCCGGACCATGTCCTCGTTGGAGACCGTTCGCCCGCCGACGGTGGAGTCGAGCCGGTTGAAGCAGCCTGCTATGTAGGTGCCCGGGTAGTGGATGTCGTCGGCGATGCTCTCGGGCGCTGAACCGCGCGTGGCGAAGCGGCCGTTGCCCAGGGTGCACAGGGACTCGACCAGCCGCTCGGCCTTGGGGTCGTAGTGGGGGTACTCCCAGCACCAGGCCGTGGTCACGGGCGGTCGCCTTCGAGTGCGGCGGGCAGCCCGCCGAGGTCGGGGAGGACGAGGTGGGCGCCGTGTTCGCGCAGGGCGTCCCTCATGTGTGGGTCGGCTTCGCGGTTGAGTCCCACCACCAACCGGAAACGGCCTTGGTGTCCCGCTTCGACGCCGGCGAGTGCGTCCTCCACCACGGCGGTGTGAGCGGGGGGCGCGCCGAGACGGCCGGCAGCTTCGAGGAAGAGGGCAGGGTCGGGTTTGCCGGGAAGGGCGAGTGCGGCCGCGTCCTGGCCATCCACGAGGACGTCGAAGTAGCCGATGAGCTCTGCGGACTCCAAGAGGGAGCGGGCGTGCCGCGAAGCCGAGACGGCTGCGCATCGCACCTCCATCTCCCGTAGTCGCTGGAGCGCGGGCCTGACGTCGCCGAAGGTGCGGACGCCGTCGGTCCGCAGCATCGCGGAGAAGGCCTCCTCCTTGCGGGCGGCGACCGCGTGGACGGTGGCGCACCCGGGCGGATCCTCGGGCGTTCCGGGTGGGAGGTCGATGTGACGGGCGCCGAGGAAGGCGCGTACGCCGTCGAGGCGGGACCTGCCGTCGACCAGGTCCCGGTATTCGCGGACGGCATCGAACGGGCGCGGTCGTGCACCGGAGTGCGACGGCTGCCACTCGGGGAGGCAGCCGTCGAAGGTCTCCTTCCAGGCGGCCGCGTGGCGGTCCGCCGTGGCGAGGAGCACTCCGTCGGTGTCGAAGACGACCGCGCGCAGGTCGTTCATGAGTCGTGCACCACGCGGCGGCCGGTGATCCGGGCTGGGGTGAGCTTCATCCAGTGGCTGCGCGGACCACCGGCCCAAGGTTGGGAGCGCGCCGTGGTGTTGAGGTGCTGCATCTCGTGCTGGTCCGAAACGGCTGCGAGTTCGCCCACGGCCAGCACGCTCCAACCGGTGGCGGTCACGTCGTCGATGTTGTCGATCTCGAAGGCGACCTCGGTACCCGCCGCTCTGGCCGTGACGGCTTCCGCGGAGGTGCGGAAGGCGATGTCGGGTCCTGCGACGAGGTAGTTGACGGGGAGGACGGCTGGGCCTTCGGGGGTGAAGATGGCGATGCGGCCGACGCCATGGGTGTTCAGCAGCCGCCGGCATTCGGTCTCGTCCAGCGGTACGAGCGTACTGTCGCGCCGGGCGGTGGCTCGGCCGGCGACGCGGTGGGCGCTGGCGCCGGTCAGGTCGTCGACGGTGAGGCCGAGGGCGTCGGCCACCCGGACGAGGGTGCCGATGGCAGGGCTGGCGGCGTGCTCCTCCAGGTAGGCGATGTACGTGGCGTCGGCGCCGCACCGCCGGCCCAGTTCGTCGCGGCTCAGGCCGAGGGCTTCGCGGCGGGCCGCCAGCCGGCGGCCCAGGTCGGTGCGTCCGGTCGTCTCGCCGGACTGCTGCGGGTGGGTGCTCGGTGTGCTCTTCACGGCACTCACTGCTCCTGGGGCGGTACGGCGACCGTGTCGTGCTGCGGTCCGCCGAGCACGACCTTGAGGGCGCCGGTTTCGCCGGCGCGCGAGAAGACGTCGTACGCCTCTTCCATCTGGTCCAGCTCGAAACGGTGGGTGACCATCGCGGCGCCGGGGAGGCGGCCGGCGGCCATCATGCGCAGCAGCATGGGCGTGGATGAGGTGTCGACGAGACCGGTGGTGATGGTGACGTCCTTGATCCACAGGTCCTCGAGGTGGAGGACTGCCGGCTTGCCATGGACGCCGATGTTGGCGACGTGTCCGCCCGGACGGACCATGCGGGTGCACATCTCGAACGACTCGGGTACACCGACGGCCTCGATGACGACATCCGCGCCGAGGCCGTCCGTGAGGTCCTCCACCAGCTGCTCTGGCTCCTCCTGCGCGCTGACGGTCGCATCGGCACCCAGATCCCGTGCGGCTGCCAGGCGGGAGGCCGCGAGGTCGACGGCGACGATGCGGAACGGGCTGTAGAGCTGTGCCGTGGCGATGGCGGCCAGCCCGATGGGTCCGGCACCGACCACGACGACCGTGTCGCCGGGGCGCACGGCCCCGTTCAGGACGCCCACCTCGTACGAGGTGGGGAAGATGTCCGCGAGCAGGACCGCCTCGTGGCTTGCCAGAGCGCTGGGAAGGGGGTGGACGGAGAGGTCGGCGAAGGGGACGCGGACGTATTCGGCCTGGGTGCCGTCGATGGTGTGGCCCAGGACCCAGCCGCCGCCTCCTCGGCACTGGCCGTAGTGTCCTTCGCGGCAGAAGCGGCAGCGGCCGCACGCGGAGATGCAGGAGATCAAGACGCGGTCGCCGGGGCGGACGCTGCGGACGTCACCGCCGGTCTCGACGATGGTCCCGACGGCCTCGTGGCCCAGGATGCGGCCGGGTGTCACTTCGGGGACGTCGCCCTTGATGATGTGCAGGTCTGTGCCGCAGATGGTGACGGCGTCGACCCGGACGATCGCGTCGGCGGCGTCCTTGACGGAGGGGTCCGGGACGTCCTGCCAGGAGGTTTGTCCGGGCCCCTGGAAGACGAGAGCCTTCATGGCGCGGCCTTCTCTCTGTGTGCTGTGCGGGAGGGGTCACCGTCAGGCTGTGCCCGTATCCCTCCGTTCCGCTTGGGCCGGTCGGCCCCCATCCGGGGCCGGTAGGTCCCCAGCGGAAGGGGCGCTCCGGTGCGACGGTGGAGACCGGCACCTGTTCCGGAAGGAGGGCTGCTGTCATGTCCCAGCCCGCCCCGTCTCCTGCTTCCGCCCGCCCGGCCCTGCTGAGGTTCCTCGGCGGAGTGCGGACGGTCACCGGCAGCAAGTTCTTGGTCGAGAGCGACCACGCCCGGATCCTCGTCGACTGCGGGCTCTTCCAGGGTGTCGCGGACCTACGGCGCCGCAACTGGGACAAGCTCGCCTGCGACGCCCGTGACATCCACGCCGTCGTCGTGACCCACGCCCACCTGGACCACTGCGGCTACCTGCCGCGCCTGGTCCGGCACGGATTCCGCGGACCGATCCTGACCAGCGCCACCACGGCCCGGCTCGCCGAGATCGTCCTCCGTGACAGCGCCCGCCTCCAGATGGAAGCCGCCGAGCACGCCAACCAGCACGGCTGGTCCAAGCACCGGCCCGCCAAACCGCTCTACGACGATGACGACGTCGACCACACGATCAAGTACTTCGACCCGGTACCGGTGGGCAGCGAGATCGAGATCATGGCCGGCACGAAGCTGATGCTGCACCACGGGGGGCACATCCTCGGCTCCGCCTGGGCACACCTGACCCTGGAGGACGGCCATACCCTCGCCGTCAGCGGTGACCTCGGCCGCCCCGGCCACCCGCTCCTCCTGCCACCCGAACCGCTCTCCGGCGCCGATGTCCTGCTGATGGAGTCGACGTACGGCAACCGTCACCACGACCAGGAGAGCGCGAAGCGCGAATTCGCCTCGGTGATCACGCGCGCACTGTCCCGTGGCGGGACGGTCGTCATCCCGGCCTTCGCGATCGACCGTACTGAGGTCGTCCTGCACGAGCTGGCCACCCTGCGCAGCGACGGCACCCTGCCCCGCCACGTACCCGTCTACGTCGACAGCCCCATGGCCCTGGCCGCGCTGGACGTCTACCGCGACGCCGTGCGGGCGCACTCGCCCGAGCTGCGCCCCGAGATCCTCGCCTGCGGCGAGGCGGCGATCAGCCCGGAGCCCTTCCTGGCGGCGCGCACCGTCCAGGAATCGATCGACATCAACAACTCCACCGGGCCAGCGGTCATCGTCTCGTCCGCCGGCATGGCCACCGGCGGCCGCGTCCTGCACCACCTCCACCGGATCCTCCCCGACCCCCGCAACGCCGTGGTCATCGTCGGCTTCGCCGCTACCGGGACCCGCTCGCGGGACCTGGTGGACGGTGCCCGCACGCTCAAGATGTTCGGCGAGTACGTCCCCGTACGCGCCGAGGTCGCCGACGTACCGCACTTCTCCGCGCACGCCGACGCCGGCCAGATCATCGACTGGCTGCGCAACGCCCAGGCCCCGCACACCACCTACCTGGTCCACGGCGAGGAGAGCGCCTCCGAGACCCTGCGGGACCGCATCGACCACGAGCTGGGGTGGACGGCTGTCGTACCCAAGTCCGGGGAGGCCGTCCTGGTCCGCTGACAGGGGCCGGACGGTCCCCGCGGTGTGCACCGCGCGGCCCTCCCGGACGTGGTGGCCCACCGAGCAGGGTGGATGCGAAGGGTAGGAGGCACTCCATGAGCACCATGCACACCGTCCTCGAAGCCATGGCACCGGAAGCCCGGCTCGCCCACTCCCACCAGGTGACCTTCCGGGCCAGCATCCGCACTTCAACGAACGCCGGCGGGCCGAGAAGCTCTGGATCATCCAGTGCGGCACCCGCGGCACTCACGTCCCCGGCCCCCAGAACGTGGTCGTCAACATCCTCGGCTACGGCGACTCCTCGGCTGGTCCAGGATGTTTGCTCCCTACAGCTGGCACCTCGGCTCCACCGGGAGGTGCGCGCCCTGGAGTTCGACGCAGCGGCCGTACGCCGACTGTGCAACGAGGACTCGGCCGTCGGTCGCTCCGTTTCCGTCGCCGTGGGCGCGGTCATCGCCAACCGGCTCGACTCCGCCCGCTCCCGGCTCCTCGACCTGTTCGCCCCTCACGGCAGCGGCACCCCGCTCGCCTACGCACGCTGAGGACCCCGCCATGACCTCCACCCCGTACACCGTCGCCGACGTCATGACCACCAAGGTCATCGCCGTCACCCCCTCGACCGGCTTCAAGGACATCGCCACCGCGATGGAGCGGTGGAAGGTGACCGCCCTACCCGTCATCGAGGGCGAGGGCCACGTCGTCGGCGTGGTCTCCGAGGCCGATCTCCTGCCCAAGGAGGAGTTCCACGAGCACCGCCCGGGCCTGATCGAGCAGATGCGCCGCCTCGGCGACACCGCCAAGGCGGGCTCCACCCGCGCCGAGAACATGATGACCACCCCGGCCGTCACGATCCGCCCCGACGCCACCCTGCCTCAGGCCGCCCGCCTCATGGCCGACCGGCACATCAAGCGCCTCCCGGTCGTCGACGCCGACGGCACCCTCAAGGGCATCGTCAGCCGCGCCGACCTCCTCAAGGTCTTCCTCCGCACCGACGAGGAACTCGCCACCGAGATCCGCCGCACCGTCGTCGACCGCCTCTTCCCCCTCTCCCACGAGGCGGTCAAGGTCACCGTGACCCAAGGGATCGCCACCCTGACCGGCGAGGTCCGCGACGGCAACCTGATCCCCCTGGCCGAACGCCTCACCCACTCCGTCGAGGGCATCGTCGATGTCCACTGCCGACTGGATGCACCGGCCGAGGCGTGAAGTCCGACCGCGGAGCCGTGCCGGGACGATGCCACGCAGAGCCCGTACCGACGAGGAGCGCAGCGACGAGCAAGCCCTGCGGTCAGCGCCGGATGGCGATGACCTCGACGTCCGCGTTCATGGCGCGCAGCCTCCGCACCGCTTGTAGCAGCGAGACTTGAGCGAAGGCGAAGAGAGAGTCGACGGCAATATCCTCGCCGTCCTTCAGCAGGATGCCGAAGACCACGCGGAGCGTGCCGAAGTCTTGGATGAGGCGGTGGTTGGGGCTGTGGGCGGCTACCTGCTTGAGGAACTTGGCTCGCACCTCTGCATCACTCCGCAAAGTCTCCACGGCGACCACCCCTTGGGCGAAGAGGTGGTTGAGGGGGGCGGTACCCGAGGTGGCCTTCTTGACGCAGATCAGCTGACTGTCAGGGCCCAAGACGTCGCAGATCTCCAACCCCCCGCCCTTGAATTTGCTGGTGCGGACATTCTTCTTGTCGAAGAGGAGGTACCCGTCCTGCTCTGCTCCCCGGTGGTTGAACCAGTCTTCATCGTGGGAATCTTGACCGTCTGAGTTGAGCGGTCCCCTCGTCCAGCAGGGCAACGTGACGGTTCGCGGTGCCGCGAAGAGGCTGGTGAGCTCCTCTTCGAGGGTTTCGATGAAACCTACCCCCACCTCGAACCATTTACCGTTGCCGTAGAACAGCCGGTCAGGGTTGGCCTGTATGTCGGCTATCAGCCATTCTTTGCCATTGGTGGCGGCACCTGCAGGGGTTTGGCAGTCGTCGTCGCTGAACATGGTCACCCGGACGTCAGCGAGTGCCTTGAGCCGCTCGCCTTGCGGCTTGTCCTTCACGAAGGCAAGCAGGTGCCTCAATTCGAGCTCGCTTGCCTCGATCACTTGGGCTCCGCGTCGGATGCGGAATGCCTGGGCCGAGCTGTGGCTTTCCTGACAGGCGTCGGGAACTCCGGTGGTCAGGCGGGGACTGTCCGGGTCCGCGAGGAGGCCCTCGAGGATCTTCTGGGCTTCGACAGCCTTGCGGCTGCCGTTGTTGAGGGTATGCACCCTGCTGACGAACTTCAGTTGGGGTAGTGGATCGGGCCTTGCACAGACGTCCTCGATCGTCCGCAGGTCGCTGAGGAAATCCTCCAGGCTGGTGGCCAGAGGGAGTTTGATGGTGGCCTGGGAGCATTCGACGCGCACGCGACGTATCCGGCCCGATTCCAATGAGGTCAGCGCCAGCCCACTGACGGTGCCACATATGCGGCGGACGACAGCGCCGAAGCGGTCCAAGCCGAAATCGTCGATGCGTTCGCCGCGCGAGACCGAGTACTCATCGACCCTGCCCCGGCCGTCCATAATCTGGTTGCGGACCTTGATGACTCCGGCGTCGTCGAGGCAGCGGGTTGCGAATTCCAGCCCGAACTCGTCGTCGCGGTAGTAGGGGTCCAGCATGTGGTGCCCCACTCCGTAACTCAGCGCGTAGACCCCACGGGCCGTACGCATGATGACTAGGCCGGCTGCAGCGCGATTCCTCTCGTTGACGTTGAGGCCGGTGATGGACTCGAGGGTGTCGCACCAGTCAGCGCGCTCACGAGGCACTCCTCCCGTCATCAGCAGTCCCTCGATGCCTTCACGGGTGAAGTTCCGGGCCTCATAGTCGGCACCGTCAAGGTACCTGTCACGCACGAACTCGCTCAGCTCCACGGCATGCCCTTCGGCCCTCAACCGGTGGAGCGTGGACTTACGGGTGGCGGGTCGGGTTCTGCGGGTATTGCCCACGGTGGCCTCCACGCACGTGCAACGCAGGACCTACCAAGAAAGCAGACAGGAGGCGTCCCCGCCACTGAACTGACCACGTGAGTTTCGCTCGGGGGCCGGTTGCGCAAGGGTGCCCGTAGAGTCGGCAAGTCCGTCCAACGCTGCTGCCCCAGATCCAGCAAAGCCCTGTCCGACGCCAGGCACCAGCCGCACGCACCCCTTCCCCGGATGGCGACCGTTCTGACGCGCGCCGGGACCGTACGCACGCCAGCTATCCGGCTCAACGAAAGGGTTCGCACGCACGTCCGGTGACAACAACGTCTGTTATGTGCCAACTAACGTTGTGAGTCACAGCTCGTCAGCGGCGGACTCGGGGCATGCCGAGGCCGATCCAGGAGATGATCTCGCGCTGGATCTCGTTGTTGCCGCCGCCGAAGGTGAAGATGACCGCGCTGCGGTAGCCGCGTTCGAGTTCGCCGTGCAGGACCGCGCCGGCGGAGCCGTCCTTGAGGGAGCCGGCCGCGCCGACCACCTCCATGAGCCAGGCGTACGCGTCGCGGCGGGCCTCCGAGCCGTAGACCTTGACCGCGGAGGCGTCCTGCGGGGTGAGGGTGCCGCCTTGGACGGCGTTGACCATCTGCCAGTTGAGCAGCTTCATCGCGTCGAGCCGGGCGTGGGTGCGGGCGAGGCGGCCGCGGACCCAGGAGAGGTCGATGACGCGGCGGCCGTCGGCGAGCTTGGTCTCGGCCGCCCAGCGCTGGACGTCGTGCAGGGCGCGGATGGCCATGGTGCCGTGCGCGGCCAGCGTGACCCGCTCGTGGTTGAGCTGGTTGGTGATCAGGCGCCAGCCCTTGTTCTCCTGGCCGACGCGACGGCTCGCCGGGACGCGGATGTTCTCGTAGTAGCTGGCGGTGGTGTCGTGCGAGGCGAGGGTGTTGATGAGGGTGCAGGAGTAGCCGGGGTCGGCGGTCGGCACGAGGAGCATGGTGATGCCCTTGTGCGCGGGGGCGTCCGGGTCGGTGCGGACGGCGAGCCAGACCCAGTCGGCGGTGTCGCCGTTGGTGGTCCAGATCTTCTGCCCGTTGACGACGTAGGTGCCGGTCTCCTCGTCGCCCTCGCGGACGGCCTTGCACTTGAGGGCGGCGAGGTCGGTGCCGGCGTCGGGCTCGCTGTAGCCGATGGCGAAGTCGATCTCGCCGGAGAGGATGCGCGGGAGGAAGTACGACTTCTGCTCGTCGGTGCCGAACTGCATGATCGTCGGGCCGACGGTGTTCAGGGCCATCAGCGGCAGCGGGACGACGGCCTGCGCGGCCTCGTCGAAGAAGATGAACTGGTCCATCGGGGACATGCCGCGGCCGCCGTACTCCTTGGGCCAGCCGACCCCGAGCCAGCCGTCGGCGCCGAGGCGGCGGATGGTTTCGCGGTAGAAGCGCTTCTGGGCGGCGGGGTCCTCGTAGCGGGCGTAGACGTCCTCGGGCACCAGCTCGGCGAAGTAGGCGCGCAGCTCGGTGCGCAACTGCTGCTGCTCAGGCGTGTATTCGAGGTGCACGGCCCCTCCGGGAGTCTCGCGGTCCGTCGTCGCTGGCGGAGGGCAGACTAGAACCTGTTACAAGAATGAGGAAGGGCGGCGGGCTAGGGTTTCCGCATGGATGCGGAGACCGTACTGGCGGGCAGCGAGGTCGTGGTCGAACTCGCGGGGTTCACCGGCTACTACAACGGGAGCCCCGTCGCGTTCCGGCTGCGCCGGCGCACGGCCGACGGGGCATGGCTGTACGAGTTCGGCTCGCCGGTCGCCGAGGTGACGGCACTGGCCGGGGTGGCGCGCGAGGAGGACATACGGTCCTTCGCGCAGGGGATCCTCGACACCCTCGAAGCGGGCGGCGGAGAGCCGGACTTCACCCTGTACGACGACGGCTACACGGAGACGATCGCGACGGTCGGGTACGGGCCCGAGCTGTACCTGAGCGTGGAGGCCGCGTTCGACTTCGCGCAGGACCGGGTGGGGACCTCCCCCAGCGGCGAGGAGTTGTACTCCAACCCGTTCGGCGGGGCCCACGTGTACCTGGGCGAGATCTCACCGGCCGAGCCGGAGGTCCTGGCCGGGCTGGCCCGGGAGCTGCTGGCCGCGCTCGACGGCTGACCTGCCCGGGCGGGGCAGGTCAGACCGGATCGCAACGGGGATCAGTGGCTGAAGCGCACCGAGCGCAGCTTCAGGCGCTCCGATCCGCGGCCGGAGTACGGGCGCAGGTCGAACTCGTCACCCGTGCAGTCGGGGTTGGTGAAGACCCTCGCGAAGGCGTCGGTGCGGTTGCGGGGCGAGAAGGCCGGCTCGGAGGAGCCCGGGTCGGCGACTTCGGGGATGACGATGCACTCACGGCCCTCCGGGTCGAAGAGGGATTCCTGCCGCGGCTGCCCGTCCAGGCCGACGTAGGAGTACTCGAATTCACCGGTCGCGGCACTGGCGGAGCCGGGCACGGCGATGAGCAGGGTGAGGGCGCCGGCTGCGGCCACGGCGGCGGTACGGAGACGCATGGGGGACTTCCCTTTCGGTTTCGGAAGGCGACGCCCACCACGCTAGCGCTCACCCAGCGTGACCAAACGATTCGTCCGCCTTACCGAAAAGGGTGGTTTCGCTCACTATCGACCGGGGGAGATTACGGCGCTACGTGTACAGCTCGACGACGTCGAAGCAGACGAGGTCGCGCTCCGCGTCGAGGAGGAACCCGCCCGAGGAGGAGGTGAACAGGCCCGGCACGGGCCGGTTCACCAGCGCGTCGAAGGCCTCGGCGCGCTGCCAGGCCGCGTCGGCGGGCGCGTACGGCTTCAGGCGCTCCGGGAGGTCCTTCGGCGCCGCGGCCGCGAAGGAGTAGCCGGCGTCGCGCAGGATGCCCGCCACCTGGCCGGCCCCGAGGCGGGCGACGCCGACCAGCCGGAGCCGGGAGTCCGGGCTCGGGAGGTAGCGGTCTCCCCCGGCGGAGCCGTCCAGGTCGTAGCCCTGCCAGTGCGCTTCGAGGAGCTCGCCCGCGGCCCCGAACCGCCGCTTCAGGGGCGCGAGGTCGGTGCGGACCCGGTGCGGGTCCGGTTCGCCGGAGTCCCGTTCGCCGGAGTCCCGTTCGCCGGGGTTCCGTTCGCCCGGGCGCTCTTCGCCCGCCGACGACAGCGCGGACGCGATCCCGATGCCCGTGCCCGCCAGCAGCAGCGGGCCGCCCAGGATCAGCAGGAACCGGCGCCTGCCGGTGCGACCGCGCTGTGACTCCATCGTTGCCCCCGTACAGGTCAGTTCAGGGCGCTGATCATAGCCGCGGCCGTCGCCGCCATGGCCGTACGGGCGGCGGTCAGGTACGGGCGCGGGTCCGCCGGGGTGAGGTGGGCGCGGATGGCGTCGGTCATGGCCACGTTCAGCGCCGTGCCGATGTTGACCTTGCGGATGCCGCCCGCGACGGCGGCCGCGAGTTCCGCGTCCGGCAGCCCCGAGGAGCCGTGCAGGACGAGCGGGACGTCCACGGTCTTGGCCAGCCGGGCCAGCAGGACGTGGTCCAGCGAGGCCGTCCGGCTGGTCATCGCGTGGCTGCTGCCGACGGCCACGGCCAGCGCGTCCACCCCGGAGTCGGCGACGAACCGCCGCGCCTCGTCCGGATCGGTACGGGCGCCCGGCGCGTGCGGGTCGAGCGGCGCGGCGCCGTTCTTGCCGCCGACCTCCCCCAACTCGGCCTCGATCCAAAGCCCGTTGGCGTGCGCCCAGTCGGCGGCGGAGCGGGTCGCCTCCAGGTTCTCGGCGTACGGCAGCTGCGCGGCGTCGTACATCACCGAGCTGAACCCCGCGTCGGCCGCCCGCCGGAGCAGCTCGGGGCTCTTGACGTGGTCCAGGTGCAGCCCGACGGGGACGGCGGCCTCCTCGGCGCAGGCGGCGGCCGCGCGGGAGATGGGCAGCAGCTGCCCGCCCCGGAACTTCACGGCGTTCTCGCTCAGTTGCAGGATCACCGGCAGCCCGGCGGCCTCGGCCCCCGCGACGACGGCTTCGGCGTGCTCCAGGGTGATGATGTTGAACGCGGCGACGGCGCGGCCCGCGACGGCCGCCTCCAAGACGAGCGCTCCGGCGGGGACGATGCTCATCGGACCGCCTCCTCGCCCGCGTCGAGGATCACCGAGCGGGTCAGATGGCGCGGCGCGTCCGGGTCCAGCCCCTGGTGGGCGGCGACGGCGATGGCCAGCCGGTGCACCCGTACCAGCTCGGCGAGCGGGTCGAGCCCGCCGGCCACCCACTGGGAGCCGGTCCCGAGCACCTGTTCGGCGAGCCCGTCGGGCGCCTCGTCGAGGGACCAGGTGACGGTGCCGGGGCCGCTGACGCTGATGGGGCCGTGCCGGTATTCCATCGCCGGGTAGGACTCGGCCCACGACAGCGAGGCCTCCCGCATCTTCAGCGCGGCCTCGTGCGCGAGCCCCACGCTCCAGCCCCGGCCGAGGAAGGTGAACTGCCCCCGGCCCGCGAGCCCTTCGGGCAGCGGCGCGGCGAGCACGCTCCGCGCGTCGGCGACGACGGCCGGGGTGTGCCGGCCGACGTGGGCGCGCAGCAGGGTCAGCGCGGTGGTGGCGAACCGGGTCTGTACGACGGACCGCTCGTCGGCGAAGTCCAGCACGACGAGCGCGTCCGCGAGGGTCATCACCGGGGTCGCCGGGTCGCCGGTGACGGCGGTGGTCGCCGTGCCCGCCTCCCGCAGCGCGGCGAGCAGGTCCAGCACCTCGGTGGTGGTCCCGGAGCGGGTGAGCGCGATGACCCGGTCGTAGCGGCGGTGGCGCGGGAACTCGGAGGCGGGGAAGGCGTCGGTCTCGCCCTGCCCGGCCTCCTCGCGCAGCACGGCGGCCGCCTGGGCCATGTAGTACGAGGTCCCGCATCCGACGATCGCGATCCGCTCCCCCGGCCGCGGCAGCACCGCCCGGTGGGACGGGGCCAGTTCGGCGGCCCGTTCCCAGCACTCGGGCTGTGTGCCCGACTCGTACGCGACGTGGCTCATGGCGGCTCCCTCGTGCGGTGGCTGCGTGTGCTGCGTTGCTGTGTTCGCTGCGTTGCTGTGTTCGCTGTGCTTCCTGCGGCGATGCGCTTTCCTGCAAGGTATCGGGCCATTTCGCGCAACTTCAAGCATCTCCCCCTTGAAGCCCTGGGTTAATGTCGGCGGGTGGTCCGAGAGAGAACCGAAGGGGGCGGCCCGGATGACCCGCAAGGAGCGCTGGCAGACGCTGCTGGACCTGTTGGTGGAGCGGGGCGAGCTGGAGGTGGAGCCCGCGGCGGAGGCCCTCGGGGTGTCCGCCGCGACCATCCGGCGCGACCTCGACCAGCTGGCCGAACAGCAGCTGCTGGTCCGCACGCGCGGCGGGGCGGTGCCGCACGGCGTCTCGTACGAACTCCCGCTGCGCTACCGGATGTCGCGCCGGGCCGCCGAGAAGCAGCGGATCAGTGAGGCGGTGGCGGCGCTGGTCATGCCGGGCGAGGTGATCGGGCTGACGGGCGGCACCACCACCACGGAGGTCGCGCGCGCCCTCGCCGGCCGGGCCGACCTGGCCACCGGCTCGCCGGCCCTGACCGTGGTGACCAACGCCCTCAACATCGCGGGCGAGCTCGTCATCAGACCGCAGTTCAAGATCGTGCTGACGGGCGGCGTGGCCCGTCCCCAGTCGTACGAGCTGACGGGTCCGCTGGCGCAGGGGGTCCTCGCGCAGCTCACCGTGGACACCGCGATCGTCGGCGTGGACGCCTTCGACCCGGTCGACGGCGCGGCGACCCGCCACGAGGACGAGGCGGCGATGAACCGCCTGCTCTGCGAACGGGCCCGCCGCGTGGTCATCGCGGCGGACTCCAGCAAGCTCGGCGTCCGCGCCTTCGCCCGGATCTGCTCGACGCCCTCGGTGGACGTCCTGGTGACGGACACGGGCCTCTCGGACGCGGGAGCGGAGCCGTTCCGGTCGCAGGGCGTGGAGGTCGTACGGGTCTGAGCGCGCCCGCGTCAGCGTGGGGCCGGGACCATCGGGCGGTGACCACCAGCCGGTGACCATTAAGCGGTGGGCTACATCGATTGGCAACCACGCGCCCCTGGCCTGAACTTCAGCGCATGACAGTTCTCCCCACAGCCGGCCGCAGCCGGGTGAACGCCGCCGCACCCGCCCCCGTGAGCCGGCGGACGATCCTGCTCCTCGCCGTCACCTGCGGGGTGGCCGTGGGCAACGTCTACTTCCCGCAGGCCGTCAGCCCGCTGGTCGCCACCGGTTTCCAGGTGTCCCCGGCATCGGCCGCCCTGGTGGTGACCGCCGTCCAGTTCGGGTACGCGGCCGGGATCTTCCTGCTGGTGCCGCTCGGGGACCGGTTCGCGCACCGCCCGCTGCTCGTCACCCTGCTCACCCTCACCGGCCTGGGCCTGCTCGCCGCGAGCGCCTCGCCCTCGCCTGCGCCCCTGGTCGGCGCGAGCGCCCTCATCGGCGTGACGACGGTGGTCGCCCCGATCGCCGGTCCGATGGCCGCCGGGCTGGTGGGCGCCGACCGGCGCGGGGTGGTGGGCGGCACGCTGCTGAGCGGGTCCATCGGCGGCATGCTGCTGTCCCGGACCCTCGGCGGGATCCTCGGCGAATGGCTCGGCTGGCGGGCCCCGTACCTGCTGGCCGCCGCCTGCGCCCTGGCCGTCGCCGCCCTGCTGCACCGGGCCCTGCCCACGACGACCCCGCCGTCCGGGCAGCGCTACCCGGCGCTGCTGGCGGAGCCGCTGCGGCTGCTGAGGACCGAGCCCGAGCTGCGCCGCTCCGGCTTCTACCAGGCCACCGTGTTCGGCGGCTTCTCGGCCGTCTGGACCGGCGTCGCGCTCCTGCTCACGGGCCCGGCGTACGGGCTGGGCGCCCAGGCGGTCGGGGTGCTCGCCCTGGTCAACGCGGGGACCATGCTCTGCACGCCGCTCGCGGGCCGGTTGGTGGACCGCCGGGGATCCGACGTGGTCAACCTGGTCTCGATGCTGGGGGTGATCGGCTCGGCCCTCGTCCTCGCGCTCGGCGTCCTGGGCGGCGCGGTGGGTCTGGCCGCGCTGGCGCTGGGCACGCTGCTGCTCGACGTCGCGATGCAGTCCGGGATGGTCGCCAACCAGGTACGGATCTACGCGCTGCGCCCCGAGGTCCGCAGCCGGCTCAACACCGCGTACATGACCTGCGCCTACGTCGGCGGCAGCCTCGGGTCGTGGGCCGGGACCGGCGCCTACGCCCGGTTCGGCTGGCCCGGGGTGTGCGCCCTGGTCGCACTGCTCGGCGCGGCGGCACTGGCCCGCCATCTGCGCGCGAGCGCCAGGAAGGCCCGGAACGCCGGCCCCGCCCGACCCGGCGCCGCGTAGCCCCCGTCAGTGCTCCGGCAGGCGTTCCGCCTCGCGCGACAGCGCGGCCAGGACCGGGGCGATCAGCGGGTGCGACTCGGCGCCCCGGCGGGTCGCGGCGAAGACGCGGCGGGTCGCCGCCGGGCCCGCGACGGGGCGCACCTGGACCTCCTTGAGGTCCATGCCCCGCAGCGCGGAACGCGGTACCAGGGCCACCCCGGCCCCGGCGCCCACCAGGGCGGTCACGGCCCGGAAGTCGTCGGAGGAGTGCAGGAAGCGGGGCTGGAACCCCGCCAGTTCGCAGGCCAGCAGGGTCACGTCGTGGCACGGGTTGCCGGGGTACTGGCCCACCCAGTCGGAGTCCGAGAGGTCCGCCAGCGACACCGCAGGGAGGTCCGCGAGCGGGTGCCCCGCGGGCAGCACCGCGTCGAAGGGCTCCGCGTACAGGGGGACGACGGACAGCCGGCCGTCGTCCGCTCCGGGGGCGCCCCGGTACTCGACCGCCAGCGCCAGGTCGGCCTCGCCGTCCAGCAGCAGCGGCAGGCTCTGGTCGCCCTCCGCGTCGCGCACGCGCAGCCGGATCCCCGGGTGCTCCCGGCCGAGCCGGGCGATGGCCGGCGCCAGCACCTCGGCGATGCCGGTCGCGAAGGCGGCCACCGTCACCTCGCCCGCCGAGCCGCCCGCGTACGCGGCGAGTTCCGCCTCCGCGCGCTCCAGCTGGGCCAGCACCTCGTGGGCGTGCCCGAGGAGGATCTCACCGGCCGCGGTGAGCCGTACGCCCCGTCCGCTGCGGGTCAGCAGCGCGTGCCCCGTCTCCTGTTCCAGCGCGGCGAGCTGCTGGGACACGGCGGAGGGGGTGAGGTACAGGGCTGCGGCCGCGGCGGTCACCGTACGGTGATCCGCCACGGCCCGCAGGATGCGCAGCCGGCGGGGGTCGATCACTCCGCCATTGTCTCAGGGCGCAGGGGTCTCCCGAGCCCCTCAGGCACCAGCGGTCGCGAGCGCCGCGCGGGCGTCCACGAACGCCGCGATGGCACGCTCCACGTCCGCCGTGGAGTGGGCGGCCGAGAGCTGGACGCGGATCCGGGCCGCGCCCATGGGAACCACCGGGTACGAGAAGCCGATCACGTACACGCCGCGCTCCAGCAGCAGCTCTGCCATCCGGGCCGCCTCGGCGGCGTCGCCGATCATCACCGGGGCGATGGCGTGGTCGCCGGGCAGGACCTCGAAGCCGGCCTCGGTCATCTTGGTACGGAAGAGCGCGGTGTTGGCGGCGAGCTGCTCGCGCAGGTCACCGGCCGACTCCAGCAGGTCGAGCACCTTCAGCGAGGCCGCCGCGATCACCGGGGCGAGCGAGTTCGAGAAGAGGTACGGGCGCGAGCGCTGGCGCAGCAGCTCCACGATCTCGGCGCGGGCGGCGACGTAGCCGCCGGAGGCGCCGCCGAGCGCCTTGCCGAGGGTGCCGGTGATGATGTCGACGCGGTCCATGACCCCGTGCAGCTCCGGGGTGCCGCGGCCGCCGGGGCCGACGAAGCCGACGGCGTGGGAGTCGTCGACCATGACCATGGCGTCGTAGCGCTCTGCGAGGTCGCAGATCTCCTGGAGGGGGGCGATGTAACCGTCCATGGAGAAGACGCCGTCGGTGACGATCAGCTTGCGGCGGGCGCCGCCGGCGACGGCCTCCTTGAGCTGGTGCTCCAGGTCTGCCATGTCGCGGTTGGCGTAGCGGAAGCGGCGGGCCTTCGACAGGCGGATTCCGTCGATGATCGAGGCGTGGTTGAGGGCGTCGGAGATCACCGCGTCCTCGGCGCCGAGGAGGGTCTCGAAGACGCCGCCGTTGGCGTCGAAGCAGGAGGAGTAGAGGATCGTGTCCTCCTGGCCGAGGAACGCCGACAGCCGCGCCTCCAGCTCCTTGTGCACCTCCTGGGTGCCGCAGATGAAGCGGACCGAGGCCATTCCGTAGCCCCAGCGGTCCAGGGCGTCCTTGGCGGCGGTGACCACGTCGGGGTGGTCGGCGAGGCCGAGGTAGTTGTTGGCGCAGAAGTTGAGCACCTCGCCCGCGGCGCCGCCGGAGGTGACGGCGACGGAGGCGCTCTGCGGGGTGCCGATGACGCGCTCGGGCTTGTGCAGGCCGGCGGAACGGATCTCGTCGAGGGTGGTGCGCAGGTCCTCGCGGACGGTCTCGAACATGTGCGGTGCTCTCTTTCTCCTGGTGCGGCGGCGGAGGGAGGGGGGCCGGGCCCCGCGGAGGGGGGAGGGTGGGCGGGGCCCGGCCGGAGGGAAATGGTCTTGTGGGTGATGCGGGGCCGGCCGGGGCCGGCGCGGAACCGGACGGGTACGGAATCCCGGGCCTGCCCGGAACCCGGGTACCCGTTCCGTGCCGGCCCGGAACCGGACGGTCGGACCCGCCCCGGACCGCCCCGCCCGGCAGCCGACCCGCCCGGCGTCCGGTCGGTACAGCAGCCGATCGGTACAGCAGCCGGTCGGTACGGAACCGGACCGGACCGAACCCAACCGGGCTGACCAGACCGGATGGGGCCGGACCGAACCAGGGCGGAGTGGACGGGACCAGACCAGACCGAGCCGGGCCGGTCCGGACGGGACCGGACGGGACCGGGCCGGGGCGGCGCCCCCCGCGGGGTGGGGCCGGGCGGTGTGCTTGCGTGGGTGCCGGCCCGGCCGCCCCTCAGCGGGGGTCGTTACGCGGTCGTCCAGTCCAGGATGATCTTGCCGCTGCGGGCGGTCGACGCCTCGTCGAACGCGGCCTCGAACTCCGTGTGCGCGTACCGGCCGGTGATGACGGGGCTGAGGTCGAGCCCGCCCTCCAGCAGCACGGTCATCGCGTACCAGGTCTCGAACATCTCGCGGCCGTAGATGCCCTTGATGGTGATCATCGAGGTGACGACCTTGGCCCAGTCGACCGGGAAGTCCTGCGCCGGCAGGCCGAGCATCGCGATGCGGCCGCCGTGCGTCATGTTCGCGATCATGTCCTGCATGGCCTCGGCGCGGCCGGACATCTCCAGGCCGATGTCGAAGCCCTCGCGCAGCCCCAGCCGCGCCTGCGCGTCGGCGATCGTCGTGTCCCGGACGTCCACCGCGAGCGTGGCGCCCGCCTTGCGGGCGATCTCCAGCCGCTCGGGGCTGACGTCGGTGATGACCACGTTGCGCGCACCGGCGTGCTTGGCCACGGCCGCCGCCATGATGCCGATCGGGCCGGCGCCGGTGATCAGCACGTCCTCACCGACCAGCGGGAACGACAGGGCGGTGTGCACGGCGTTGCCGAACGGGTCGAAGATCGCCGCCACGTCCAGGTCCACGGCCGTCCGGTGCACCCACACGTTCTGCGCGGGCAGCACCACGTACTCGGCGAACGCGCCGTCGCGCCCGACGCCGAGCCCGACCGTGCTGCGGCACAGGTGACGGCGCCCGGCCAGGCAGTTGCGGCACTTGCCGCACACCAGGTGGCCCTCGCCGCTGACCAGCGCGCCGATCTCGATGTCACGGACGTCCGCGCCGAGCGCCGCGACCTCGCCGACGAACTCGTGGCCGAGCACCAGCGGGGTCTTGACCGCGCCCTGCGCCCAGCCGTCCCAGGCCCGGATGTGGAGGTCGGTTCCGCAGATGCCGGTGCGCAGCACCTTGATCAGCACGTCGCCGGGGCCGTACTCGGGCTCGGGGACGTCCATGAGCCACAGCCCGGGCTCGGCCTTGTGCTTGACGAGTGCCTTCATGGGGGTGGCTCCAGGCATGCGGAAGGGGGCACCGCGGGCGTCGTGCGCGAGCGGCGTCGATTGACGGGCACCAATCTGCCGACCGGCCCGGTGATCAGTCCATCGAGACTTTCTTAAGCGGGCCGACAGCCCAGCTTCACGCCTATGCTCCTCAGGAGACGGGGCAGGGGTCCCGGCAGCCGCCGGGGCAGGGGAATGGGGAGGTGAGGGGCGTGCCGAGTCTGCGCAGCAGAGCGCTTTCGGCCGCGCTGATCGCGGCGGGACGACGAAGACGGTTCGCGAGCGCCGAGGCGGTCCGGGCCCGGGTGGCGGAGTCGGCGCGCAGGCCCGCGTCGCACCTTCCGCCGCGCTCGCTGGGCCGGGTCGCCGAGGTGTCGCGGACCTTCGTCGGGGCCTGGCCGGTGTACGACGTCTCGCCGCGCGGGGCCGAACCCGCCGCGCAGGTGCTGTACGTGCACGGCGGCGGGTACGTCCACGAACTGGAACGGCCGCACTGGGCGCTGATCCGGACGCTCGTCACCCGGGCCCGGGCGCAGGTCGTCGTACCGGCGTACATCCTGGCCCCGCGCGGTACCGCCGACCGGACGGTGCCGGTCGCCGCCGATCTGCTGAGCGGCATGATCGCGAGCGCCGGCGCGGGCGGGACTGTGCTCATCGGGGACTCCGCCGGGGCCGGGCTGGCGCTGGCCGCCGCGCAACGGCTGCGGGACCGCACCGGGGCGCAGCCGTCCCGGATCGTGCTGATCTCGCCCTGGCTGGACGTGAGCATGAGCCACCCCGACCAGCCGGCGATCGAGGCCGACGATCCGATACTGGCGCGGCCGGGCCTGCTGGAGGCCGGGCGGCTGTACGCGGGCAACCTGGCCACCGACGATCCCCGGGTGAGCCCGCTGCACGGATCGTTCGCGGGGCTGGCTCCGCTGGCCGTGTTCACCGGCACCCGGGACGTGCTGAGCACCGACAGCCGGGAGCTGCTGAGCCGGGCCCGGGCGGGCGGCGCGGAGGTCGAGTTCCACGAGGAGCCGGGGCTGCCGCACGGGTACCCGCTGCTTCCGGTGCCGGAGGGGCGCGCGGCCCGCGACCGCATCGTGGAGCTGGTCAGAACGGCGGCCGACCTGTGACGACCCCCGTGCCGGACCGCATGACGGCCCGCCGCCGCTTACGCTCCGCCTGAACCGCCGCACCACCGCGCCGATCCCGGCCCTACGCCGTGCACGTCATGAGCGAGCTGACCGGCCAGGCGCGGTACGCCGTCCAGTACTCCTCGTCCCGGGCCGCGTCGGCCGGCGGGGGCCGGCCGGGTTGCCAGCCGACGGTGGCGAAGCCCGCCTCCACGGCCGCCTCGGCGAAGTCGGAGTGGCTCCACTCGCGGTACTCGAAGTGCCGCGGCGGCTCGGTGAGAAACTGCGCCTTCAGCAGCGGCGCGTCCCCGTCCGCGACCCGGTCCAGGATCCGTACCCCGTAGGGCGACCAGTCCACCTGCGGGAACGCGCCCGCGTTGGGCACGATGGCCAGCAGCCGCCCGCCGGGGCGCAGGTTGGCGCGGATGGAGCGGAACATCGCGTGCAGCACCGACCGGTCGGGCGCGTGGTTGAAGAGGTACACGGCGGTGGCGAGGTCGAAGGGGCCGAGCTGCGGCATGCCGGCCGCGTCGGCGACGACGTACTCGACGGCGGAGGCCTCCCCGGGGTGCGCCCCGGTGTGCTCCGCGGTGTGCGCCGCCCGGGCCCGGCGGATGCGGTCGGGACAGCTGTCGACGCCCACGGTGCGCCTGGCCCCTTCGCTCGCCAGCAGCCGGACGATGCCGCCGTGTCCGCAGGCCAGGTCGAGCGCGTCGAGCCCGCGGACCCCGCCGAGGGCGTCCAGAGCGGTGCGGAGGGTGAAGCTGTCCGCCGCCGAGAAGGCCGTCGGGGTCGTTGACATGTCATACGGCTGTTGCATGTCCGCATGCCTCCCCGGGCACGGCGAGGGGGATCGCCCCCGCGCCGGACCGTCCCCCGGACGGGGGAGGCGTTCGGGTCAGTCCGTACGGCGTACGGGGCGCCGAGCGCCCGGTGTCAGTGCGCCGCGGGCCGGGCGGTCAGCAGTTCCCGGGCGCAGCCGCGCAGCCAGGCGTGGGCCGGATCGGCTTCGTGGCGAGGGTGCCAGGCCATGCCGAACGGCAGCGTCGGCAGGTCGAGCGGGATCCGGAAGGTCTCCAGTCCGAGGGCGCCCGCGAGCGGCGCGGCCTGGCTGGTGAGCAGCCCGACGAGATCGCTCTCGCGCAGGACGAATAGGGAGGCGGGGAAGGTGCCGACGCTGCCGACCACCCGCCGGGTCAGTCCGCGTTCGGCGAGCGCGGTGTCGACGGGGCCCTCCAGGCGGCCGCGCCGGGAGGCGATCAGATGTTCGGCGGCGGCGAACCGGCGGGCGGTGAGCCGCCCCTTCAGCAGCGGGTGTCCGGGGCGTACGACGCCCACCATGAGCTCGTCGTAGAGGTGCTCGACGCGCACCTCGGGCGAGCGGGTGTCCACCACGCCGAGTTCGAGGTCGGCCACGCCCTCGCGCAGGGCGGGGACGTCGATGTGGCTCTCCGACAGGAAGCGCAGCCGCACTCCGGGGGCCTCGCGGGCGATCCGGGTGAACAGGGCGGCCCCGGACATGGCGGTGAAGGTCTCGTTGGCCAGCACGGTGAAGGTGCGGGTCAGGGTGGACAGGTCCACCTGGCCGCCGGCGAGGAAGAGCGCCCGGGCCCGCTCGACGACGGCCCGGACCTCCCCGTGGAGGGCGAGGGCGCGCGGGGTGGGGACCATGCTCCGCCCGGCGCGGACCAGGACGGGATCTCCGAGGGCCTTGCGGATCCGGCCGAGGGTGCGGCTCATGGCGGGCTCGGACAGGTGCAGGCGGGCGGCGGCCCCGGAGACGCTCGACTCCTCCAGGAGGACGTCCAGGGCGACCAGCAGGTTCAGATCCATCCCGGATTGCGTCACACGCATTCATCCCTTGCAGAACTTGCACTGGAAAGCAGGTCAGGCCAACTCTACGGTGAACAGCGGGACATGGGGGAGGGCAGCGACCGCTCCCCCACTCCCCGGCTCCCCCGCCGAGCCGTTCACGCCCGCCCGATCACGCCCGCCCGCGCCCGTCCGCGCCCGTCCGCGCCCGTCCGCCGTCACCGATCCGACTCCCAGGAGGAGCCGTGCTTCGCCATGCAGAAAAACCGGATCTGGCCGCGCCCCGGCCGACCGCCACGCTGACCCGTACCACCCTGCTCGTGCTCTGCGCCTGCGTCCTGGTCGCGCAGGCGATGGTGGCCGCCGTCAACCTGCTGATCCCGCAGCTCGCCGCGTCCACCCTGCACCCCACGCCCGGCCAGCTGCTCTGGGCGGTCGACGCCTACGTCATCGTCTTCGCCGCCCTGCTGATCCCCGCCGGGGCGCTCGGCGACCGCTACGGCCGCAAGGGCGCCCTGATGTCCGGGCTCGGCCTGTTCGCGGCGGGCGGGGCGGTCAGCGCGCTCGCCACCACCCCGGCCGTGCTGATCGCCGGGCGCGGCCTGTGCGGGGCCGGAGCGGCCCTGATCATGCCGGCCACCATGTCGATCCTGGTCCAGCTGAGCCCGCCCGAGCGGCGCGCCCAGGCGCTCGCCACCTGGACGCTGACCATCGGCCTCGGCGGCCTGACGGGCAACGTCGGCGGCGGCCTGGCCGGCCAGTACCTGACCTGGCGGGCGCTGTTCTGGACGGTCGTCCCGCTCGGCGCGCTGCTCGCGCTGATCGTCGCCCGTACGGTCCCCCGCACCCCCTCCCGGCCCGACGCGTCCGTCGACCCCGTCGGGGCGGCGCTGCTCGCGGGCGCGCTCCTCGCCGTGGTCTACGGGATCATCGAGGGGCCGGGCCTCGGCTGGGGTTCCGCGCGCGTGCTGGCCGCCTTCGGCGCCGGGGCGGTGCTGCTCACCGCCTTCACCGGGTACGGGCTGCGCGCCGCGCGGCCGCTGCTCGACCCCCGGATCTTCCGGTCCCCGAAGCTGCGGGCCGGGACGCTCGGCATCGGCACGGGCTTCTTCGGGCTGTTCGCGCTCTTCTACGTGAACCCGCAGTACCTCCAGTACGCCAAGGGCTTCTCCCCCGCCATGGCCGGGCTGGCGATCATCCCGGTGACCACCGGCCTGGCCGTGATGCCCAAGCTGGGCGCCCGGCTGGCGCAGCGGACCGGGCCGAGGCTGCCCATCGGCATCGGGCTCGCCATGGTCGGCGCCGGGCTGCTGCTGCTCTCCACCGTCGACAAGGACACCCCGTACCTCGTGTACGCCGTCTACCTGCTGGTGATGTCGACCGGGGCCGGGCTGAGCGCGCCCTCGCTGACCCTGACGGTGGTCGCCGAGCTGCCGGCTCACCAGGCGGGTCTGGGCTCCGGGCTGAACACCGCGGCCCGCGAGATCGGCGCCGCGCTTGGCGTGGCGGTGTTCGGGACGGTGCTGGCCTCCCGCTTCCAGGGGGATCCCCGGGATCCGGCGCAGATCACCGCCTTCACCGATGCCATGGGGGTGGCCCTGGGCACCGTGGGCGTGGTGGCGCTGCTGGCGGCGGCCACCGTGGTGGCGGGCTACCGGGAGCGGGCGGCCGCGAGCTGACCCCGAGCGGCTCCCGCGCCCGGCTCCCGCGCCCCCGGCAGCGGGGGGGTGCGGGTGCGCCGCGCGGGCCGCAGGGCGCATCCTGGCTGTGTGACGGCGAGACCGGACAGCGGTGACGGCACCGCCCCCGATGCCACGGCCCAGGTGCTCGCACGGGCCGTCGCGGGCGTGGTGGAGGCCGTCGGCGGGTACGCGGGCGGGATGTACCTGCGCTCCGGCACCGAGGGGCTGCTGCGGATCGCCGTGCTCACCGGGCTGCCGGGGCGGCTGTTCCGCCCCTGGTGGCGGGTCCACGTGAACCGCCCGTACCCGGCCAGTGAGGCCTACCGCTCGGGGCAGTCGGTACTGCTGCCCGACGCGGAGACGTCCATGCGGCGGTTCCCGCAGCTGGTGGCGGGGCTGCCGTTCCCCTTCGCCTCCCTGTACGAGCCGGTCCGCGCCGGGAGCGAGCGGTTCGGCGTGCTGTTCGTCCTGCGCGACGCGACCCCGGGCGTGGCGGTATCGGCCCCCGACCGCGAGGTGCTGCGGGCGACCGCGGACCGGCTTGCCGGGGAGCTGGCGCGGCTCGCGGCGGCCGGGACTCCGGTGGTGTGGGACGCCGACCCGGTGTGCGTGGCGCCACCGCTGCGGACCGAGGACGCCCGCGACGCCGTCGACCGGCTGCCGCAGGCGGTGCTGTCCGTGGACCGGCTGGGAGTGATCGGCTACGTCAGCGCCGCGGCGGCGGAGCTGCTCGACGCCGAGGGCCGGGGGCTGAGCGGGCGGGTCCTGTGGGAGGCGCTCCCCTGGCTCGCGCTGCCCGCGTACGAGGACCACTTCCGGGCCGTGTTCCTGGCCCACGCTCCGGTGCTCTTCCCGGCCCGACGGGGCCAACTTCCCTCCGGGGAATGGCTGTCGGTCGCGCTGTATCCCGGGCCCGACGGGGTGACCGTCACCATCGGGTCCACCGACCAGCCCGCCTACTCGCCCACGTCGGTGGTCCGGCCCGGGATCGGGCTGGGCTCGCCGGCCGACCGGGCGTCCGCGATGTACCGGCCGGTGGCCCTCGCCATCGCGCTGACCGAGGCGGTGACGGCCCGCCAGGTGTCGGCGGTGGTCACCGACGAGCTGCTGCCGGCCTTCGGCGGCCGCCAGTTGGCGATCTACCTGCTCAACGAGCGCCATCTGTACCTGGCGTGGGAGACCGGGTTCCCCCAGGGCTTCCTCGACCGGTTCGACGGGGTCTCGCTCGACGCGCGGCTGCCGGGCGTGGAGTCCCTCACCTCGGGCCGGCCGATGTTCTTCGAGTCGATGCAGCACCTGGCCGCGGCCTACCCGGGGATCCCGCTGGACGCCGACGTGGGGGCGCGCGCCTTCCTTCCGCTGATCGCGTCGGGACGGCCGGTCGGCTCCTGCATCCTCGGTTTCGACTCGCCGCGCGGCTTCAGCCCGGAGGAGCGTACGGTGCTGACCGCGCTGGCCGGGCTGATCGCGCAGGCCCTGGAGCGGGCGCGGCGCTACGACAGCGAGGCCGCGCTGGCCCGGGGGCTCCAGGCGGCGCTGCTGCCGAACCGGCTGCCGGTGCTGGAGCACGTGGTCACGGTGGGCCGGTACCTGCCCGGTACCGTCGGCATGGACGTCGGCGGCGACTGGTACGACGTCATCGAGACGGGCCCGGGCATGCTGGCCCTGATCATCGGGGACGTCCAGGGGCACGGGGTCGCGGCGGCCGCGACGATGGGCCAGCTCCGCAGCGCGGTACGGGCCTTCGCGCTCAGCGGCAATTCCCCGGAGGAGAGCATGCGCGGCATGAACCGGCTGCTCATCGACCTGGACCCCGGGCAGTTCGCGAGTTGCTGCTACGTGTCGCTCGACCGGGAGACGGGACTGGCCCGCGCCGTCCGGGCCGGGCACCCCCAGCCGCTGCTGCGCCACGCCGACGGGCGGACGGAGGTGCTGGAGCTGCCGGGCGGGGTGGTGCTCGGCGTCACCGCGGACGCCACGTACCCGGTGACCGAACTGCGGCTGGAGCCGGGCGCGGTGCTCGTCCTGTACACCGACGGGCTGGTGGAGAAGCCGGGCACGGACATCGACACGGGCGTGGAGCGGGTGCGGGCCGCACTGGCCGCTGCCCCTCCGGACCCGCTGACGGAGATGGCCGACCGGCTGATCGGCGAGGCGGGCAGCTCCACCGACCGGCCGGACGACATCGCCCTGCTGCTGGCCGCCCGGACGGGCGGCCGGCGCAGCGGCTAACGCGGGGCCGTCAGCCGCGCGTCCAGCGGCTCGGGCAGCCCTCGCGGGGCGGACGGGCGGCCGGTCGCCGGCGCGGTCGTACCGCACAGGGCCTGCTCGCGCAGGCGGTCGGTGGCCGCGTCGATGGGGTGCGGCACCGGTGCGCCGTTCCCGTCAGCGCGCTGATACCCCGTCAGGTTGTACCCGGCGGCGAACTGCCGCTTGCCGTCCGCGCTGGACATGGCCTGGGTGCTCGCGCCGAAGACACCGCCGTCATGGCCCCAGGCGGGGCCGCACGGCGTGTCCATGCTGTAGATGCCGAGGCCGTAGCGGATGGCCACGGCGCCGTCCGGGCCCTTGACCGGCACCGTGGTGCGCATCTCGCGCAGCTGGGCGGCGGGCAGCAGGTCGCCCTGGAGCAGCGCGCGGTAGAAGGTGTTGAGGTCCTGGGTGGTGGAGACCAGCGCCCCGGCGGTGCCGGCCATGGTCATGTTGTAGTCGCTGTAGTCGCGCGGCGGGTCGAGCAGCCCGCGCAGGTTCTCGTACATCTTGGAGTGCGGGCCCCTGATGACCGGGTCCGTCCCCGGGAAGTAGGTGCTGCGCAGTCCGGCCTCGCGGATGACGTCCCGGGTGATGACCCGCTCGGGGTCCTCGCCGGTGACCTCGCGGAGCAGTTCGCCGAGCAGCAGGTAGTTGGTGTTCGAGTAGGACCAGTCCGTGCCGGGTTCGAAGAGCTGCGGCCGGTTCATCCCGTACCCGATCAGCGTGGCGGGGCGCAGGGTGCGGTAGCGGAAGTCGTCCAGGCTCTGCGGGGAGTTCTCCCTCAGTGACGGGAAGGCCTCGATGATGTAGTCGTCGATGCCGCTGGTGTGGTTCAGCAGCATCCGCACGGTGATCTTGCGGCCGCGCTCCCCCGGGACGAGGCCGGGCAGGTAGTCGCCGACCGGCCGGTCGAGCGCGATGCGGCCGCGGGCGCTCTGCTGGAGCACGGCCGTGGCGGTGAAGGTCTTGGTGATGCTGCCGACCCGGTGCCGCATGTCGGGGCGGGTGGGGCGGCGCGTGTCGACGTCTGCGAAGCCGGTGGCCCCGGTCCACTGGGCGCGGCCGTCGCGGACGCTGCTGTACGCCCCGTACATGCCGGCCTCGTGGACGGCGTCCAGCCGCCGGGCGAGGGCCTCGCGGTCGAGTCCCCGGGCCGCCGACGCGGCGGCCGTCCGGTCGTCGGGGCCGGTGGCGGCGCTCGCGGCCGGGGCGGCCCCGGCCAGCAGGGCCAGTACGACGGCTGCCGCGGCCCCGGTGTCGCGTAACGCGCGTCCTCGGCCTCGGTGCGTGGGCTGCATGGGTCTCTCCCCCTGCTCGACGCCCCCTGCGGGGCGGTCGGACGATCTTCGGCTGCCCCCGATTCTTCCGATCGCCGGCCGCGCCCCCATCGGCCGCCGGGACGATCCCGGCGCGCGCCGTATGGGACCCGGGTAGCAGACGCGCATCCCCCGTTCGGGTCTCTTGACACCATCGAGTCGGCAAAGCGGAGGGAAATTTCCGCGCGGGGGGCTGCGGTTCCCGCACCCCGTGCCGACGCAGCATTTACGCGCTCTTAACGCCGAATCCAGGGGGCCGCGACCCGACAGAACGATGGAATCCGCACATGAACAGCTATTGACCTGCGGATCTCGCGGAGATTGCATGTCGGCCCGGGAGCCGCTCACACCCTTGCTCACCACCGCCTCGGAGGCGATACCGCTCCCGCGCTCACTCACCGCATCTGCCGATCGGAACCACGTACCGATGTCTGACACGATCAGCGCACCTCAGGCCCTCGCTCCCGCCACCGGGCCCACCCCGCAGAAGCTCAAGCGTTCCATCGGCGTCGTCGGCGGGACACTGCTCACGCTCTCGTGCGTGACGCCCGCCTCGACCCTCTTCGTCGTCGTGCCCGACCTGTTCGCCAGTCTCGGCACGTGGACGGCCCTCACCATCGCGATCGGCTCGCTGCTCTGCATCGGCGTGGCCTTCTGCTACTCCGAGCTCGGCACGCTCATTCCCAGCGCGGGCGGCGAGTACGCGATCGTCTCCACCCTGGCGGGCCGGCTCGCCGGCTGGCTGGTGTTCGTACTGTCCCTGCTGGTCGTGATGATCGTGCCGCCCGTGATCGCCATGGGTACGGCCGACTACCTGGCCCCGATCGTCGAGATACCGGCTCCGGTCGCGGGCGGCGGCGTGATGCTGCTCGCCACCCTCGCCGGTCTGCTCGACCTGCGGGCCAACGCCTGGATCACCGGCATCTTCCTGGTGCTGGAAGTGGTCGCCGCGGCGCTCGTGGCCGTCCTCGGGTTCGCCCACGGCGAGCGCGGCGCGGACGCCCTGGTGCACGGCACGGTCGCGGCGGAGGGCGGCGGCACGTCCACCGTCACCGCGATGATGGTCGTCTCCGGCCTCGCGATCGCCCTGTTCATCACCCAGGGGTTCTCGACGGCCGTCTACCTCTCCGAGGAGCTGGAGAACCCGCGGCGCAACGTGGCCCGGACCGTGCTGGCCACCCTCGCCATCTCCACCGCAGTCATCCTGGTCCCGGTCATCGCCATCACCATGGGCGCCCCGGACCTGGACGCGCTGGCCGCCGGCGACCTCGGCGGGATGGTCACCGCCTGGTCCAACTCGGCCGTCGGCACCTTCGTCAGCCTCTGCGTCGCGCTGGCCATCGTCAACGCCGGCATCGTCATGGTGATCCAGAACTCGCGCGTGCTGTTCGCCTCCGCCCGTGACAAGGCCTGGCCGGAGCCCGTCAACCAGGCGCTGTCGCGGCTCGGCCGGTTCGGCTCGCCCTGGGTGGCCACGCTGGTCGTCGGCGTGCCGGGTGCGGCGCTGTGCTTCGTCAACCTGGACACCCTGTACGGGGTCACCGGCGTCTCGGTGACCGGCATGTACCTGCTGGTCGCGGTGGCCGCGCTGTTCAGCCGGCGCGGTGCGCACCGCGAGGCGGCCGCGTGGCGGATGCCTCTGTGGCCGGCCGTGCCGGTGGTGCTGATCGCCGTACTCGGGTACATCCTGACGCAGCAGGAGACCCAGTACCTGCTGTGGACCGGCGGGATCACCGCCGTGGCCACCCTGTACTGGGCCCTGTACCTGCGGCCCCGACAGGACAGCCGCTGGCTGGTCAGCATTCCGGAGGACGGCCAGGACACCGTCTCGGCGTGACCTCCCCATCGGCGGGGCCGGCGGGTTCACCCCCCGTCGGCCCCGCCGATGCCGATCACGACCTTGCCGAAGGCCCCGGCCGTCGCGTACTCGCGGTAGGCCCGGTGCGCCTCCTCGAAGGGGAGCACCCGGTCGACGACCGGACGCAGTCCGTGGGCGGAGACGGCCCGGTTCATGTCCTCGAACTGGAGCCGGCTGCCGACGAAGACACGGCGGATGGTGGCCAGGCTCGACGCGTACGCCGCGTGCGAGATCGCGATGCCGGGCCGGTCGGCGGTGCCGGTGGTCAGCAGGGCGATCTGCCCGTACAGGGCGCTCGCGCGGACGGACTGCTCGATGGTGTCGGGCCCGCCCGTCTCCACCACCAGGTCCGCGCCGAGGCCGTCGGTGAACTCCCGTACGGCCCCGCTCCAGTCGGGGATGCGCCGGTAGTCGACGACCGCGTCGGCGCCGAGCGCCTTGAGCCGGTCCGCCTTCTCCTCGCTGGAGGTCGTCGCCACGACCCGGCAGCCCAGCAGCTTCGCGAACTGCAGGGCGAACAGCGCCACCGCCCCGGTGCCCAGGGTCAGGACCGTCTGGCCGGGGCGCAGCGCCTCGCCGCCGGTCAGCGCGTGCCAGGCGGTGACCCCGGCGCACGGCAGGGTGGCCGCCTCCTGCCAGGTCAGGTGGTCCGGGACGCGGACCGCCCACTGCTCGTCGATCGCGGCGTACTCCGCGAGCATCCCGTCGAGCGTGCAGCCGGGCTGGTCCACGGCGTCCGGGGTGATGCGGCCGGCCCGCCAGCGCGGGAAGTACGTACAGCAGACGCGGTCGCCGACCGCGAACCGGGTCACCGCCTCCCCCACCGCGACCACCTCGCCGGCGCCGTCGCTCAGCGGCACCACGCCCGGTACGGCGGGCAGCGGGTAGCGCCCCTCCAGGATGAGCAGGTCCCGCTTGTTGAGGGAGGCCGCGCGCGACGACGATGCCGGTGGCGCCGGCGGGCTCCGGGCGCGGTCCGCCGCCGTCGCGCAGCACGATCCCCTCGACGCTGCCGAAGGTTTCCAGGTGGTACGAGCGCATGACGTCCTCCAGGGCTGTCCGCCGCGCCGGGGGTCCCGGCCGCCGCTTGCCGGTCCAGGCTCCGGCGGCGGGGTGACACGCGGCAATTCCCCGCGGGGAATCGCGCGGCCGCCCCGGCACGGCTAGAAAGGGGCCATGGCCACCACCACTGCCGCAGCGGGCGTCCAGCCCTCCCCGTTCTCCCGCGAGGTCCGCCGCCGGCGGGCGCTGCGCCGGATGAGCCAGCTCGAACTGGCCACGCTCGCGGGGACCACGCAGCGCCACCTCAGCTTCGTCGAGAGCGGCCGCTCGGTGCCGGGCCGGGCGATGGTGGTGCGGCTCGCCGAGGCCCTCGGCCTGACGCTGCGCGAGCGCAACGCGCTGCTGCTGACGGCCGGTTACGCGCCCGCGTACGCGGAGTCGCCGCGCGACGCCGCCACGATCGAACCGGCGATGACGGCGCTGCGGTCCATCCTGACCGGGCACCTGCCGTACCCGGCGGTGATCGCCGGTCCGCGCGGCGAACTCGTCCTGGCCAACGCCGCGTTCGACGTGCTCGCGGAAGGCGCGGCCGCGCGCCTGCTGGAGCCGCCCGTGAACGTGCTGCGGCTCGCGCTGCACCCGGAGGGGATGGCGCCGCGCGTGGTCAACCTGGCGGCGTGGGGGCGGCACATCACCGAGAGCCTGCGCGCCCGGGCCGCGGCCCATCCGGACCCCGCGCTCGACGCGCTGGCCGCGGAGCTCGCGGGGTACCTGCCCGCGGCGGCGCCGCCCGGCCCGGACCACCTGGGCTTCGCCGTGCCGCTGCGGCTGCGCACGGCCGGGGGCGAGCTGCGGCTGCTGACGACGCTGACCTCCTTCGCCACGGCCGTGGACGTCACCCTGGCCGAACTCCACCTGGAGGCCTTCCTCCCGGCCGACCCGGAGACCGGCGAGTTGCTGCGCCGCCGCGCGGCCGTACGGGCAGCCGCCCCGGGCGTCTGACCGGAGGTCAGCCGGCGGCGGGGTGGCCGCGCCCCTCCCGGCCGAGGGTGAGCGCCGTGTTCACCAGGCCGACGTGGCTGAACGCCTGCGGGAAGTTGCCGAGTTGGCGCCCGGCGATGGGGTCGTACTCCTCGGCGAGCAGCCCCACGTCGTTGCGTACCGCCAGCAGCCGCTCGAAGAGTTCCCGCGCGTCCTTCTCCCGGCCGGTCAGGTGCAGCGCGTCGGCCAGCCAGAACGAGCAGGCCAGGAAGGCCCCTTCGTCACCGGGCAGGCCGTCCACGGAGGGGCCCTCGGTGGTGTAGCGGCGGACCAGGCCGCTGCGGCCGAGTTCCAGGCGGACGGCGTCGACGGTGCCGATGACCCGCGGATCGTCGGGCGGCAGGAAGCCGACCCTGGGGATGAGCAGGGTGGCCGCGTCCAGCTCGCGCGAGCCGTAGTACTGGGTGAAGGTGTTGCGCTCGGGGTCGAAGCCGTTCTCGCACACGTCGAGGTGGACCTGGTCCCGCATGACCCGCCAGCGCTCGACGTCGCCCGGCAACGTGGGATCGGCCTCCAGGGTCCGCACCGCCCGGTCGGCCGCGACCCAGGCCATCACCTTGGAGTGGACGAAGTGCCGGCGCGGGCCGCGCACCTCCCACAGCCCCTCGTCGGGCCGGTGCCAGTTGTCGCCCAGGAAGTCGAGGAGCGCGAGCTGGATCTGCCAGGCGTGCTTCTCCACCGGGATCCCGGCGGTCCTGGCCAGGTAGAGCGAGTCGAGGACCTCCCCGTACACGTCGAGCTGGAGCTGGTCCACGGCCGCGTTGCCGACCCGGACCGGCGCGGAGGAGGCGTACCCGCGCAGCCACGGCAGGTCGCTCTCGGGGATCCGCCGCTCGCCGCCGATCCCGTACATGATCTGCAGGTCGGCGGGGTCGCCGGCGATGGCGCGCAGCAGCCACCTGCGCCAGGCGCGGGCCTCGTCGTGGAAGCCGGTCGCGAGGAGCGAGCCGAGGGTGAGGGTGGAGTCGCGCAGCCAGCAGTAGCGGTAGTCCCAGTTGCGGACGCCGCCGAGCTCCTCGGGCAGGGAGGTGGTCGCGGCGGCGGCGATCCCGCCGGTGGGGGCGTAGGTGAGGGCCTTGAGGGTGATCAGGGAGCGGGTCACGGCCTCCCGGTAGGGGCCCTCGTAGGTGCACTGGTCGCTCCACTCGCGCCAGTCGGCGAGTGTCTGCTCCAGCGCCTCGTACGGGTCGCAGAGCTCGGGGCGCGGTTCGTGCGAGGGGTGCCAGGTGAGGCCGAAGGCGACCCGCTGCCCGGCGGTGACGGTGAACTCGGAGCGGGTGCTGTTGGCCTCGCCCCAGGTGCGCACGGACGGCTCGCTGCGGAACCAGGCGGAGTCCGGGCCGGCGACGGCGACCCGGTCGCTGCCGCTGCGGCGGACCCAGGGGACGACGTGCCCGTAGTCGAAGCGCAGGCGCAGCACGCTGAGTACGGTGGCCTCGCCGGAGAGGCCCTCGACGATCCGCATCACCTCGGGCGCGGTCTCGCGCTGCGGCATGAAGTCGATGACCTTGAACGCTGCGCCGTCCGGGGTCTCCCAGTACGACTCCAGGACCAGCGAGCCGTCCACGTAGGCCCGGCGGTTGCACCGCTCCCCCTCGGAGGCTCCGGCCGGGGCGATGCGCCAGTGGCCGTTCTCCTTGTCGCCGAGGAGCGCGGCGAAGCAGGCCGGCGAGTCGAAGCGCGGCAGGCACAGCCAGTCGATGGACCCGTCGCGGCCGACGAGCCCGCTGGTCATGAGGTCACCGATGAGTGCGTAGTCTTCGATGGGTTGGGTCATTTGTGCGCTGTTCCCCCGAATGCCCGGGCCCAATCAGCGTGGGACCCGGGCACCATTCGTGCGGGGGATGGCGCGGGCTCGCGCTCCGCTCCGCTAGCTGCGGACCAGGAGCATGACGCAGCCGAGGACGATGCCGAGGGCCAGGGCCACGGCGCCGTGGGCCAGGCGGTGGCCGCGCAGCACGGGCAGCAGGCGGTCGACGGCGTACCGGCCGGGGCCGGTGAGGGTGAGGGCCGCGGCGCCCGCGGTGAGCAGCAGCTCGTACTCGATGCCCTTGGGGGCGAAGAACTCCCCGGTGCCGTGGACGGCGATGGCGTTGATCATCGTGCCGACGACGGCGGCACCGGCCAGCGGGGTGAGCAGCCCGAGGGCGAGGCCGAGGCCGCCCAGGGTCTCGGTGAGGCCGGCGACGGCGGCCATGGCCTCGGGGGCGGGGTAGCCGCTGGCCTTGAAGAAGCCGCCGGTGCCGCTGATGCCGCCGCCGCCGAACCAGCCGAAGAGCTTCTGGCAGCCGTGGGCGGCCATGGTCAGGCCGAGGACGAGGCGGAGGAGGAGCAGGCCGACGTCGTGGCCGGGGGTGGAGAGGGTGGTCAGGGCGGATACGGCCGGTGCGTTGGCCTGCGACTTCGTCGAGGTGACGGAGGGGCTGGTCATGGTGGGGGCCTTCCGGACGGGGTGGGAGTTGTTCAAATTCGAACCGTAGGGGGACGACCATAGCGAGTCGTTCGCCGGTGATTCAAATTGGAACAACCCATGTACTCTGGGCTCCATGGCTGACACGAGATGGCTGGACGAGCGCGAGATGCGCGCCTGGAGCGGATTCCTGGCCGCGTCCGCACTGGTGAACCGCCGCCTCGATCAGCAGCTCAAGGATGACTCAGGACTCTCGCACCCGCAGTACGAGATCCTCGTCCGGCTGGCCGCCGCCCCCGACAACGAGCTGCGGATGACCGAGCTGGCCAACGGGCTGATCAACTCCAAGAGCGGGCTGACCTACCAGGTCACCCAGCTGGAGAAGGCCGGCCTGGTCCGCCGCCGCAGCTGCCCCTCCGACGTGCGCGGGGTCTTCGCCGTGCTCACCGAGGCCGGCCGCGCCCGCCTGGAGGAGGCCGCACCCGGGCACGTGGCGACGGTGCGGGAGATCCTGGTGGACGTGCTCACGCCGGAGCAGCTGGACGCGATGGCGGAGGGCCTGGGCGAGGTCGGCCGCCGACTGCGGGAACAGGGCGCCTGAGCGGGCCCCGACGGGGTATAGGGACGTTATGGACGGAAAGGCCTGGTTCACCGTCGCCGTGATCGTCGCCCTCGGGCTGGCGGTCGCGGCGGCCGTGCTGCTCGTACGGGTCCTCAAAGCGCGCCGGCTGCTGCTGGACGCGGGGATCCCGCTGCGCGACAAGGCCCTTTTCTGGGTGGCGGTGATCTACACGGTCTCGCCGGCGGACCTGATCCCGGACCCGGTGTACCTCGACGACGTCGGAATGCTGCTGCTGGCCCTGCGCTCGCTCCAGGCGGCCGCGTCGGCGGCCCGCCCGGCGAAGGAGCGGGGCGAGCTGTGACGGGCGGGGCGCAGGCGGCGTGACGGGCGGGCCCTGAAGGAACCGGGCCGGGGCGCTTGCGCCGATCGGGTGGCGCCCCGGGTGGACGCGGCCGCGACGTGCCGGGCGGTGCGCGCGCCCGGCACGTCGGCCTGTCCTACGTGCGCGGCGGGCACACCTGCCACGCGAGGTGGTAGAGGGTGCTGACGCTGGCGTCCGTGGAGTCCATGGCCATGAAGCTGGTGGCGGTCTGCGGGTTGGAGGTGCCGGCGTTCACCCGCAGTTCGGTATTGATGTTGAAGTTTCGCTTTTCCCCGCACGGCGCCCACACCAGGTCGGCGTATTCCGTCTTGTCGGAGGTCTGCCAGTTGTCGTTGAGCGGCCCGTTGAACGTGTGCGTCCGCTGGGAAGTCTGCGGCATTCCCTGGAAGTAGTAGTTCGCCCTTTCCTGACCCCAGGCACCGGGCTGCAGGAATGCGAATCCCCGGTAATCCGCCTGGACGATCGCGTAGGTGAATCCCGAGGGAACGTGCACGCGGAGATTGAGCTGGCAGTTCTTGCGGAAGGCCGTGGGCGGGGCGCCGGGGCCGACCTGCGCGAGGTACTCGCTGTACGTGACGGTGAAGGCGGTGTTGTCCGGTGCGACGGCCACCTCGGCGGTGCCCTCGCGGCAGCCGGAGCCGTTCACCGTGGCGAGCTCGATGACGATCTTGTCCGGCGGGACGGTGATGGGCGGCTTGTTGCCGGCGGCTCCGGCCGGCGCCGTCACCGTGGCGACGAGGGCGGCGGCCGCGGCGGCGGCGAGCAGGGTGCGGGACAGGGAATTGGACATGGTTGTCGCTCCTGACCGTGTGTCGGGTTCGGTGCGCTCGCGCCGCGTCAGGCCGCGGGGCATTCCTTCCACGCGAAGTGGTAGACCGTGCTGACGCTGCCGTCCGTCGAGTCCATGCTCATGAAGCTCAGGGCCTGCGGGTTCGAGCTCCCGGCGTAGACCCGCAGCTCGGTGTTGACGTTGAGGTTGCGCTCCTCGCCACAGGGCGCCCAGACCAGGTCGGCGTAGTCCGTCTGGTCGCTCGCCTGCCAGTTGTCGGTGTACGGGCCGTTGAACTGGTGGGTGGTACGGGCCGTCTGCCCCATGCCCTGGAAGTAGTAGTTGGCGCGCTCCTGCCCGAAGGCCCCGCGCTGGAGGTGCGCGAAGCCGCGGTAGTCGGCGCGGGCGATGGCGTAGGTGAACCCCTGGGGCACGTGGATCCTCAGGGCGAGCTGGCAGTTCTTGCGGAACTCCGTGCCACCGGAGCCGGCCCCCGCCTGGGCGAGGTAGTCGCTGTACGTGACGGTGAACGAGGTGTTGTCGGAGGCCGCGGCGACGCTCGCGGTCCCCTGGGGGCACCCCGATCCGTTCACCCCGACCACGTCGACGGTGATTCTTCCGGGCGGGTTGTCGGCCGTATCGGCCTGAGCGGGCACGGCGACGGCGGAAAGCACCGCGACCGCCGCGCCGATGGTGATCCTGCGCAGCTTCATCGCTGTTTCTCCATTCATCGGAACCGGCTGTTGAATTGCCGTGCACATGCCACCACGGGGAAGTCGGACCGGGAAGGGCCCGAAATGGACAACGCCGTTCCGGCCGTGCGCGTTGGCCGAATTCCGCGACCCGGCGAAAACCGCCGGACCCGGCCGTTAGCACCCCGGGCCTCGGCGGCGAACCGCCGGCCGGCACCCGCCGGCCCCGCCGGCCGTCCGCCGGGCCGCCGCGGCGAAGGCGCGATCGCACCGCCCCGCCCGGCGGCCGAGGCCGGTGGCCGGCCGCGAAGCGGATGGGCGCTGAAACCGCTCAACCACGTGGCGCGCGGCCCCCGATGACGCCCGGGTTCGAGACCCAGGGCCTGGTGCTCGGCGCCCTCACGGTGCCCGCGTTCGCCATCAAAGTGGCGGTCGGGCCGAGCGGATCACCGGGTCGGGCTCCATGAACACGGGAGAGAACGGGCGCGGGGCGAGGGCCGGAACCCCGACGGCGCCTGGCGCGTCGGATCCTGCCACCGGGCGCGGTAGTCGCCCGTCGCCGTCGCTCGGGGAGATCGCCACGGCCGCGACACCGCGGCCGTGACGATCTCGCGGCTCCTGGACGCGCCTGACCGTAGGGTGGTGGTGGGTGGGACTGGCCAGGCGATCTGAGGCGAGGAGATCCGGTGCGTGACGCAGACTTCTTCCGGCGCTGGATGACGACCACGGCGGCCGCCGTGGAGCGTGAGGCGGACCGGCTGACCGAACTCGACTCCCCCATCGGGGACGCCGACCACGGGAGCAACCTGCTGCGCGGGTTCACCGCGGTACGGGCGGCCCTGGAGGCGGAACCCCCGGCCACGCCGGGCGCGGCGCTCCAACTCGCCGGGCGGACCCTTATCTCGACGGTCGGCGGGGCGTCGGGACCGCTGTACGGGACGCTGCTGCGGCGGACCGGCAAGGAGCTCGGCGAGGCCGCCGAGGTCTCCGACGACGAGGTGCGCAAGGCCCTGTACGCCGGCGTGGGCGCGGTGGCTCAGCTCGGCGGCGCGGCGCCGGGCGACAAGACGATGCTGGACGCGCTGGTGCCGGGGGTGGCGGCGATGAGCACGTCGTACCGGGCGGCGGCGGAGGCCGCGGAGAACGGCGCGCAGGCGACGGTGCCGATGCAGGCCCGCAAGGGGCGGGCCAGCTACCTGGGCGAGCGGAGCATCGGCCACCAGGACCCGGGGGCGACGTCGTCGGCGCTGCTGCTGAGCGCGCTCGCGGAGGTGGCCGGATGACGGCGCTGGTCGGGATCGTGCTGGTGTCGCACAGCGCGGCGGTGGCGGAATCGGTGGCCGCGCTGGCGACCGGGCTGGCGGCGGGCGGCGCGGTCGCCCCGGTCGCCGCGGCGGGCGGCAGCGCCGACGGCGGCCTGGGCACGGACGCGGACCGCATCGCGGCGGCGGCGCGGGAGGTGGACCGGGGAGCCGGGGTCGCGCTGCTCGTGGACCTGGGGAGCGCGGTCCTGACGGTGAAGGCGCTGCTGGCGGAGGGCGACCTGCCGGACGGTGCGCGACTGGTGGACGCGCCGTTCGTCGAGGGCGCGGTGGCAGCCGTCGTCGCGGCCTCCACGGGTGCCCCGCTGGACGCGGTCCTCGCGGCCGGCTCCGAGGCGTACGCCTACCGCAAGCTGTAACCCGCCGGGGTCAGCCCCGAAGCCGCCGCCGCCGTCCCGGGGCGCCGCCCCACCCGGCACTGGGGGCCACCGAGGCCCCGGGGCACTGCGCGGCCCCGTCCGCTATCCACCGCACCCCGGCAGGGCGGGCACGGCTTGGACTCTCCCCGCCCCGCCTTCCACCTCCCCCGCACTCCCCGTCCGGGGGACCACCACCCGGCGCTGCCCGGCAGTGGGGCTTTGGACGGCGCAGGAGTTCCGTCCCGGCTGCCTCGGCCCGGCGGTGGCGGGGCGCCCGGGTACGTCCGGTACGCGGGCGCCCGCACGGCGCCGGACGCCGCCGGCCTGACCGGCGCCACTTCGACGACAGGGCTAGCGGGCGCGGAGGGAGTCGATTTCCCGGCGTTCGCGCTTCGTCGGGCGGCCCGCGCCGCGGTCGCGCGTGCCGACCACGGCCGCCTCGATCGGAGTCGGCGGCGGCGGGCTCTTGTCGATCAGGCATTGCGCCGCGACCGGCGGGCCGACCCGCTTCGACACCGGCCGCTTCACGACCACGATCCGCTCGCGCCCCGCGTGGTACAGCCGGACCTCGTCCCCGGCCTTCACCGACTGCGCCGGCTTCGCGCGCTCCCCGTTGACCCTCACATGGCCCGCCCGGCAGGCGGTCGCCGCGATCGCGCGCGTCTTCGTCAGACGGACCGACCAGATCCAGGCGTCCACCCGCGCCGAGCCGGGTTCTGATCCTGTTCCTGTTGATTCCTCAGCCATGCCTCGACTTTAGCGAGGCACACCCCCGAAAACGGAACGACTTTTGGCAGATTCGACAATACGCATCGCATCTGCCAAGTGGATTATCCCAATCGAATTGCAAATGCGCCACGTGTGCCCCTACCTTGTCGCACATGCAGTCCTACACCATCGGACAGGCGGCGCGCCTGCTGGGCGTCAGCCCGGACACCGCCCGCCGCTGGGCCGACGCCGGCCGGGTCGCGACCCATCGCGACGACACCGGCCGGCGCTTGATCAACGGCCGCGATCTGGCGGCTTTCTCCGTCGAGGTGGGCCAGGGCGCCCACACCGAGGACGGAGAGCCGTACACCTCGGCACGCAACGCCTTCCCCGGCATCGTCACCGCCGTCAAGCTCGGTGACGTCGCCGCCCAGGTCGAGATCCAGGCCGGTCCGCACCGGCTGGTCTCCCTGCTCACCCGTGAGGCCGTCGAGGAGCTCGGGCTGGAGGTCGGCATGCGGGCCACCGCCCGCGTGAAGTCCACCAGCGTGCACATCGACCGCACCTGACATCCGCCCTCCACCCGCTGATGTCCGCGGTCCCGACCCACCGCATTCCGCTCAGCAGCACCCCGCGTCCCCACCCGCTCCGCCCGTCACCGGCGCGGGTCACCACCGCGCGAACCGGCATCCGGCCGGCCGCCGACCCCCGACCGAGGAGCACCAGCTCATGTCCCCGATCACGACCGGCCGCCGCGCCGCCGTCGCCGCCCTGTCCGCCGCCCTGCTCGTCCCCGTCCTCGCCGCCTGCGGCAGCGACGACAAGAAGGCCGACGCCGCCGCCCCGAGCGCGAGCGCCGCCTCCGGCGAGACCAAGGCCGCGAACCTCACCGTCCTCGCCGCCTCCTCCCTCACCGACGTCTTCAAGACGGCGGGCGCCGCGTACGAGAAGGCGCACCCGGGCACGAAGGTCACCTTCTCCTTCGCCGGTTCGCAGGAGCTCGCCGCGCAGGTCAAGCAGGGTGCCCCGGCCGACGCGCTGGTCACCGCCGACACCAAGACGATGGACGGCCTCAAGGCCGAGACGAACGACCCGGCGATCATCGCCAAGAACCGTCTGGTCATCGCGACCGGCAAGGGCAACCCCTTCAAGGTGGACGACCTGAAGGACCTGGCCGACACCAAGCTCAAGGTCGTGCTCGCCGCGCCCGAGGTCCCGGTCGGCCGCTACAGCAAGCAGATCCTCGACGCCCAGAAGATCGAGGTGAAGCCGGTCTCCCAGGAGCCCAACGTGCGCGCCGTGCTGAGCAAGGTCGAGCTGGGTGAGGCCGACGCAGGTCTCGTCTACAAGACCGACTCCGCCAAGTCCGGCGACAAGGTCGTCACGGTCGACATCCCGGACAACCAGAACGCCGTGGCCTCCTACCCGGCCGCCACCCTCAAGCAGTCCAAGAACGCCGAGGCCGCGGCCGCGTTCGTGGCGTGGCTGAGCACCCCCGAGGCGCAGAAGATCCTCGCCGACGCCGGGTTCCAGAAGCCGTAACCCCTGCGGCACGGCCGTCGTAGGAGAGCCGAGAGGGGCTGCCCGGTCCGGGGGGACGGGCAGTCCCTCTCGGCATGTCCCGCCTCCCCCGCCGCCGTACTCTTCCCCCGCCAGGAACGCACGCACCCAGCCAGGAAATCCACATGAGCAGATTCCGTACCCGTACCAGGCCCCCCGTGACCCTGGCGCTCCCCGCGCTGCTCGCCGTCGCGTTCCTGCTGCTGCCGCTGGTCGGCATTCTGACCCGTACTCAGTGGGGCGAACTCGGCGAGCACCTCAGCAGTCCCGGTGTGGTCGAGGCCCTCCGGCTCTCGCTGATCGTCTCCTTCTGGGCGCTCGGTCTCTCCCTGGTCCTCGGTGTGCCGCTCGCCTGGCTGCTGGCCCGCGTCGAGTTCAAGGGCAAGGCGCTGGTCCGCTCGCTCGTCCTGCTCCCGATGGTGCTGCCGCCGACGGTCGGCGGTGTGGCGCTGCTGCTGGGCTTCGGACGGCGCGGGCTGCTCGGGCCGTGGCTGGAGGACACGTTCGGGATCACGCTGCCCTTTCACACGTCAGGTGCCGTCGTGGCGGCGACCTTTGTGGCGATGCCCTTCCTCGTCATCAGCCTGGAGGGCGCGCTCGGCGGCCTCAAGCAGAGCTACGAGGAGACCGCGGCCTCGCTCGGCGCCTCGCCGGTCCGGGTGTTCTTCACGGTGACGCTGCCCATGGTGGCCCCCGGTCTGATCGCGGGGGCGGCGCTCACCTGGGCCCGCGCCCTCGGCGAGTTCGGCGCGACCATCACCTTCGCCGGGAACCTTCCCGGCACCACCCAGACCCTCCCGCTCGCGGTGTACCTGCTGCTCCAGGACCAGCCGGAGGCCGCGACCTCCGTGTCGCTGCTGCTGCTCGCGATCGCGATGGGCGTACTGATCGCCCTGCGCGGCCGCTGGACCGCGACTCCCGTCGCGCGCAAGGCCGCCGAGGCCCCGCCGGTCGCCGAGGAGCCGGCGCCGGGCGCGGCGTCTCCCGCCGCCGAGCCCGCCGCCGAGTCCGCGGACGAGCCGCGGGCCGCCCGCGACGGCGGCCGCTGGCCCTTGCACGCCACCGTCACCGGCTTCAACCGGCTCGACCTCGAAGCCGAACCCGGCACCACCATCGCCGTCGTCGGCGAGAACGGCGCCGGCAAGACCACCCTGCTCCGCGCCCTGCTCGGGCTGACCCACCGCGCGCACGCCGAACTCCGGCTCGGCGACACCGACGTCACCTCCCTGCCCCCGCACAAGCGGCAGGTGGCCTGGGTCCCCCAGGACGGCGCCCTGTTCCCGCACCTGAGCGCGCTCGCCAACACCGCGTACGGGCTGCGCGCCCGCCGGATCCCGCGCGCCGAGGCCCGCCGCGAGGCGCAGACCTGGCTGGACCGGCTCGGCGTCGGGCACCTCGCCCGGCGCAAGCCCGCCCAGCTGTCCGGCGGGCAGGCCCAGCGGGTGGCGCTGGCCCGCGCGCTCGCCGCCCGCCCCCGGCTGCTGCTCCTGGACGAGCCGCTCGCCGCGCTCGACCAGACCACCCGGGCCCGCGTCCGGCACACCCTGCGCACGCACCTGGCGGGCTTCGGCGGGGTCTGCCTGATCGTCACGCACGATCCCGTGGAGGCCGTGTCACTGGCCGACCGGGTCCTCGTGCTCGCTGACGGGAAGACCCTCCAGGACGCGCCGCCCGCCGAGGTGACCCGGCACCCGCGCTCCCCCTGGGTGGCCCGGATGCTCGGCCGCAACGCCTGGCCCGGCACCGCCTCGGAGGGCGGGCTCGCGCTCGCCGCCGGCGGGCGCCTGGTGCTCGCCGAGCCGCTGCCCGACGGGGTGCGGGCCCTCGCGATCATCGCCCCCGAGGCCGTGTCCGTGCACCGGGAGCGCCCGGCGGGCAGCCCGCGCAACGTCTGGCCGGGAACGGTACGGGAGATCACCGCCGTCGGCAGTCGGCTGCGGGTGCTGATCGGCTCGCCGGAGGCGCCCGACCTGGTCGCGGAGATCACCCCGGACGCCGCCGCCGAACTGGGACTGGCCGACGGGACGCACGTGTGGACCAGCGTGAAGGCCACCGAGGTCACCCTCGTACGGCTCTAGCCCGGCCCGGCGCCGGTCAGTAGCGCCGTACGGAGAGCCAGTCGCCGGTGGCGAAGGCGTCGACCCCGAAGAGGGTCCGGCCGGCGCGCGGGGCCGAGACCTCCAGCACGCCCTCCGCGCGGCCGGCCGCGAAGCGGGGGGCGCCGAGCGTGATGACGGCGGCCCGCTTTCCGGTGGTACGCCGGAACTCCCCGAGGTACCGCGTCAGCAGGGCTTCCTCCTTGCCGTCCACGGCCCGCGGCGCGTACCGCCGTACGACGGCCAGCGCGCCGGTGTCCGGTTCCCGGGCGGCGGCCGCCAGGGCCGCGCGCAGCGTCCGCATCCGGTCGAGGCCGCCGCCGTCCAGGGTGGCCCGGCGGGTGTCGAGCGTCAGGAACCGCACGCCCCGGTGGGTGAACGCCGGGCGCTCCGTGGCCGTGTCGAGCACGAAGTCGGTGTCCGGGGTCCAGGCGGGAACCGCCCCGGCCGGGCGGACCGCGAACCTCCAGGGACGGGCCCGGACCTCGGCGGCGCCGGCCGCGATGGGGTCCGGTCGCCTCCGCTGGGCCGGGGCCCGGCCGGTGGGCGGAGTGTCGGCGGTGAGGGTGTCCAGCACCAGCCTCCCGGGCGCACCGGTCGCTGAGAGTCCGGTCAGGGTGAACGGCCGCTCCGCCCCGGCCGGCAGCGGGAGCGTGATCCGCCGCCAGCCGGTCCAGTCGACGGCGGGCCCGCGCAGGACGACCGCGGCCCCGATGTCATCGGCCAGCCGTACGCCGGGCCGGACCCCCGACCCGTCGCCGTCCACCCAGAGCGAGACCGACCGGGCCAACTCCGGCAGGACGACGGGCCGCGCCGCGGCGGCGACCGCTTCGGCGGCGCCGGCGGAGGTGGTGAGGGCGAGGCCGCGGCCCGGGTGGCCCGGGGCCGGGCCCGCCGCGGGGCCGGCCCACCGGGCGGCGTCGTCCAGGCCGGTCAGCGCCAGCGCCCGCAGGCCGGCCCCGAGGGCCAGTTCGGCGCTGGCGCCGGTGCTGTTGACGGTGGCGCGCAGCCGGCCGGTGGCGCGCGCGACCCGGGCGGTGACGGTGAAGCCGCCCCGGCCGTCGGCCGTGACCCGCCAGCGCGAGCGGTCGAAGCGCAGGGTGACGTCGCGGGGTTCGACGGCGGCGGCCGCGCCCTGCGCGTCGTATCCGACGAGGCCGAACCCGGCGCTCTCGCCCCGCCCGGCGAGGCCGATCCGGGCCTTCGTCGGGCGGAGCCGGACCGGCGGGCCGAGCACGTCGAGGGGGAGCACGCCGCGTACCGCCCCGCGCCGGGCGTACGCCCTAGCACCGCCGGGGCGCAGGGCGTGGAAGACCCCGGCTGAGTCGACTGTCCCGCCGCCCCCGGCCGACCAGGCGGGCGCACCCGGGGCCGGGCCGAGCGCGGTGTCGTGGCCGGAGGCGGTGAGGGTGCGGGTGAGCCCGCGCAGCACCCGGGCGAAGTCCGGGCCGGCGCCGCCCAGGGGCTCGACCCGGTACCCGGCGAGCTGCCCGGATCCGGCCGGGGCGGTGAGGGCCAGGCCGTTCGGGACCCTTCTCGGCGTCCCGTCCGACGGGGTGTTCTCCGGTGCCAGGTCCGTCGTCCCGCTGAGCCCGGCGAGCAGGGTCGTGGAGCCGCCGCCGTCCAGGTTGAGGGCCTCGTACATGCCGAGCCGGTGCATCAGCCGGCCGAGGCCGGTGAGGGTGAGGCCGCCGCTGTCGCGCCGGCGGCCGTCGACGGTGACGAGCCGGATCTGCCGTCCGTCGCGGGAGACGCCGACGGCGGTACGGGGCGCGGCGGTGTCGTTCGGCGCGCCGTCGTGGCTCCGCGGGACCCCGGCCACGACGAGGGCCTCGCGCCCTCCGACGGCCGCCCACGGTACCGGTCCGCCCCCGGTGACCGGACGGGCGGAGACGGCCACGGCGTTCCCGGGCCGCAGCGCGGCGAGTTCGGCGGCCGCGGTGGCGCCGGACGCGACCAGCACGGTGGCGCCGGGTGCGGGACGCTCGCGGTGCGCCGGTCCCCGTACCGGCGCGGCGGCCGCCGGGACGACGGCGGCGACACGGCCGTCCCGCAGTTCGACGGCCGGGCCCGTCCCGGGGAGCCCGGCGCCCGGCCAGTCCGAGGTGTACGCGGCGAAACCGGCGGTGGGCGGGCGCGCCGCGTTGTACCCGGCCAGCGGCCGGACCGCGCCGCCGGGCAGCGTGACGCTCCCGGCGAGGCCGAGGCGCAGCACCCGGCCGCTGCCGTCGGGGCCGAAGCCGACGGCCGGGACGAGGCGGGCAGCACCGCCGGGGCCGGGCGTCGCGGAGTGCAGCAGCCGGCCCTCGCGGATACCGGGGCCGAGGGGGGTCCCGGCGCCCAGGGCGTCGAAGAAGTCCCCGTTCACGGCGCCGACCACGCGCCGCCCGGGCCCGGCCGGATGACGGGCGGCGGCCTCGGCGACGGTCTCGGGGCCGTGACCGCCCAGGTATTCGGCGCGTACGCCGCCGGTACGGCCGGAGTCGGCGACGAGCTCGTCGACCCGGAGCCAGCGGTCCGCCTCCAGCCGGTCGTACGACTCCAGGCGGACTCCGGGTGCGATCCGCCGGGTGGTACGGGCGGTCTCGATACCGGGGTCGTCGGCGGCCTGGGCCGCGGGGGACGAAAGGGCCAGGGCCCCGGCGAGCAGGACGGGCAGCAGCGGACGCGGAGTCGGCACCCTGGCAGGATCCCCCGGCCGCTCCGCGCCCGGGCCCGCGAACCGGTCCGTGACCTGGTGGTTCAGCCGTTCGCCGCCGTCACGGAAGGCGCACATCTGTTTGGACGCCGGGTGACGGGCTGGCATATGTTCTGCGGGGCCCGCGCGTCAGCGGGTTCCACTCGCATGTCACATGTTCCCGTGGGGGGTACCGTCATGTCCTTCAGCGCGCCCGGCTCACCGCCGCCGCCCGCCGTGCCGCCGATACCGGGACACGCGCCGCAGATGATGCCTCCGGTACCGGCGCAGCCGTACGCGGGGCAGACGTACCCCGGCCCGCAGGGCCCGTATCCATACCCGTACCCGTACCCGGGTCAGCCGGTGCACCCCTACCCGGCGCCGGCCGCCGTCGACACCCTGCGCTCGCCGCACGGGCTGGCGACGGCCCTGACCGTCCTGCTCTCGGTCGCCGCCCTGTCCAACCTGTACGCGACGGGTGTCTGCCTCTACCTCTGGTCGCTGATGGACGGCCTGGTCACGGACCCGTTCAAGGTCACGGACAGGTCCCTCGTCAGGGCCGACGACCTGATGACCGTCGCCACCGTCGTCCAGATCCTGATCACGCTCGCCACGACCGTCGTCTTCATCGTGTGGTTCCACCGGGTCCGCCGCAACGGCGAGATCTTCCGGCCCGACGCGTTCACCCTGTCCCGGGGCTGGGCCATCGGCAGCTGGTTCATCCCCCTGGCCAATCTCGTGATGCCCTTCGTGATCGCGCGCCAGACCTGGGCGGCCAGCACCCAGCTCGCTCCGGACGGCTCGTTCCGCAAGGTCTCCACCGCGCCCCTGACGGCATGGTGGCTGGTGTTCGCCGCCTCGCAGATCGTGGATCGCGTCGCCGCCTCGCTCTTCCGCCTCGCGGACACGCCGGAACAGCTGCGCGGCAGCGCCGCGGTGGGCGTCGCCGACGGCCTGCTCACGCTCGTGGCCGCCGTCCTCGCCGTCCTCTTCGTCCGCAAGCTGACGGCCCTGCAGAACACGAAGGCGACGCAGGGCCCGTACGCGGCCGTGTGACACCTCCGATCAGTCCCCCGCTCCTCGATCGCACCCACGCGTAAGGAAACGCTGGGAGTCGGCTACACCGGCCTCGTGATGGACGCGCGCGCCGTCGAGCTCGCGGAGTTCCGTACCGCGGTGGCCGTCGAAGGCGCCGGCCACCTCCTGCTCCTCGTCGCGGGCGGTCTCGCGATCCTGTTCGTGCACAGGCCGACGGCCATGCAGACGGCCAAGCAGGGCGTCACGGCGGGCCGCTGAGACGGGTCGCTGAGACGAACCAATGAGACTGGCCCCGCCCGCTCAGCCGGGCGGGGGCGCGGCCTGCGGCGCGGGGACCGCGAACTCGCACCAGACGGATTTGCCGCCGCCCCGGGGGTCCACGCCCCAGTCGGCCGCGAGCCGGTCCACCAGCAGCAGCCCGCGCCCCGAGACAGCCCAGTCCCCCGCCTCGCGGCGGTGCGGCAGCGCGCTGCTCCCGTCCTCGACCTCGACCCGGATCCGGCCCTCCGCGGTCAGCCGCATGCTGAGCTGGGCCCCGCCGTCCGTGTGCACGAGGGCGTTGGTCATCAGCTCGTCCGCCGCCAGTACGATCTCGTCCGCCTGGTCCCTGGCGCCCCACGCGGCCACCGCCGCACGGATCAGGTGGCGGCCCATCGCGGGCCCGTCCGGGTCCCCGGGGCTGAGCCGCACGCGCAGCGGGCCGCCGCCGCGCGGGGCGGGGGTGCCGCGGCGGCGCAGCAGGAGCAGGGCCATGTCGTCGCCGCCGCCGGCGTCCCCGACCAGGTCGCAGAGCAGGTCGGCGAGTTCCTCGACGTCGACCGGTCCGGTCCGGACCGCCTCCATGAGTTCGCGCATGCCCGACTCGGGGTCGCCGCCGGGGCGGTCGATGAGGCCGTCCGTGCAGAGCACCAGGGTGTCGCCGGGGTGCAGTTCGAGGCTCGTGACGGGGTATCCGGAACCGGCGCCCGCACCGGACCCGAACCCGGAAACAGAGCCGGAGCCTGAACCGGAGCCGGAACCGGAGCCGGAACCGCCGGCCGTCTCGTCGCGCGGCGGCAGCCCGAGCGGCAGCCCGCCGGCCACTTGGACGCGGTGGCAGCTGCCGTCGCCCCGGCGGACCACCGGGTCGAGATGGCCGGCCCGGACGATGTGCAGCATCCCGGTCCCGAGGTCGATCTCCGCGTAGGTGCAGGTGGCGAACCGTTCCGTCTCCAGCTCGCGCAGGAAACCGGCCGCCCGCGACATGGCCGTCCCCGGGGTGTGGCCCTCCGCGACGTACGCGCGCAGGGCGATGCGCAGCTGGCCCATCACGGCGGCCGCGTCCGTGTCGTGGCCCTCCACGTCGCCGATCATCACCCCGACGCGGCTCTCGCCGAGCGGGATCACGTCGTACCAGTCCCCGCCGATGTCCCGCCCCATCCGGGCGGCCCTGTACCGCACGGCGATCAACGCGCCCGGGATGTCCGGGATCCGGCGGGGCAGCATGGCCCGCTGGAGGCCCTCGGCGAGATCGTGCTCCTGCTCGTAGAGCATGGCCCGCTGGAGGCTCTGCGCGATGCCGCTGCCGAGTGCCACCAGCAGGTTGCGCTCCTCGGCGGTGAAGTCGGCCTCCCGCGCGTAGAGCAGGCCGAGCGCGCCGATGGGGCGCCCCTGGGCGATCAGGGGCAGGTAGACGCCGCTGCGTACGGACAGCGGCTCGATGTACGGCCACAGCCGTGGGTAGCGCAGCCGGAACTCCCCGCGCGAGGCCAGGTACACCGGCTGCAGGGTCCGGACGGCCTCGCTCATCGGGAAGTCCGAGTCGATCCGGGTGTACTCGATCTCCGGGACGTACGAACCGAGCTGCCCCTCCGCGACCAGGTGGATCCGGCCGCCGTCGACGATGCCGAGCATGACGCTGACCGCGCCGAGGTGGCCGAGGGACTCGGGGTCCTTGAGGATGTCGGTCACGTCGTTGACCGTGCGGGCGTGGGCCAGGATCGCGGCGGTCCGCTCGACGACCCCGGTCATCCGGCGCCGCCCCTCGGCCTCCTCGCCGCCGGCGCCGGGCTCGCCCGGGTCGTGGGCGGCGTCGCGGACGATCCCGATGATCCGGTACGGGCGCCCGTCCGGGCCGCGCAGGATGTGGCCCTGGATGTGCGTCCAGGTGGGGGAACCGTCACGGCGGCGGCTGCGGAAGTACGCGCCGTAGTGGCTGCGCCCGTCCTTGAGCGCCTGGGCGACGCGCGCGTCGAGCCGGGCCTCCTCGCCGGGGGCGATCCGGGGCCCGAGCCCGGCGGCGGTGCCGCTGAACTCGTCCGGGCGCAGGTCGAGGACCTCGAGAGCGGTGTCGTCCAGATGCATCTGCCCGCTGTCGAGGTCCCAGTCGAAGGTGCCCAGGCGATTGAGCGCGAGGCTCGTGTCGGGCCGCGCGGGCCAGTCGACCTCGGGGGTCTCTCCCCTGTCGGACATGCAGCAAGCGTCTCATCGATACCCCACCCCCGGCATGTCCGGGACCGGCCTCGCCGTGCCGTGGCCCGGGCTATTCGGTGGTGCCGTCCTCCTGGGCGGGGGGAGGCTCCTCGGCCGGGGCCTCTTCCTCCGGGACGGGGTTCTGCTCCTGCTCCTGCTCCTGGGGCTCGACCTGCTCGGCCGGACTCTCCTCCTGCGCCGGGGGCTGGTCCTGCTCGGCCGGGGTCTCCCGGGCGGGCTCCTCGTTCGTGGCTTCGATGCTCGGCGGCGGCTCCGAGACCGGCTCCGAGACCGGCTCCGAAGCGGGCTCCGAAGCGGGGCCCGAGCCCGGCGCGGATTCCGGCGGCGGGCCGGTCACCGTCTCCTCGGGCGGTGCCGAGGACTGGACGGACGGCGGGGGCTCCGAAGCCGGCTCCGAGTTCCGCTCAGGCGTCGGCGCCTCCGTGGGCGTCTCTGCGGGCGTCTCTGCGGGCGTCTCGGTAAGCGTCTCCGCGGGCGTCTCCGCAGGCGTCTCCGTATCCGCGGGCGTCTCCGTAAGCGTCTGCGCGGGCGTCTCCGTGGGCGCCTCCGTGGGGGGCACTCGCTCGGACGGCGTCTCCCCGGACGGCGTATCCCCGGTGCGCGGCTCCTCCGACGGCGTCGACGGCGGCTCGCCCGTCTTCGTCCCCTTCGTCGGCGGGCCGGTCGGCGGCCCGGTCGGCGGTCCCGTCCGCGTCTGCGTCGGGGTCCGCGTGGACGTGCCCTCACCCGGCTTCCGCGTCGGGGACCCGTCCGGCTTCCGCGTCGGGGACCCGTCCGGCTTCCACGTCGGGGACTCGGTCGGGTTCCACGTGCCGGTCGGCGTCCAGGGCCTCCACGACGGCGTCGGGACGACGGGCGGCGGCACCGGCTTGTCGTGCTTGTCCTTGTGGTGGCGGCCGGGGTCGCGCTCGTACCAGTGCTTCTCGTGGTGGTCGTAGATCACGAACTTCTTCACGACCGTTACCGCCGGCGCGATGACGACGACCTTCGCCGGCTCGTACGAGGTCCACGGCTCGCCGTGCCGCTCCGGGTTCGCCCTCAGCGCCACCGGCAGGCCCAGCGGGTTCCCGCACGCGCAGCGCACCCGCGGCACTCCGCGGTCGTCCACGAGGACGGGGGTGCCGGCCTGGAGGACGGCCTGGTACGGGTGGACCTTGCCGTCGCGGTAGCCGTGGTTCGTGACCCGGGTGTCCAGACCCAGCTGGACCGGGGTGAGGGAGCGCAGGTAGCCCGGTACGGCCGCCGGCCGGATCCCGGCGGACGCGGCGAACGCGCTGTTCGTGGCGGGCTGTGCGGACAGCACCTTGATCTGCTTCTCCACGTCGCAGCTGGCCACGTCCTTGGTGCCGCCGTACACCCCCGGCGCGGCCCCGCTGACGCTCCACGTGGCCGTCCTGCCGGGGGTGGTGGACGCGGTCGTGCCGGGCCCGGTCTCGCGCGGGCCCGGCGACGTACGCGGGGCGGTCGGCGGCGACGTGCCCTGCGGCGGCGGTACGGCGTCCTTCGCCGCCGTGGACGCGGTGAACGGGTCGGGGCCGGTCGTGGAGGCGGGCTGGAGGAACACCTCGCCGCTCGCGGTGTCGTCGCCCTGGCCTCCCGGCCTGATCAGGACGACGACGAGCGTCACCACGGCGGCGAGCGCGACGAGCACGGTGGCGAGCCGGGGCGCGGACCGCCACCACGGCTGCCCGCCCGGCTCCCGCGGCGTTCCGGACGGACCCGAAGGGCCTGACGGCCCTCCGGGAGGCGCGGGCGGCGGTGGCGGTGGGGCTCCCTGGCCGCCCGAGAGCGGACCGGAAGGAGGACCCGTGGGGGGTGTGGTGTCGCGTTCGGACCGCGGCCGGGACGACTGCGACGGCTGCCGTGGCGGCTCTTGGCCGGAGGGTTGCATGGTCACGGGCTCTTCTTCCCGGGCGGAGGAGATCCGGTCCCGACGGGGACGCTCTGCGGGCAGTGGGCGGAAATATCGTGATTTCTTGCACTCCTGCGGACCATTGTGTGCGCCGTTCAGGTGGTGGCCGCAAGCCGGGGGTGCCTACGGTGGCGGGGTGAGCACGGCACGGTCCGGGCAGCGCCCGGAGTCTTCCGGGGGCTCCGCGAGGGCTTGGCGGGACGCCCTCGTCGCGGTCGTCGCGGGCTTCGCCGTGATGGGCGTGCTCGCCGCGGCGGGGCTCGCGTACGCGGGCGCGGCCGGGCTCCCCGAAGGCGCGTTCCCCCGGGTGGTGGCGGCCGTCGTGGTGATGGCGGCGGGCGGCTCGATGGAAGTGTCCGGCGAGGCCGGGTTCCTGGCCGGGGCCGACGCGAGCCTGTCCGTACTACCGCTGTCGGTCAGCCTCGGCGGCGCGCTCACGGCCGGGTCCCTCTTCCTGCGGCCGCTGCACAACCGGGCGGTGGCCGGGCCGCGCGAACTGCTGGCCCGGGCAGGTCCATTGGTGCTGTTGTGGATGGTCGCACTGACCGGCGTCGCGCTCCTGGCCCGCCAGACGTTCGGGATCTCCACTGGCGACTCCCCTCTCGGGCAGATCGGCGAACTCCTGGACTCCGGCCCGACGGTCGGGTTCGAGGCCGTCCTGCCCGCCACCCTGTTCTACGGCTTGCTGTGGATCCTCGGCCTGTTGGTGATCTCCCTACTGGTCTCCCGCCGCGCGCCGCTGCCCGCGAGGCTGGTCCGCTTCCACGCGGCGGTCCGGCCGGTCGCACACGCCACCGTCGTCCTGCTCCTCGCGTACGTGGTTCTCGGCGTCGTGGTCGGCCTGGTGGTGGCCGCCACCCAGGGCCATACGGCGCGCACCCTGGCGGTGGTCCTGCTCGGCCTGCCGAACCTGGCCTGGATGGCGCTGACGCTGGGCTTCGGCGGGGCGTGGCAGGGCCGGGTCGACGGCCCCTTCGGGCTGCCGATGCCGCACCTGCTGGACGAGGTGCTGCGCGGCCCGGAGCTGTCCACGGTGGACGTGGGCTCCCTCGCGGAGCAGGACGCCCGGGCGTGGTGGCTGGTGGTGGTCGCGGCCGTCCTGCTGCTCGGCACGGGCTTCTTGGCGGCCGCCCGCTCCCCCGCCGGCGTCCGCCCGTGGCAGCATGCCGTCCACCTGGGCGCGTCCCTGGCCCTCGCCACCTTGACGATCTGTCTCCTGGGCCGCGTACAGGCCCAGTTCGGCCTGTCCGTCCTGGGCATCGGCGAGGTGGACGCCCTGAACGGCACGGTGACCTTGGACCCGGTGCTGTGGCGGACGGTGGGCCTGGCGCTGCTCTGGGGCGCCCTGGCCGGCTACCTCGGCGCCCTCCTGGCCCGCCCCGTCCACCGCCGCGGGCGCGTGGGGTAGCGACTGAATGCCGACAGGTGCGTCAGGTCCGGGAACCGGTGGTCAGTGGAGACGGTGGCGGGCCGTCCAGGAGGTGAGGGACGCGGCGATCAGCGCCGGCTGGTCCTCCGGGGTGTGGTGGCCGGCGGGTACGGCGTGGTGTTCTACCTCCAGGGCGGCGATGTTCCGCGCGCACCAGGCGACCAGTTCCGGGCCCATCATCACGCCGGGTCCGGGCGCGAAGGTCAGCAGCAGCTTCGGCACGTCGGCGCTCGCCTCCAGCCAGGCGCCGTACGCCTCGACCCGCGCCACCACCTCGGCCGGTTCGCCGCCCAGCGGCATCGAACGGGCCCACCGCAGAAGCGGTCTGCGGCTCTCCCGGGTGGGGTACGGGGCCCGGTAGGCGGCCAGGTCGGCCGGGTCCAACGGGGTGGCGACGGTGCCGGGGAGCGCCTCCTCGACGAAGGCGTTCTCGTCGAGGATCATCGCCTCGCCCACCCCGTGCGTCTTGACGGCCCGGAACAACTCGCGCCCGCCCTCCGGGAATTCCTCCCACTGCATCGGCTTGACGATGGTCTCGGTGAAGGCGATGCCCCGCACCCGCCCCGGGTGGCGCGCGGCCCAGTCGAAGGCGAGCGCGCCGCCCCAGTCGTGGCCGATCAGGATCACCTCGTCGAGGCCGAGCGCATCGAACCAGCCGTCCAGATGGCGGGCCTGGTCGGCGAAGGTGTAGTCGATGTCCGGCTTGCCCGACCGGCCCATGCCGATCAGGTCCGGGGCGAGCCGGCGCCCCCCGCCCCCGACGGCCGGGAGGATGTCACGCCAGAGGTGCGAGGAAGTGGGGTTGCCGTGCAGGAACACCATCGGCGTACCGGCATCGGTACCGGCATCGGCGCCGAGTTCGAGGTGGTGCATCGTCGTGTCGAGGACGGGCAGTACGGGCACGTGAACGCCTTCCGGTCGGGTTCGGTCAGGTCCGGGCAGGTCGGGTCCGGGCAGGTCAGCTCTGGCCAGGGTCAGCGGAACGCGGCGGCGGCGCCGGCCGCCCAGTCGGCGAAGGTGCGGGGCGCCCGGCCCAGGACGCGTTCGACGTCCGGGCTGGTCCGCCGCTCGGCGGGCAGCGGCTCGCCGAGGATGCCGAGGGTGCCCTCCGCCACGGGTTCGGGCATGAACCGCAGCATCCGCTCCCGGGCCTGGGCCCGCGTCAGCTCCATGAACCGCACCGGGGCCCCGATCGCCGCGCCGATCGCCTCCGCCTGCTCCCTCGGGGTCACCGGCGCCGGCCCGGTGAGTTCGTACGTACGGCCCGTGTGGCCGCTCTCGCGCAGCACCGCCGCCGCCACGGCCGCGACGTCCGCCGGGTCGACGACCGGCAGCCCGACATCGCCGAACGGCGCCGCCGCGGTGCGCTGCGCACGGACCGAGTCGGCCCACGCGTAGGCGTTGGAATCCAGGCCTCCGGACCGCAGGATCGTCCAGTCGAGGCCGGACGCGCGGACGGCCTCCTCGAACGTTGCCGGGTGCCGGTAGACCTCCGGGCGCGTCCCCGCGCCCTGCGACGAGAGGAGGACGACGCGCCGGACCCCGCCCGCCGCCGCGAGGCGCAGGACGGCCCGCGGGTCCTCGCCCGCCACCAGCAGGAACAGCGTGTCCGCGCCCGCCAGGGCGGGGCGCAGGCCCTCCGGCTCGGCGAGGTCGGCCCGTACGTGCCGTACCCCCTCGGGCAGTTCACCCGGCCGCCGGGAGACGGCTGTCACCCGCTCCCCCGCGGCGACCAGCAGCCGTACGAGTTCCCGGCCTACGTTCCCGGTCGCACCCGTTACCACCATCATGCGCATTTCCCCCACTCACTCGGCCAGCCAGTCAGTTAGTTGACTGACTTAGTCACGTCACGAACATAGCCCGTCACCACGCCCACGTCTATAGTCAGTCAGGTGACTCACCCAAAAACTTCCGGGAAGGCCGCGGGCAAGCGCGAGCGGCTCGCGAACGCCGCGGCCCAGGTGCTGCACGAACAGGGCATCGCCGCCACCACGCTCGCCGACATCGCCCGCGCGGCCGACGTCCCGGTGGGCAACGTGTACTACTACTTCAAGACCAAGGACCAGCTGGTCGAGGCGGCGATAGGCGCGCACGAGCAGAACCTCCGGCAGCTGATCACCGCGCTCGACGCGCTTCCCGCCCCCCAGGACCGGCTGAAGGCCCTGCTGGGCGGCTGGGTCGACCAGCGCGAGGTGATGGCCCGGTACGGCTGCCCGACCGGCAGCCTGGCCTCCGAGCTCGACAAGCGTGCCGACGGCCTCGACGAGACCATCGCGAAGGTGATGCGGGTGCTCCTCGACTGGTCCGAGCAGCAGTTCCGGGCCATGGGCCGCGCGGACGCGCGGGAACTCGCGGTCGCGCTGATGGCCGCCTATCAGGGGATCGCCCTGCTCACCAACACCTTCCGCGACCCGGAGCTGATGGTCCGCGAGGGCCGCCGCCTGGAGCGCTGGATCGATTCCCTGGTCTGAGGCCCTACGGCTCCCGGTGGGCGCGGAACACCGGCGTGGCCCACTGCGGTGGTGGAGGCGGGGGCCCGGACGGCGTCAGCGGCCGGGGCTTCGGCGGCGTCGGGGGAGCGAGCGGCGCGGCGAGCGGGGCGGCGCCCGCACCCGCCCGGCGCAGGGCCGAGGTGAATTCCAGGCAGCTGCCCCAGCGGTCCTCCGGGGACTTGGCCAGGGCCTTCGCCAGGACGTCGTCCGCCGCCGGCGGCAGGTCCGGCCGCCGTGAGCTCAGCGGGGGCGCCGGGTCGTACTGGTGCGCCCACAGCAGGGCCATGTCGTCCTCGCGCTGGAAGGGCGGCCCGCCGGCCAGCATCTCGTAGACGACGCAGCCCAGGCTGTAGACGTCGCACCGCCCGTCCACCGGTTTCCCGGCGATCTGCTCGGGCGCGACGTAGTCCAGCGTCCCGACGAACTGCCCGACGCTGGTGAACCCGGTCAGCGACAGGGACTTCTTCGTCAGCCCGAAGTCCGTCAGGTACACGTGCTCGGGGTGTTCGCTGTCCGTCCCTTCCGCGACCAGGACGTTCCCCGGCTTCACGTCCCGGTGCACCAGGCCGTGGTCGTGCGCCGCGTCCAGCGCCGAGGCCACCTGGGCGGCGATCCGCACCGCCGCCTCGACCGGCATCGGACCCGTCCGGTCCAACAGCGCCCGCAGGTCCTGGCCGGCCACGTACCGCATCGCGATGTACAGCAGTCCGTCCGCCTCCCCGGCATCAAACACCGGGACGATGTGCGGGTGGTCGATGGCCGCCGCCGCCTTCGACTCGAAGGCGAACCGCTGCCTGAAGGTGTCGTTCCGGGCCAGCTCCGGTGCCAGCAGTTTCAGTGCCACCGTCCGGTCCAGCCGCAGGTCGTGCGCCTGGTAGACGACCGCCATCCCACCGCGCCCGATCTCGCTCTCCACCTGGTACCCGGCGATCCGCTTGCCCAGAAGGTCCGCCCGGTGGCCCGCGGGCTCGTACAGCCCGGAGGGGCGGGTGACCTCCTCGGGCTCGGAAGGCATCAGGACTCCCGCTCGGCCGATGCGGCCGGGGCCACCGACGGGTTCGAGGCGCCCGGGCCGGCCGCCACCGCGTAGGTCGTCAGGTGGAGCCCGTCGCCGTACATCCAGCGCCCGGAGGCCTCGTCGTACAGCCAGACCGCCTCCCCGTCGAGCACCATCCCGGCCTTCACCCCGAGCGTCGCCCGCCGGAACCCCTCCGTGTCCAGCCGCCCGGAGCCGAGGTCGTCGGCGGCCCGCCGGTAGCGGTCCAGGGCCTCGGCGGTCCGCGAGAGCAGCGCTCGCGGGTCCTCGGTGCGCGTCAGCGGCTGTCCGCCGGTCGGGGGCGGCTGCGGTACGGAGACCAGCAGGCGCCCGTCCACCCACGCGGACCACCCGTTGGCGCAGAGGATCTCCGCCCACTCCCCGCGCCGGGAGAGCAGTTGCACGGGCAGGAAGGCGTCGAGCGGGGTGGTCGGGCGGGAGGTGTCGGGTGCCTCCCAGGCGTGCAGCCCCTCCTGGGGGACGACGTGCGTGGGCCGGAAGTCCGCGAACTCTTCGGCGCCGACGGACGGGGTCGTCATCGGGCCTGCTTGCGCATGACCGCGGGCTCGTGCCGCCGCAGCAGCAGGGCGACCAGCACCCCGAACAGGACGGACAGGACCACCATCATCCCCATGTTCAGCAGCCACACCCCGCCCGCGTGTGCGAACAGCGGGTCGGCGGCGAGGGTGCCGGGGACGATCGCGCCCAGGTCGATGGTGCCCGCCATCGCGCCCAGGGCCCAGCGCGAGGGCACCAGCCAGGCCAGTTGCTCGATGACCGGGACCCCGCTGAGCTGGAGGAGGGCCCCGCAGAACACCACTTGCACGATGGCGAGGAGGACCAGCAGCGGCATGGTGACCTCCTCCTTCGTGACCAGGGCGGAGACCAGCAGGCCGAGCATCATCGCGGTGAACGACAGCAGGGCGACGGCGAGGGTGATTTCGAGGAGCGGCGGGAGGAACACGCCCTCGCCGTCCGGGGCGCCGAGCTGTACGCCGAGCAGCGCGACCAGGGTCAGGACGACGGCCTGCGCCACGGTGACGGCGCCGAGCACCACCACCTTGGACATCAGATAGGCCGACCGCGACAGCCCGACCGCGCGTTCGCGCTGGTGGATGACGCGTTCCTTGACCAGCTCGCGCACGGCGTTGGCGGCGCCGGTCAGCACCCCGCCGACGCACAGGATGAGCAGGGCGTTGACGGCCGTCTCCGCGGTCAGCGCGCTGCCCGCGAGGGCGCGGGCCATGGCGCCCATCACGAACGGCAGCGCGATCATGACGACGAGGAAGGTGCGGTCGGCGCCGAGCACGGCGGCGTACCGCCGGATCAGGGTGCCCAGCTGGGAGCGCCGGCTCTGGGCGGTGGGCGCCGGGGCCACGGCCGCCGGCCCCGCGGTCCGGTCACCGCCGCAGGCTCTGGGCTGGCGGGCGGCGATGTCCACGTAGGCGCGGTACGGCGGCGAGCCCCGGTACTCGCCGGCCCAGTCGCGGCCGCGCTGGTTCTCGAACGCCTCGAAGGCGTCGGGCCACTGCGTGAAGCCGAAGAAGGCGAGCGTGTCCTCGGGCGGCCCGAAGTAGGCGGTGCGCCCGCCCGGCGCGAGGACCAGGAGCCGGTCGCAGACGTCGAGGCTGAGCACGCTGTGGGTGACCACGATGACGGTGCGGCCGTCGTCGGCGAGGCCGCGCAGCATGCGCATCACCGAGCGGTCCATCCCGGGGTCGAGCCCCGACGTGGGCTCGTCGAGGAAGAGCAGGGAGGGTTTGGTGAGCAGTTCCAGGGCGACGGAGACGCGTTTGCGCTGGCCGCCGGAGAGGCTGTGGAGGGGCTGGTCGGCGCGCTGCGCGAGGCCGAGTTCGCCGATCACCTCCTCCACCCGGGCCTGCCGTTCCGCCGTGGCGGTGTCCTGCGGGAAGCGGAGTTCCGCGGCGTAGCCGAGGGCGCGGCGGACGGTGAGCTGGGTGTGCAGGATGTCGTCCTGCGGGACCAGGCCGATGCGGTTGCGGAGTTCGGCGTAGTCGCGGTAGAGGTCGCGGCCGTCGTAGAGGACGGTGCCGTGGTCGGCGGGGCGCAGCCCGGTGAGCGCGCCGAGGAGGGTGGACTTGCCGGCTCCGCTGGGTCCGACGACGGCGAGCAGGCATTTGGCGCCGACGGGGAAGGAGACGTGGTCGAGGAGGGTCCTGCGGGCTCGGCCGGTGCTCACGGACACGGCGAGCTCCTGCACGTCGAGGGAGACCTCGCCGGTGTCGACGTACTCCTGGAGCTGGTCCCCGGCGAGGCAGAAGGCGACATGGCCGATGCCGATGATGTCGCCCTCGGTGATGCGGGCGGCGCGTTCGACGGGGGCACCGTTCAGGTAGGTGCCGTTGTGGCTGGCGAGGTCGACGATCTCGTACGTGCCGTCGCCCCGGGCGCGCAGTTCGGCGTGCCGGCGGGAGACGGCGAGGTCGTCGATGACGAGGTCGTTGTCGAGGGCGCGGCCGATGCGGACGGCGGTCCGGGAGGGCAGCGGGCGGGTGCCGCTGGGCTGCCGGAAGGTGTGGGTCAGGGCGGGCCGCGAGACCGCGGCGGGGCCGTCCCCGGCGGAGGCGGCCGATGCGGCCGATCCGGCCGGTGCGGCCGGTGCGGGCGATGCCTCCGATGCGCGGGACGCGGAGGGCGCGGCGGACGCGGAGGACGCGGAGGACGCGGGGGACGCGGCGTGGGGCGCGGGGCCGAGGAGGAGGGCGCGCGGGCCGTCGTCCGCGCCGCCGAAGCGGAGTTCGCTGCCGATTCCGACGGCCCACTCGTGGACGCGGTGGCCGTCGGCCCAGGTGCCGTTGGTGCTGTCCTCGTCCTCCAGGGTCCAGTGGTCGCCGTCGGGGCGCAGGACCGCGTGGTGCCACGAGACGCGGGCGTCGTCGAGGCAGATCTCGCACAGGGGGTCCCGGCCGACGTGATACGTCCGGCCCGGGCTCATCCGTGTGGAGCCCCTGTCGGTTTCCAGGACAAGCTCGGGCGCGGTCGGCACACCGGGGCGCTGGACCATGAGCAGATTTTCCCACGATCGGACCGGCTCAGCATAACCGCAGGTCAGAGGCCTCTTATGGGTAATGACAACGGTCCCCGTTGCAGCCTTTGCCCATCTCGGCGCGGTGCGCTTCACTTCACGCGTCGGAACCGAATCAACGGGGGATCCCATGACTGGGCACGACCACGCTCACAGCGACCACGCCGACCACGGCAGCCGCGGCGACCACGACGGTCACGGACACGGCGACCACGGACACGGCGGTCACAGCCACGGCGTCGACCCGAACGCCGACCGCCGCTGGCTGGCGATCGCGCTCGGCCTGATCGGCACCTTCATGGCGATCGAGGTGACCATCGGCGTGATGGCCCACTCCCTGGCCCTGATCTCCGACGCCGCGCACATGCTGACCGACGCCGTCTCGATCGTCCTCGCGCTGATCGCGATGCGGCTCGCGGCCCGCCCGGCGCGCGGCGGGTTCACGTACGGCCTCAAGCGCGCGGAGATACTCTCCGCCCAGGCCAACGGGCTCACCCTGCTGCTGCTCGCGGCCTGGCTGGCCTACGAGGCGGTGCGCCGGCTGCTCGACCCGCCGCCGGTGGCGGGCGGGCTGGTCCTGGTGACGGCGCTCGCGGGCATCGTCGTCAACATCGCGGCGGCCTGGTGCATCTCCCGGGCGAACCGTTCCTCCCTGGCCGTCGAGGGCGCGTACCAGCACATCCTGAACGACCTGTTCGCCTTCATCGGGACGGCGGTGGCCGGCCTGATCGTGCTCACCACCGGCTTCGTGCAGGCCGACGCGATCGCCACGCTGGTGGTCGTGGTGCTGATGGTCCGGGCGGGCTACGGGCTGGTCCGCGAGTCCGGCCGAATCTTCCTGGAGGCGGCCCCGGCCAACGTGGACCCGGACGCGGTCGGCGACCGGCTCGTCGGACAGCCGCCGGTCACCGAGGTGCACGACCTGCACATCTGGACCATCACCTCCGGCCAGGCGGCCCTCTCGGCGCACGTCCTGGTGGAACCGGCGGGCGACTGCCACGCGGTGCGCCGCGACCTGGAGCAGCTGCTCGCCAAGGAGTACGGGATCACCCACACCACGCTCCAGGTCGACCACGTCCAGGAGGAGCTGCTCTCGGTGGGCCGGGCGGGCGGCCACCCGGCGGACCCGCACTGTGCGGACGCCCACGGCCCGGTCCACCGCGAGGGTCCGCACGCGCACTGACCCGGCCCGTTTCGGGGCATGGATCGGGGCATGACGAAGAAGCGGAGTGCCGGACTGCTGCTGTTTCGCCGGACGGGCGGCGAGGACGGCGCCGACCACGGGATCGAGGTCCTGCTCGGGCACATGGGCGGCCCGCTCTGGGAGCACCGCGACGAGGGCGGGTGGGGCATCCCCAAGGGCGAGTACGAGCCGGACGAGGCCCCGCTCGACGCGGCCCGCCGGGAGTTCACCGAGGAGATCGGGCTGCCGCCGCCGGACGGCCCGTACCTGCCGCTGGGCGAGGTGGTCCTTTCGAGCGGAAAAACGGTGCGGATCTGGGCCGTGCGGGCGGACCTGGATCCGGCGCTGATGGTGCCCGGGACCTTCACGATGGAGTGGCCGCCGCACTCGGGACGGGTCGAGGAGTTCCCGGAGCTGGACCGAGTGGCCTGGTTTACTCCCACCGTGGCCGGAACCAAACTGGTGAAGGGTCAAATTCCTTTCCTGGAGCGGCTGTTGGGGCTCCTGAAGGGTTGACCGCACCTTGACTTGCCAGCGGACCACATCTGCATTGACATTACACATATGACGAACGTCGTGCTGGTGGGAACCCTGGACACCAAGGGTGTGGAGTACGGCTGGTTGCGCGAGAAGCTGCTGCGTGCCGGCGTCGAAGTGGTACTGGTCGACACAGGGATCATGGGCGAGCCCCGGGTGCCCGCGGACGTGCCGCGTGAAGCGGTGGCCCGGGCGGCGGGAACGGAACTGACGGAACTGCGGACGGCCGCCGACCGGGGCGCGGCCGTCACCACGATGGCCCAGGGGGCCGAGGCGGTCCTCTTACGGCTGCACGCCGAGGGCCGGCTGCACGGGGTCCTCGCGATCGGCGGCAGCGGCGGGACCTCCATCGCCAGCCGGGCGATGCGCGCACTGCCGCTGGGCGTCCCGAAGCTGATGGTCTCGTCCATGGCGTCCGGGAACGTGGCCCCGTACGTCGGATCCTCGGACATCACGATGATGTACAGCGTGGTGGACATCGCGGGCATCAACAGCGTCTCGGCGCCGGTGCTGACGAACGCGGTGGAAGCGATCGCCGGGATGGCCAAGGCCTTCGCCCGCACCTCGGTGGAGCGCCGGCCGGCCCGGCTGGGCGCGGGCGGCCCGCCGCTGATCGCCGCGAGCATGGCGGGGGTGACCACGACCGGAGTGGACGCCGCCCGCGAGCGGCTCACCGAACTCGGCTACGAGGTGCTGGTCTTCCACGTCAGCGGCACCGGCGGCCGCACCCTGGAGACCCTGGCCGGGCAGGGGATCTTCGCCGGGGTGCTGGACCTCACCCTCAGCGAGCTCGCCGACGACCTGTGCGGCGGCGTCCTGAGCGCCGGCCCCGACCGGCTCAGCGCGGCCGGGCGGGCCGGGATTCCGCAGGTGGTGAGCCTGGGCGCGCTGGACATGGTGAAGTTCGGCCCGCTGGAGACCCTGCCGGAACACGCCCGCTACCGGCGGGTCCGCGTCCACAACCCCTCGATCACGGTCATCCGTACGACCGAGTCCGAATGCGCGGAACTCGGCCGCCGGGTCGCCGGCAAACTCCGCGTGGCGACCGGGCCCACGGCGGTCTGCGTCCCACTGCGCGGACTGTCCACGCTCGGCGCCCCCGGCGGGCCGTACCATGACCCGCGCGCGGACCGGGCCCTGTTCTCGGCGCTGCGCGACGGATTGCGGGGCAGCGCCGCCCGGCTCTACGACTACGACACCCACATCAACGACCCGGCCTTCGGGCGGGCGGCGGCCGACCGGCTGCACTCCATGATCGGGGCCCTGCGGGCCGCGGCCTGATCACGGCCCGACCACGGCCCGGCCACGGTTCGGGACACCGGACGGGGTTGGGAACCGGCCGTGGCGGAAACCGTGTCCCAGGGGGTGGCCGGTCGGCTTGCGACCGGAGACCTTGGGCGCGGCGACGCCACGGCAGGGGGCAAAACGATGAGCAGCACCTGGACGGTGCCCGGATACACGGAGGTCCGGGACCTCGGTTCCGGCGGCAGCGGCCGCGTCGTGCTCGCCGTCCACGACGGCACGGGCACGGCGGTCGCGGTCAAGTACCTGAGCGACCGGCTCCGCGAGGACCCGGCCTTCGTCCGGGAGTTCCGGGCGGAGGCGCGGCTCCTGGGCGGGCTGCGGTCGCCGTACGTCGTCGGGCTGTACGAGTACGTGGAGTCGCCCGGCGGGGCCGCCATCGTGATGGAACTGGTGGACGGCGTCTCGCTGCGCGCGCTGCTGAAGCAGTCCGGGCGGGCCGACGCCGAGGCCGCGCTGGTGGTGCTCAAGGGCTCGCTGCTCGGGCTGGCCGCGGCGCACCGGGCGGGTGTGGTGCACCGCGACTACAAGCCGGAGAACGTGCTGGTCGCGGCGGACGGTTCGTCGAAGCTGGTGGACTTCGGGATCGCGGCGGGCCGCGGCACGACTCCGGGGGTGGCGGGTACGCCCGCGTACATGGCCCCCGAGCAGTGGCAGGGGCAGCCGGCCTCGCCCGCCGCGGACGTGTACGCGGCGACGGCCACGTTCTTCGAGTGCCTGACCGGGCGCAAGCCGTACGACGGGGAGAACTTCGCGGAGCTCGCGGTCCAGCACATAGAGGCCCCGGTGCCGGAGACGGAGGCGCCGGAGCCGGTACGTCCGCTGATCCGGCGCGGTCTGGCCAAGCGGCCGGAGCAGCGCCCGGAGAACGCCGAGGCGTTCGTGGCGGAGCTGGAGGGCGTGGCGCTGGCCGCGTACGGACCGCAGTGGGAGGAGCGCGGGCAGCGCAAGCTGGCGGCGCTGGCCGCGCTGCTGCCGCTGCTGTTCCCGTCGGCGGGAGCGCCGGCCGCGGGGACGACGGCGGTGGCGACGACGGTGCTGGAGCCTCCGCCGCCGAGCTGGGCTCCGGGGCGGCGCGGGCTGACCGCCGCCGGGGTGGCGCTGGTGGTGGGGGCCGTCCTGGTGCTCACGTACAACGCGGTCGGCGGGGAGCCGGGCGGCGCCTCGGCGCTGAGCGCGTTCGCGACGACGAGCCCGTCCGCCGGAAGCGTTTCCCCGGGCCCGGGCCCCGCGGCGAGCCCGAGCCCGAGCCCGTCCGCGACGGCGAGCCCGAGCGCGAGCCCCTCGGTGTCCGCGTCCGCGTCCGGGACCCCGACGGCGAGCCACTCCCCCACGCCTACGCCCACGCCCACGCCGACCAAGACCACCCCGACACCGACGCCGACGCCGACGCCGACTCCCACGCCGACCATCGTGGTCGGCGGCGTGAAGGTCTCCCTGGCGGCGAGCCCCTCGGCCGGGCTGGCGACCGTGTCGGTCGACGTCAAGGGCGGTCCGGCCACGGTGACGCTCGAATGGTTCCTGGGCGACAGCCCGGGCGACCTGCGCCACGCCGACGGCTCGGAGTCCGTCCCGGTCCAGGCCGGCTCCACCACGCTGGAGCGTCGGCACGCCTTCACGCGCGGCAGCGGCTGCCACCTGACCGTGCGGGTGACCACCAAGCCTGGCGCCAAGGTCGCCACGGACTCACAGCCCATCCCCCGGTGCAAGCCCCCGGTGATCCTGGAGCCTCCGCGATGAGCGATCCCCGCGTCCCCGAGGACGACGACTACAGCGCCACGGTGCTCGGCAGCCACTGGATCAGCGGCCCGCCGCAGCGGCCCGCGGAGACGAAGCGGTTCGACACGCCCCAGGCCGTGTCCGGGGCGGTACCCGACCGTATCGAGGGGTCGCTGCTGCGGTTCGGGCCCGGGGTGACGGCGCAGATGCCGGGCACGCCGTTCCCGGTGGCCGTCGCGCCCGCCCCGCGTCGGCGTCGGGGGGCGGCCCTGCGCCGGTACGCCCTGGCGGCCGTGGTGCTGGCGGCGGTCCTCGCGTACCTGGGCTGGCAGCGGCTCGGCCCGGCGCTGGAGGTGCGGGAGGTGTCGGTGAGCACCGACCCGAAGGGTCCCGCCTGCGACACGGCGGCCGATGTGGTGGCCCTCGTACGGACGAACGGGCGCCCGGGAACCCTCACGTACCGCTGGGTGCGCAGCGACGGGACGCGCTCGGATCCGCTGACGGAGCGGGTGCCGAGCGGGCGGAAGGAGGCCACGCTGCACCTGCTGTGGACCTTCCAGGGGACGGGCACCTATCCCGCCAGGGCCGAGCTCGAACTGATCTCGCCCGCGAGCCGCACGGCCGCGGTGGAGTTCACGTACCGCTGCCGCCCGTAGCCGGCTCGGCCGATCGGCCGATGCGCGGGAGCGCCGGTTCCGTTCTTCCGGCCGAGGCGCCGGGGTGCCGTGCGCTGTTTCACTCGACCCGTCAGAACCGGGCGTGCGCCGTGATGTCCGCCGCGAACTCCCCCGTCATCGCCGGCGTCACCGTCGGCCGACACTGCGCCACCGCCGCCAGGTAGTCCGCGGTGCTCGCGCCCAGCTGCGCGGCCGCCGCGCCGCGCGCGCCCACCGCCTCCAGGTCCCGCTCGAACGACACCTGCGCCGCGATCCGCGCCGCGTGCTCGATGTCGGCCGGGGTGAACAGCTCGCTCGCCGCCACCAGCGCTGCCACGTCGACGTCCGCGCGGCCGGCCGTGTAGCGGCCCCAGATCGCGGCGCGGGCCCCGGCGTCCGGGGTGCCGATCGGGATCAGGTAGTCGAAGCGGCCGGGCCGCAGGAAGGCCGGGTCGAGGGAGCGGATGGAGTTGGTGGCGCAGACCAGCAGCCGCTCGCCGCCCTCCCGGAAGCCGGGTATCAGCTTGAGCAGCTCGTTGGTGACGCCGTGGATGCCGCCGGGCTGCGCGGGTTCGGTGCGTACGGGCGCGATCTCCTCGACCTCGTCGATGAAGACGAGCACCCGCTCCAGTTCGGCGATCCGGGCGAACGCGGTGCGCAGCGCGGCGGCCAGGTTGCCCTCGTCGGCCAGCCGGGACGGCAGCAGTTCCACGAAGGGCCAGCCCAGCCGGGAGGCGATGGCTCGGGCGAAGGTGGTCTTGCCCGTGCCGGGCGGGCCGAACAGGGTGATGGCGCGCGGCGGCTGCACGCCGTGTGCGGCGGCCCGTTCGGGCTCGGCGAGCGGCAGCACCACGCGCCGCTCGATCAGGTCCTTCTCCGTCTCCATGCCGGCGACCTTGGTCCAGAGGTCGTTCGCGAGGAAGCGTCCGCCGAGGTCGTCGAGGAGACCGGCGGCCGGTCCGTGCAGCGGCTCGGTCTTCTCGAAGTAGGCGACGGCGGGCTGGCGGGTGTAACCGGCGTTGAGCAGGCCCTCGCCGAGCAGGTCCTCCTCGGGCAGCACGTAGGCGATGCGGCCGACGCGGGCGGCGATCAGCCGCCGCTCCAGCTCGACGAGCAGGGCGCTGGCCAGGCCGCGGCCCCGCCAGCCGGCGGCGATCGCGATGCGCATCACCCAGGCCCGTTCCCCGGTGACGCAGGCGAGGGCGGCGCCGATCGGGACGCCCTGGTGGACGGCGACGACACAGGGCTGCCGGTCGGTCAGGGCGCTGATGCACTCGGCCAGCGAGAAGACGGACTCCTGGCCGAGTTCGGCCGTGGTGTCGATCAGGTGGACCACCGCGGCGAGATCGCTCTCGCGGTAGTCGTGGATGAGCCAGTTCACCGGGTACCGCCCCTCGTTCGTGCTCCTGCGGCGAGGCTAGGGGCGGGCGGGCCCGGCGCTCACGCGCCGCCGTGCACAACACACGTTCGATAAACCCTCCGTGGCGTCCATAGACTGGCCGCTTCCGCCGTCGCATCCCACCGAGGACCCGAGCTCTTTCATGACATCCCACATATCCACCGGACCCGCCTGGGCCCGCACCGGCCCGCGACGGCATCTCGGCTGGCTGGTACCGGTCGTGTGGACCCTGGCCCTCGGGCTGTGGGGGCTGTCGCGGCAGGACAGCGTCTGGCGGGACGAGGCGGCGACCTGGCAGGTGGCCGGCCGGTCGGCGGGCGAGATCTGGTCGATGCTCGGCAACGTGGACGCCGTGCACGGGCTGTACTACCTGCTGATGCACGGGCTCTTCGAGGTCTTCGGGGCGGGTACGGCGGTCCTGCGGCTGCCGTCGGTGCTGGCGGTGGCGGCGGCCGCGGCGTGCGTGGCGCTGATCGGGCGGCGGCTGGCCGGGTTCTGGGCGGGGCTCGGGGCCGGGCTGGCGCTGGGGCTGCTGCCCGCCGTGCAGTTCTACCTCCAGGAGGGGCGTCCGTACGCGCTGGTCGCGGCCGGGGCCGGGGTGTCGACGCTGCTGTTGGTGTCGCTGGGTGCGCAGGACCGGCCCGGGCGGCGGGTGTGGCCGCGCTGGACGGCGTACGGGCTGACGGTGCTGGTGTGCGCGCTGCTGAATTGGCTGTCGCTGCTGGTCCTGCCCGCGCACGCGGCGACCCTGTGGTGGGTGCGGACCGGGCGCGGGGTGTGGGGGCGCTGGCTGCTCGCCGCCGGGGCGGCCGGGGCGGGGGCGCTGCCGCTGATCCTGTTCAGCCGGAGCCAGTCCGACCAGGTGTCGTGGATACCGCCGCTGACCTGGCACATGCTGACGGGCCCCGGGATCCTGCTGGCGGTGGGCGCCCTGGGCGCGTGGGCGGACCGGTGGAACGGGCCGCGCGCCGCCGGCCGGCTGTCGGTTGCCTCGGTCGGGCTGCCGCTGCTGGCGGTGCCACAGCTGGGGCTGGTGGGGCTGTCGCTGGCGCAGCCGCTGTTCCTGGACCGGTACGTGCTGTTCAGCATGCTGGGTCTGGCCCTGCTGATCGGCGCGGCCCTGGGCGCGGCGGTACGGGCCTGCGCGCCGCGGTTCCCGACGGCGGCGACCCTGCTGGTGCCGGGCCTGGTCGGGGTCTCGGTGCTGGCGCTGCTTCCGGTGGAGCTGGGCAAGCGGGCCCCGGCCAGCCGGTTGGACGACGTCCTGGCGGTGGCCGGCGAGGTGGCCCGGCTGAAGCGGGACGGGGACGCGGTGCTGTTCGTGCCGGCGGCGCGGCGGGACACCGCGCTGGTGTCGCCGGAGGCGTTCGCGGGGCTGTCGGACGTGGCGCTGGCGCGGACTCCGGTGGCCTCGGCGACCCTCAAGGGCGAGGAGGCGGGTCCGGAGCGGATCCGGGCGGAGCTGCTCGGCCGGCAGCGGGTGCTGCTGGTGACGGACTCGGCGAAGGTGGCGAAGCCGTCGGGCGCGGCCCGGGACCGGGAGAAGGCGGCCGTGCTGAGGGAGCACTTCACCCCGGTCGAGGACCGTCAGGTCCGGGGGCGCCGGGTGACGGTGTACGAACGCCGCTAGAGGGCCCTGATCAGGAGGTTTCGGCTGTGTCCGGGTTTTCCCTCTGCGCCGGGGCATTCCGGACGTACGGCGCGCGGTTCCCGGGATTCACAGCGAATTCTTATGGAATATCGAGCTCCGGACACAGTTTCGCGGGGAAGGCTCGGGTGCATGATCCAGCACCTGCTCCCCCGTGCCTGTGACATCGCCCGCACCCCTCGGCGGCGGGCGTCCACGATCCTGCCCGCGCTCGCCGCGGTCGCCGCGCTGCTCAGCGTGCCCGACGCTTCGGCGGCGCCCGCGCTCGGCGTGACCGCGCAGGCCGCGCCGAGCGCGGCCGCCGCCCGGGTGGGACCGCTGTTCGAGGGGAGTCTCGACGGCGGCCACTTCTGCACCGCCTCCGTCGTCCGCAGCGACTACGGCGACGTGATCGCCACCGCCGCGCACTGCCTGGACGGCCTCGACGACCCGGAGAACACCGTCTTCGCCCCGGGCTACCACGACGGCGTGGCCCCGTACGGACTCTGGAGGATCACCGGCAGCCACATCGCCCCGGGCTGGACCGAGGGCGAGGACCCGAACGACGACATAGCCTTCGCCACGGTCGCCCCGCTCGGCGGCGCGGAGGGACAGAACGTCCAGGACCTGGTGGGCGGCTTCCCGATGGCCGTCACCCGCTCCGCCGACCCCACCGTCACGGTGCTCGGCTACCCGAGCAGCCGGGAGACCCCGCTGCGCTGCGCCAACGTCACCAGCCTGCTGTCCGACTCCCAGCGCCGGATCGACTGCCCGGCCCTCAGCGGCGGCACCAGCGGCAGCCCGTGGCTGGTGGGCGGCGCGGTCGCCGGGGTGCTCGGCGGCTACGAGGGCGGCGGCACGGACCCGGACGTCTCGTACAGCGCGGTGCTGGGCGAGGAGGCCCTGGACCTCTACCGTGAAGTGGCCGTCTCGCAGGACTGACCGCCGGGCGACGCGCTACTGCGCGATCTGCGCCGGCGCCTCGAACCACGTCGGCTCGTCGCGCAGGGCCCGGTCGATGCGGTCCAGGGCGAACGGCTCCAGCGGCGGCAGGGCGTCCCTCTCGAACCAGGCCACCTCCAGCGACTCGTGGTCGTTGGCCCGCGCCTCGCCGCCCGTCGCCCGGCAGCGGAAGGTGATGTCCTGGAACTGGCAGACGTCCCCGTTGGGGTACGTCACCGGCGCCAGCATCTGTACGAGGACCACCCGCTCGGGGACGCAGCGCACCGCCGTCTCCTCGTACACCTCGCGCACCGCGGTCTCGGCGGGCTGCTCCCCCGGCTCGGCGATGCCGCCGATCACGGACCACCGCCCGGTGTCGGAGCGGCGGCCGAGCAGCACCCGGCCCCCGTCGTCGAGGACGACGGCGGTGACACCGGGCAGTAGGAGCAGCCGTTTCCCGGCGGTGGCACGGATCTCGCGGATGAATTCGGGAGTGCTCATCCTCCGACCCTACGAGGTCCCCCGGACCTACGAGGACCTCCGACCGCCGGCCCTACGAGGAGGACCGGCGACCGCCGGCTCACGAGGCCGTCGGCGCCTGCGGGCCGGCAGCGCGCCGGGACCGGATGCGCCGGGTCAGGACCCAGCCGAGCCCGCCGCCGGCGATCGCGAGCAGGACGTACTCGGGCAGCGGCCCGAAGCGGGTGGCCGGGGTCTCGGTGGAGCGCAGCGGGATCTCGGCGACGAGCGCGTCGGCGGTGAACATCTCGGTCTGCGCCACGATCGTGCCGTCGGGGCGGATCACGGCGCTGACGCCGCTGGTGACGGGGACCAGGACGGTCCGGCTGTGCTCGACGGCGCGGATCCGGTCCATGGCGAGCTGCTGGTAGGTCATCTGGGACCGGCCGAAGGTGGCGTTGTTGCTGGGGACGGCGATGACCTGGGCGCCCGCCCGGACCGTGGAGCGCACGGCGTCGTCGAAGGCGGCCTCGTAGCAGGTGACCATGCCGACGCCGCTGCCCGCCATGTCGAAGACGCCGGGCTCCTTGCCGGGGCCGAAGTCGCGGCGCACCCGGTCCACGTCGGCGCTGAAGATCCGGACGAAGGAGCGCATCGGCATCCGCTCGCCGAAGGGCTGGATCTTGCGCTTGTCGTAGGTGTCCGTGGGGCCCTTGACCGGATCCCAGAGGATCATCGTGTTGCGCAGCGGCCCGGTGTCGGGGGCCAGTACGGAGCCGATCGCGACGGGCACGCCGATGGCCTTGACCGCCTTGTCGATGACCTCGTAGGCGTCGGGCTGGGTGAAGGGGTCGATGTCGGAGGAGTTCTCCGGCCAGACCACGAAGTCGGGCTTCGGGGCGCGCCCGGCCTTGACGTCCTCGGCGAGTTCGATCGTGCGCTTGGCGTGGTTGTCGAGGACCGCGCGGCGCTGGGCGTTGAAGTCGAAGCCGGCACGCGGGACGTTGCCCTGGATCACGGCGGCGACGGCGGTGCCGTCCTCGGCGGAGTCGGAGACCAGCGGCCGGGCGGCGAGGGCCGCGCCGATCGGGGCGGCGACGGTGAGGGCGGCGAGGACGGCGGTCGCCCGGCGGGGGTGGTCGCGGGCGATGCGCAGGGCCTCGTAGAGCCCGAATCCGCACAGGACGACGGCGAAGGAGAGCAGCGGGGTGCCGCCGAGGGCGGCGAGCGGCAGGAAGAGGCCGTCGGCCTGGCCGAAGGCGAGCTTGCCCCAGGGGAACCCGCCGAAGGGGGCGCGGGCGCGCAGGGCCTCGCCGGCGATCCAGACGGCCGCGGCCCACAGCGGTCGGCCGGGGAGCCGGCTGACGAGGGCAATACCGAGGCCGGTCAGGCCGATCAGGAGCGCTTCGAGCGTGACGAGGGCCAGCCACGGGACGGGGCCGACGCCCTCGCTGGTCCAGACGAGCAGCGGCAGCAGGTAGCCGAGGCCGAACAGGAAGCCGAGGCCGAAGCCCGCGCGGGCGCGGCGGCCGTGGAGGCAGCCGGCGAGCAGGGCGAGCGCGAAGGGCGCCAGCCACCACAGGGGGCGGGGCGGGAAGCTCGCGTACAGCAGCGCGCCGGCGAGGACGGCCAGGACGGGGCGCGCGAACCGGGCGACCGCACGGGAGCCGGTTGCGCTCCGCTCGCCGACGGGCGGCTCGACCCCGGTCCCGGGCTCGGGCGCGAGGTCGGTGCTGGCTGCCGCGGAGGGCTGCGGGGGCTCGTTCCCGGCCGCGCGGGTGACACTGCTGCTCATCTGGCGGAGTGTACGTCCCCGCCTGCCGGAGACCGGTAAACGCCTCAGCGGGCGAGGGCGCGCAGATGCGTACGGATGACCCGGACCGCGTTCTCGGCGTCGTCGACGGTGACGGTGAACAGCTTCCCGTCGTCGAGACGCAGCTCCACTCCCTCGCCCCGCCGGACGATCACGGCGGTGCCCTTCTCGGGGCGCCAGCGGTAGCCCCAGCCGCCCCACTGCTGGGGGGTGATCCGGGGCACGAACTCGGCCGACGTCACCTCCGCCAGCGAGATCCGGCGGCGCGGCAGCCCTATGTGGCCGCAGCGGACCACCAGGGCCTCGGAGTCGACCGTGACGGCGACGTGGACGAAGGCGAGGGTCCCGTAGAGGATGAGCAGGCCCACGGCGAGGCAGCCGATCACGGACATCAGCAGCGGGGCGATGCCCCCGGTCCACGAGGAGCCGACGGCCAGCGCGATGCCGAGCGCCAGACAGGCCGCACCGGCTGCGGCGAGCAGCCACTGCGCGCGGTTGGAGGCCCGGCCCGTCCACAGCGGACCAGGGGGGTGCACCGTCATGTGTAGCAGCGTACTCACGTTCCGCATGGCCGCCACCGCCTCTGCGCCGGTCGGTTCAGCAAGCCGCCTGCCGACGGTTGACCTCAAGCGAACTTGCGGTTCTACGGTCACGAACATGACCACTCACGAGGCAGTACAGACGGCCGTTCCGGAGCGCTACCGCACCGCCGTGGTGTCACACGTCATGGTGTCCGACGCGGACGCGGCGATCTCCTTCTACACCGAGGCCTTCGGCGCGACCGAGGAGTTCCGGCTGGGCCACCCGGAGGGCGGAGTGATGCACGCCGAGATCCGGATCGCCGGGGCCGTCCTGATGCTGGGCGACGTCTCCGAGGGCCCGTTCGCGGCGCCCTCGGCGCTCGGCGGGACGTCCGTGGCCCTGCACGTCTTCGTCCCGGACGTGGACGCGCTCACCCGCAGGGCCGTGGCGGCGGGCGCCGAGCTGGTGCGTGCCCCGGAGGACCAGTTCCACGGCGACCGCAACGTCATCCTCCGCGACCCCTTCGGACACGTCTGGGTGTTCATGACGCACCTGGAGGACCTCTCCGAGGAGGAGCTCGCGCGTCGGCTCGCGCAGGCGCAGGCACAGGCACAGCCCTAGGCGTAGGCGTAGGCCGAGGGCCGCGGGGGCTTCAGCCGGCCAGCAGGCTCACGAGCACGTCGCGCAGGGCGCGGACCGGCTGCGCGACGCGGCCGTCGCGGTGCCGGCGGAACGGCGCGATCCCGCACCTGCTGACCGGGGCCCCGCAGACCCTCGCCGCGGCCGGCCTCGACGACCTGGAAGGCTTCGCACGCGCGGTGCTGGCCCGCGCATACCCCGAACCATCCGAGGAGCAACCGTGATCACCCGACTCGACCGCGCCGTGGGCGCCGTACTGGGCTCGGCCGTCGGCGACGCGCTGGGCGCTCCCTACGAGTTCGGCCCGGCCGGGGAGTTGACCGCGCGCGGCGCGGAGATGTGCGCGGGCGGCGGCTGGGATCCGGGTGAGGCCACCGACGACACGCAGATGGCGGTCCTGGTCGGCGAGTCGCTGCTGGAGCACGGCGGACTCGAACTCCCGGATGCCTTCGGGCGGTTCCAGCGCTGGGCGGCCGGACACCCCAAGGACATCGGGCTCCAGACGGAGGACGTGCTCACCAACGGGCAGCCCTGGGACCTGGCCGCCGCGGTGCACTTCCAGGTCAACTCCCGTGCTGCGGGCAACGGTTCGCTGATGCGGGCCTCCACCTCGGCGGTGTACTTCGCCGCCGCCGGGCGGGATGAGTCGATGGACGCCGCCCGGCGGATCTCGGCGCTGACGCACGGCGACCGGGCCGCCTGGGAAGGCACCGCGATCCTGCACGAGCTGGTACGGGTCTGCCTGGACGGCTCCGATCCGCTGGCCGCCCTCCCCGAGGCGCTCGACGCGGTCCACCCCGACCACCGCGAACGGTACGGCCGGGTGCTCGCCCCCGACTGGCATCCGGGCCTGGCCACCGAGTTCAACGGGGCGGTGTGGCCGTGCCTCGGCTCGGCGGTGTGGGCGCTGCGGACCACCTCCGGGTTCGCGCAGGCCGTACGGGCCGCCGTTGACCTGGGCGGCGACACCGACACGGTGGCGGCGGTGACCGGAACCCTGGCCGGCGCCCGGTACGGACAGGCCGAGATCCCGGTGGAGTGGACGGCCCCGCTGCACGTACCGCTGCCGGGGTTCGGGGACCGGGTCCTGGACGCGGCGGCGCTGCGGGAACTGGCTCAGCGGCTCGCGGCCGCGGGCTGACCGGCGCGCGGCTGACCGGTCGCGAGGTCGCCCGCCGCCGGGGCCAGCTCCAGGCGGCGGCCGCGGAAGGCCGCGCGCAGCCGGCGGTCGTGGGTGACGAGGATCAAGGTCGCGGTGAACCCGGCCAGGGCCGCCTCCAGTTCCTCCACCACGGCGGGGGCCAGGTGGTTCGTCGGCTCGTCCAGCATCAGCAGGTCCAGCGGCCGCGTGACCAGCCGGGCCAGCTCCAGCTTGCGCCGCTGACCGGCCGAGAGGGCGCGGACGGGTCGGGTCAGGTCCGCCGGGCGCAGCAGGCCGAGGGCGGTGACCCGGTCGGCGTACTCCGGGCCGAACACCTCGACGGTGGAACGGGGTTCGCTCACCCAGGGGTCGTCCTGCCGTAGCAGCCCGACGCGCTGCGGTACGCGCACCGCGCCTTCCCCCGGGGCGAGTTCACCGGCAAGCAGGTGCAACAGGGTCGACTTCCCGGCGCCGTTGGGGCCGGTGACCAGCAGCCGTTCGCCCGCCGCGAGCCGGAACCCGGTGGGCGCCAGCCGCCCGGGCAGCGCGAGTCCCGTCGCCTCGACGACCCCGGCGGAGCCGGCCGTGAACCGGCCGGTGAAGCTGAGCGGCCGGGGCGGCGGCGGTACCGGGTTCTCCGTCAGGCGGTGCAGTCGCTCGCGGGCCGCCCGGATCCGGCTCGCAGCGCCATGGGTGCGGGACCGGGCCCGGAACGCGCCGGCCCCGCTGAAGCCGCGCGGCAGCTTGCGGGGGATCTCGCCGAAGCGCCCGATGCTGGTCTCGGCGAGCCGCTCGGCGCGGCGGAACTCCTCGCGCCATTCCTCGTGCTCCCGCTCCCGGCGGGCGCGGTCGGCGGCGCGGGCGGTCAGGAAGCCGGCGTAGCCGTTGCCGTAACGGCGAACGGTGCGGTGGTCGTGGTCCACCTCCAGGATCGTGGTGGTGACGCGGTCGAGGAAGAGCCGGTCGTGGGTGACGGCGACGAGGGTGCCGCGGTGGGCGCGCAGCCGGTCCTCCAGCCAGCCGACGGCCTCGTCGTCGAGGTCGTTGGTGGGTTCGTCGAGCAGGAGCAGCTCCGGTTCGGCGGCGAGGGTGGCGGCGAGGGCGAGGCGGGAGCGCCGGCCACCGGAGAGCGCGGCGAGCCGGCGGTCCGGGTCGAGCGCGGTGCGTTCACCGAGGCGGCGCAGGACGGTCGCGACCCGGCGCTCGGCGTCGCGGCCGCCGCGCGCCTCGTAGGCCGCGAGGAGGTCTCCGTAGGCGGCGAGCCCGTCGGGGCCGGCCTGCCGCAGTTGCGCCTCGGCGGTGCGGATGCGGCGTTCCAGGGCCCGCAGGTCGGCGAGGGCGAGGTCGATCACGTCGCCGACGCGGGCGGTCGGGGGGAGGTCGAGCGCCTGCGCGAGGTGCCCGACCCCGCCGGGCGCGGTGACGGCGACCCGCCCGTGGTCGGGCCGTTCGGCGCCCGCGAGGAGCCGGAGCAGGGTGGACTTCCCCGATCCGTTGTCCCCGACGACACCGACCCGCTCGCCGGGCCGGACCGTACGGCTGACGCGGTCCAGGACGACGTGGGTGCCGTAGCGCTTGGTGACGTCGGACAGGACGATCTGGGTGGCGGCAAGTGGAGCACGCAAGGGCAATCCCTCTCCTCGACGGCAACGTGAAGAGACGAACCGTCTCGTCTCGTGACGACCTTAAACGAAGACCAGGAGCCATCGCAAGACGTTTCGTCTCGTCAGCGCGAGCGCGTGCATGCGCGTGCGCGCGCGGATCACCCGACGGGCGCGTTCTCCCCGACGAGCAGCCGGCCCTCGGCGTATCCGAGCGCGGCGGCCGGGAGCTGCGACGGGCGGCCGCTGAGCAGCACGGTCAGTGCGCCGGTACGGGGCAGACCGGGCTCCGGCAGTGCGCCGAAGCGGCGCAACGCCTGGACGGCGACCGGTTCGGCGGAGCCGTGGAAGACGAGCTCGGTGCCGCCGGTCCGCTGGGCCAGGGCGGCCCGGATGGGCTCCTCGACCAGCTCGTAGTGCGTGCAGCCGAGCACCACGTCGGTGACGTCCGGCGGGGTCAGCGCGGCGGCCGCGGCGACGGCCCGTACGACCGCCTCCTCGTTCCCGTACTCGACGGCGTCCGCGAGACCGGGGCACGGCACCTCGGTCACCTGGACCCCGGCGGCGAAGTCCCGGATCAGCCCGCGCTGGTAGGGGCTGCCGGTGGTGGCGGGGGTGGCCCAGATCGCCACCCGGCCGCCGGAGGCCGCGGCGGGCTTGATCGCCGGCACGGTCCCGATGACGGGGATCCCCGGCTCCAGCTCGGCCCGCAGGTTCGGCAGGCTGTGCACGGAGGCGGTGTTGCAGGCCACGATCAGCGCGTCGGGGCGGTGCGCGGCGGCGGCCCGTGCGACGGCGACGGCCCGCTCGGTGAGGTCGGCGGGGGTACGCGGCCCCCACGGCATTCCGTCGGGGTCGGAGGAGAGAACCAGATCGGCATCCGGCCGCAGCCGCCGCATCGCGGCAGCCGCCGCGAGGAGGCCGATCCCGGAGTCCATGAGGGCGATCTTCACCTGGTCACCTTAATCGACCGGACCCGAAACCCCAGCTTTCCCCACCCCCGGCGCCCTCGTCCCCGCCGGCCCGTCCCGGCCCCGCGGCAATCCCAGCCCCGTCGGCGTTTGAGGCGCGGGGTCCGGGGCCGCGCCCCGGCAGCGGCGCCGCACCCGACACCCCACCACCCGGCCCCGCCGACCCCGCCGGCCCGTCCCGGCCCCGCCGGAATCCCAGCCCCGTCGGCGTTTGAGGCGCGGGGTCCGGGGCCGCGCCCCGGCAGCGGCGCCGCACGGGCGGGGATCCGTCGGCGGGACACCCCCGAGGAGCGAGACACGCGCCCCCCGCTTCGGCACACTGCCGCAATGGGCCTCCTCACCACCGCCGCCTACGTCTCCCTCGCCGCCTGGCTCTGGCTCACCCTCGCCCAGGGCATGTTCTGGCGCACCGACGTCCGCCTCCCCCCGCGCACCGCCCCCGCCCACTGGCCCTCCGTCGCCATCGTCGTCCCGGCCAGGGACGAGGCCGAGGTGCTGCCACGCAGCCTGCCTTCCCTGCTCGCCCAGGACTATCCCGGCGACGCCGAGGTGATCCTGGTCGACGACGGCAGTACGGACGGCACCGCCGCCCTCGCCCTCCGCCTCGCCGCCGCACACCCCGGACTCCCCCTCACCGTCGTCTCCCCCGGCGACCCCGAACCCGGCTGGACCGGCAAGCTCTGGGCGCTCCGACACGGCATCGCCCACGCCCGCCGCACCCCGCAGGGTCCGGACGGGCCCGAGTTCCTCCTCCTCACCGACGCCGACATCGCCCACGAGCCCGACAGCCTCCGCGAGCTCGTCGCCGCCGCGACCACCGCCCACCTCGACCTCGTCTCCCAGATGGCCCGGCTGCGCGTCGCGAGCTTCTGGGAGCGGCTCGTCGTCCCCGCCTTCGTCTACTTCTTCGCCCAGCTCTACCCCTTCCGCCGGATCAACCGCCCCACCGGCCGCACCGCCGCGGCCGCCGGCGGCTGCGTCCTGCTGCGCACCGAGGCCGCCGTCCGCGCCGGCGTCCCCGACTCCATCCGGCAGGCCGTCATCGACGACGTCTCCCTCGCCCGCGCGGTCCGCCGCAGCGGCGGCCGGATCTGGCTGGGGCTCGCGGAGCGGGTGGACAGCGTGCGCCCGTACCCCGCCCTGAAGGACCTGTGGCGGATGGTCTCGCGCAGCGCCTACGCGCAACTGCGCCACCAGCCGCTACTGCTGGCCGGGACGGTGGCCGGCCTGGTCCTCGTCTACCTCGTCCCCCCGGCCGCCCTCCTCGCCGGCCTCGCGGCCGGCCCGCCGGCGGCCGCCTGGGCCGGGGGCCTGGCCTGGCTGCTGATGGCCGGCACCTACCTGCCGATGCTGCGCTACTACCGGCAGCCCGCCGCCCTCGCCCCGCTGCTGCCGTTCACCGCGCTGCTCTACCTGCTGATGACCGTCGACTCCGCTTTCCTTCACTACCGCGGTCGCGGGGCCGCCTGGAAGGGCCGTACCTATGCCCGCCCCAGCGACGCCTGAAACCGTGCGGCAGCCCCTGAAGGGGCGTCATCCGAGGTCACCGCGTTGTGACGCTCCGTCAACAGCACGTCGGTGCAACACACAACCAGTGAGCACGAGAGGTATCAAGATGGGACGCACGTGACGAAACGTGCACGTGAACGTGAAGTGAAAGCTGAGGCCCTGACCTGGGAATATGCAGGTCAGGGCGGTGTTGACGAGCCCTCGCTATGGACCCCGTGAAGTCGTGGGCTTAACTTAGGTCCCATGACCTCCCCCCGCTCCACTTATGGCGGCGGTTACTACTCCGCGCCCTCCTTCCCGGACACCCCCATCTACGACTCCCTCGTCGCCGAACGCGGCACCCCGCAGATCGCCCCGATCCGCGTTCCGGCCGCCTACGACTCCCCGAGCGCCGGTTACTCGAGCGGTGGTTACCTGCCGGCCCTCGCCTCCGCCCTGCCGGCGCTGCCGGCCGCGCTGCCCCCGGCGATGCCGCAGCAGCAGGCCCCGGCGTACGGGTACCCCCAGTACCAGCAGCAGGCGGCGCCGCAGCCGATGCCGCTGCAGAACGCGCCGGCCCCGTACATCCCGCAGCAGCAGCCGGTCCGCGCGGGCTACGTCCCGCAGCCGCAGCAGCCCCGGCCGGTAGCCGCCGCCACCGGGTACGAGGCGATGCGCCCGGCCGCCCCGCGCCCGATGCCGACTCCGGCACAGGGCGGGTACGAGGACCCGTACGGCCGCCCCTACCAGGGACGCGGCTACTGACGGCGGGCCGCCGGGCGGTCTGACAGGAGGCTGACGGGCGCTGCGACGGGCGGGCCGATACTCCCTCGGTCCGCGCCGGGGTCGCCTGGCAAGATGCCTCCATGGCGAATTTGTATGTCCAGGCCCTCCATGTCCATCCCGTCAAGTCGGTAGCGGGGACTGCTCCCGACGAGGTGGCCGTGGAGCCCTGGGGGCTGTCCGGGGACCGCCGCTGGGCGGTGGTCGACAGCGAGGGTGCGGTGATCACCCAACGCCAGCAGGCGCGGCTGGCCTTGGCCTCGGCCCGTCCGCTGGAGGGCGGCCGGGTCGCGCTGTCCGGTCCGGGCATGGCGGAGCTGGTCGTGGAGGTGCCGGAGCCCGGGCCCCTGGAGCCCGTCGTGCTGTTCGGCAAGAAGGTCGAGACCGTCGTCGCGGCGAGCGCCGCGGCCGACTGGTTCTCCGCGTACCTCGGGCTCCCGGCCCGGCTGGTGCACATGGACGACCCCGCCGTGCGCCGGCCCGTCGACCCGGACTACGCCCTGCCCGGCGAGACCGTGAGCCTGGCCGACGCCTACCCGCTGCTCCTCACCACCCTCGCCTCGCTGGACGCGCTGAACCAGCTGATCGCGCAGGGGGACCATCCCGAGGAGGGCCCGCTCCCGATCGATCGGTTCCGCTCGAACGTGGTGGTGGCGGGGGCCGAGGCGTGGGCCGAGGACGGCTGGCGGCGGATCGCGATCGGCGACGCCGTCTTCCGCGGGGTGCGCGAGTGCGGGCGGTGCATCGTCACCACCACCGACCAGAGGACGGCGGAGCGCGGCAAGGAGCCGCTGAAGACCCTGGCGCGGCACCGGCGGATCGGGAAGTCCCTCGCGTTCGGACGGCAGCTGGTGCCGGTCCGGCTGGGCACGGTACGCGTGGGCGACGAGGTACGCGTGCTGGAATAACACCTTCGAGGGGCTCCGCACGCCTTCTGGAACCAACGTGCCCGACCACGCCGTTGGAGCTTTCGGAACGTGTGGACACTCAGGTGGAATCTCGCGTGGAAGTCACGTGAATCTCACGACGAGACGGTGCGGGGGAACGTGCACCGGATCGGGTGACACATGTCCCGCGCGTCCCGGAATGCGCGTCCGCCGGGCGTGCGGGAGGCTGGGACGCGCAGGCAGGCGGAGGCTGGCACAAGTAGGGGGAGCCGGACCGTGTGGACAGCACTGGGTGTGTGGCGTTGGCGGCGCAATCCGCTGCGCCGGCCGACCGATCTCTTCGAGGCGTGGGTGGCGTTCGCCGCGCTGCTGTGCTTCCTGGTGGTGGCTCCGGCCATCGGCTGGGTGGCGGGAGCGCAGGTGGACGGAACCCTTCAGCGGGCCGCGCGCGAACAGCGGCACGAGCGGTACCTCGTCCCGGCCGTGGTGGTCCGGCCTGGCCCGGCGCCGCTGCCCGGGGCGTCCGCCGATCCGTCGGCGCAGCGGCAGACCCCGCAGCGGACGCGGATCGTGGCCGCGTGGACGGCGCCCGACGGCAGCAGCCACGAGGGCACGGTGCCGGCCGCGGAGGAACCGCCCCGCGCCGGCGACCAGTTCCGGATATGGACGGACACCCGGGGCCGGGTGGTGGGGCAGCCGCTCGACCCGTCCTCCGCCTCGTTCCACGCGGGTACGGCAGGCCTGGCCGCCGCCCTCGCCGCGGCCGCTCTGGTGGAGACGGTCCGGCGGCTGGTCGTACGAAGGCTCATGCATCGGCGGTACATACGGCTGGACCGCGCCTGGGCGGCGGCCGGCCCGGACTGGGGCCGGGCGGGCGCGGGCAGCTGACCTGGCAACTCCCCGGCCCCGCGCGCGCTACGGTGGAGAGCCAGTTCAGTCGCTTCAGTCGCTTCGGCCGCTTCGGTGGCTTTTGAGCGGCTTCCGTCGCTTCGGCAGCGCGAGTACGAGGGTGGGGGCACGACAGCACCATGGCTCAGGGCACGGTCCAGGTGACGCACGGCGGGGCTTCTCGGTGGCGGCGCCGCTCCGGTGAGTATCCGACACTGGCGGCCGCGCTCGCCGTCGCGGGCGACGGGGACGTGCTGTCGATCGCCCCCGGCACCTACCGGGAGAACCTGGTGCTGAACCATGCCGTCACCCTGCGCGGGCCGGAGGGTTCGGTGGGGTCGGTGCGGATCGCCCCGCTCGACGGGGTCGCGCTGACCGTCCGCGCCTCGGCCGTGGTGCAGGACCTGCACGTGGAGGGCCAGGACCGGGCGGCGCCCGCCGTGCTGGTCGAGGACGGCTCCCCCGAGCTCACCGACCTGCGGGTGAGCACCCGCTCGGCGGCCGGCATCGAGGTCCGCGGCGGGGCCCGGCCGCTGGTGCGGCGCTGCACCGTGGAGAACCCGACCGGGGTCGGGATCGCCGTACTGGACGGCGGCGGCGGGGTGTTCGAGGAGTGCGAGGTCGTCGCCGCCGGACAGACCGGCGTCTCGGTGCGCGGCGGGGGCCATCCGCGCCTGGAGCGCTGCCGGATCCACCACGCGACCGGCGCGGGCATCGGCGTGACCGGCGAGGGCTCCGGCCTGGAGGCGCTGGGCTGCGAGGTGTACGAGATCCGGGGCACCGGAGTGCAGGTCGCCGCCCGCGCCGCCGCCCGGCTCACCGACTGCTCGGTGCACCGCACCTCCGCCGACGGGGTCACCCTCGACACCGACGCCGTACTCACGCTCGCCGGGTGCGACATCCACGACATCCCGGAGAACGCGGTCGACCTGCGCGCCCGTTCGGTTCTCACGCTCAGCCGCACCACCGTCCGCCGGTTCGGCCGCAACGGCCTGTCGGTGTGGGACCCGGGTACCCGGGTGGATGCCGAGTCCTGCGAGATCCACGACAGCACGGGCGACTATCCGGCGGTGTGGATCAGTGACGGGGCCACCGCCTCGCTGGACTCCTGCCGGGTCCACGACGTGCCGGACGCGGTGTTCGTCCTCGACCGGGGCTCGCGGGTGGACGTGGTGGACAGCGACCTGTCCCAGGTGCGCAACACGGCCGTCTCCGTGAGCGACGGAGCCACCGCCCAGCTGGACGACTGCCGCATCCGGGAAGCGGCGACGGGCGCCTGGTTCCGCGACCACGGCAGCGGCGGCACGCTCGCCAACTGCACCATCGACTCCGTGCAGACGGGCGTGATCGTCACCAAGGGCGCCGATCCGTCCCTGGAACGGTGCGTGGTCAGCTCCCCCGCCGAGGCCGGGTTCTACGTCTCGGCCGGCGGCCGGGGCACCTTCACGGCATGCCGGGTGACGGGCAGCTCCGGCTTCGGCTTCCACGTCATCGACGGCTGCCGCACCACGCTGAGCCGCTGCCACACCGAGCGCTGCGCGCGCGGGGGTTACGAGTTCGCCGAGGACGGACCCGTCGCCGAGGAGTGCACAAGCGACGAGTCGGGGCCGCGTCTCGCCGCCCAGTCGGCTTCGGGCGGCGGGTCCGCCGGGGAGCGAGCGGGCATCCGTACGGTCACCGCGGCCGCGGCGCGGAGCGGGCCGACGGCGCCGGAGGTGCCCGCACCACGCCCCGCGGGCCGGCCGGACCCGACGGCGGCCGCGACGACCGGAACGGCGGCGGGAACGGCTGCGGGAACGGCGGCCGGCCGGGGCTCCGGTGCGGTACTGGGGCAGCTGGACGCGCTCGTCGGGCTGGACAGCGTCAAGCGGGAGGTCCGCGCGCTCACCGACATGATCGAGGTCGGCCGGCGGCGGCAGCAGGCGGGCCTGAAGGCGGCCTCGGTGCGCCGGCACCTGGTCTTCACCGGCTCCCCCGGCACCGGCAAGACCACGGTGGCCCGGCTGTACGGGGAGATCCTCGCCTCCCTCGGCGTGCTGGAGCACGGCCACCTGGTCGAGGTGTCCCGGGTGGACCTGGTCGGCGAGCACATCGGCTCCACCGCCATCCGCACGCAGGAGGCCTTCGACCGGGCGCGCGGCGGGGTGCTGTTCATCGACGAGGCGTACGCGCTGGCGCCGGAGGACTCGGGCCGGGACTTCGGGCGCGAGGCGATCGACACCCTGGTGAAGCTGATGGAGGACCACCGGGACGCGGTGGTGGTGATCGTCGCCGGGTACACGGCGGAGATGGACCGGTTCCTGACCGTCAACCCGGGGGTGGCCTCCCGGTTCTCCCGGACCATCACCTTCGGCGACTACGGGCCCGGGGAACTGCTGCGGATCGTGGAGCAGCAGGCGGAGGAACACGAGTACCGGCTGGGCGAGGGCACCTGCGAGGCGCTGCTGACGTACTTCACGGAGCTGCCCAAGGGCCCGGCCTTCGGCAACGGCCGCACCGCGCGCCAGACCTTCGAGTCGATGGTCGAGCGGCACGCGGGACGGGTGGCGCAGCTGTCGGAGCCGACCACGGACGAGCTCACCCTGCTGTTCCCGGCGGATCTCCCGGACCTTCCGGTGCCGCCGGACCTCACGGTGCTGCCGGCGGGGGCCCGCTGAGGCCCGGGGGCGGCTCCGGCGGGCTCTGAGCAGCGCCGGGCGGGTCCTCGCGCTGGTGCGGTACGTCGGCCCGCGCGGCGGCGGCCAGCCGTGCGAGGAGCCGGTCGCGCTCGGCGGCGAAGGCCGGGTCCGCCTGGTAGGCGGAGTGCCCCAGGATCGGCGCGGGCAGCGGGTGGCGGGCGCTGCGCCCGTACGCGATCGGGTCGGCGAGCGGGCCCCGGTCCACGTCCGCGCCGGCGTCGGCCAGCACCGGGCCGCCGATCGGGTCGGTGGCCCGCCACAGGTTGCGCCAGCAGTCGACCTCCCCGTGCAGGGCGGCCAGCGGGCCCGGCCCGAAGTACGCCGGGAACCAGCGCCCGTAGAGCCGGCCGAGCGGCGAGCCGTACGTCAGCAGCGCGACCCTGCGGCGGACCGGCGGCGGCAGCTGCCAGACGGCGGCGGCCGCGAGCACGCTGCCCTGCGAGTGGCCGGAGATCACCAGACGGCCGCCGGTGCGCCCGGTCCAGCCGGTCATCCGCCAGGTCAGGTCGGGGACGGCCCGCTCGGCGTAGCAGGGCGGGGCGAACGGGTGGGCGGCGCGCGGCCAGAAGGTGCCGACGTCCCACAGGATGCCGATGGTGCGGCGGGCGGCGGCGTCCCGGTAGGCGCGGCGGCCCCAGGTGACGAACACGGCGATGCCGAGGCCGATGAGCCACGCCCCGGCGTCCTGCGCGGCGCGGGCGGCGCCCTCCAGCAGCGGGTCCGCGCCCCGGGCCGCCTCGCCCGGGACCCGTCCGGTGAGCCAGGCCCCCGCGAGGGCGCCGGCGCCGAGCAGCAGGGTGATCCCGGAGACGGCTCCCACGAACCAGGGCGCGGAGTCGGTCAGCGCGGCGGCGGCCCGGGCCCCGGCGATCCGGCGGCTGCGGGCGGTGTCGGGCACCTCCCCCGGGTACTCGGCGGCCACGGCCCGGGCGAGCCGGCGTCGGGAGCCCGGCCCCGCGCACGGTGAACCAGGCAGCGAGCAGCGCCAGTACGAGGAGCAGCGGGGGCAGTACGGCGGCCTGCCAGGACAGCAGCACGGGCGGCCCGGGCAGCGGGGCGCCGGCCATGCCGGGGGTGGCTCCGCCGTCGAGCCAGTCGGCCACGCGCTGCGCGACCCCGCCGGACATCACCCCGCCGAGCGCGCAGCCGAGCATGGCGACGGCGGGCCCGCCGAGGCCGCGCAGGGCGGCGGCCGGATCGGGTGCCCTGCGGTGGAGGTGGCCGGCGACGAAGGCCAGGGCGAGCACGCCGCACCCCTGAGCCAGCATGATCACGCCGAAGGCGAAGTCCCCGGGAAGCCGCCCGGCGGAGTGCCAGCCGGGGCGCGACCAGCAGGCGTGCCCGAGGACGAGGACGAGCAGCGCGAGGGCCCCGCCGGGCAGCAGGGTGACGGCGGCCCGGTCGAGACGGTGGTCGGGGCGGGCCTCGGTGCGGCCGCGTCGGCACACGACCCAGGCCACCGTGACGGCCCCGGCGGCGAGCAGCGCCTCGACGGCCCACCCGAAGGCCTCCAGCGCGGGGACGCCGGCCCGGCGGTCGTGGCGGGCCACGGGTGCGGCGACGGCCGCCGCGACGGTGAGCAGCCCGGCGGCGGTGTGCGCCGCGCGCAGCCGGGCCACGAGGCGGCGCCCGTACCAGAATCCGGGGCGGCCGAGGGCGGGCGCGGTGTCGTCCAGGGCGTCCGGGTCGCCGGTGCCAGAGGGCGGCGGCTGGGATTCGTAGGCGCTCCACGTGCGGTTGGACAGGAACCAGAGCAGCCCGGTCAGCGCGGCCGGGACCAGCGCGCCCAGCGCGAGGCGCCGCCCGGGCTGGCCCCACCAGCCGCCGTCGGCGGAGAGGAATCCGAGCCAGGAGCGGGAGCCGGTGCAGGCCGAGGAGCCGGCGCACTGCCAGGCGAGGAGGTCGAGCGCGACCTCGCAGGCGGCGGCGATGAGCAGGGCGGTGAGGCTGAGCGCGAGGATCCGGACGAGCAGCCCGTACGCCCGGACGGCGCGCGGTGATCCCCCGGCACCGGTCTCGGCGGCGGGCGCCGGGGCGGGCGTGGAGGCGACCCCGTTGCCGGACGCGGAGGTTGGCGCGGCCGGGCGGGCCCAGTGGGCGAGGTTGACCACCATGAACGGCAGGAGCAGCAACCACAGCGCGCGGGTGCCGTTGCCGGAGGTCAGGCGGGACCAGCAGTAGGCCTCGGGCACGGGCCGGCCCGCGTACCGCTCGGGGTGGGCCTCGGCGTCGGCGTCCTCGGTGCGGCGGAAGACGGCGGCGGTGGAGTCTCCGGTGACGCGGACGGTGCGGGGATCGCCGAGCAGCTCGTCGGGCCCGGCGCCGGCGACGCCGTGGACGAGCAGTTCCAGTGCGAGCGGATCGGGACGTACGGGGGTGCTCAGAGCGGGGGTGTTGAGCGCGGGGGCGTTCAGTGCGGGGGCGTTGAGCGCGGGGGTGTTCAGTGCGGGGGTGTTCAGTGCGGGGGTGTCCGGCACGGCGGCCTCCTGCGTGCGGTCCCGGCCGGTACGGACTTCTGACGGGAGCTCGGCTATGGTGCCCGCACACAGGCCGTGTCACACCTCAGGGGGTACTTCCATGGCTCGCCGACTCCGCCCCGTGGGGCTCGACTTCATCGAGGTCGCCCCGGTCCGGCACGTCTTCACGGCCGAGGTCGCCGCCGCGCCGGAGACGGTGTACCGGGCGCTGGCGGAGGAAGTCGAGGGCTGGCCGCGCTGGTTCAGGGCGGTGACCGTGGCCCGGCCGACGCACGGCGGCGCGGGCCGCGAGGTCAAGCTGGTCGGCGGGGTCCGGTTCCGCGAGACGATCATGGCCGCGGACCCGGGGCAGCGCTACGCGTACCGGGTCGACGAGACCAATGCCCCCGGCATGCGGGCCCTGTTGGAGGAATGGCGGCTCACTCCCTCGGGCACCGGAACCCGCGTCCGCTGGACCTTCGCGACCGACGGCCCGAAGCCCTTCCGGCTGGCCCTGGCCGCCGCCCGCCCGGGCCTCGGCCACTCCTTCCGCCAGGCGGTCCGCGCCCTGGACACCCGCTTGGCGACCCGCCGCGCGGCGGGCGACCGCTAGGTCGTGTCATGACCGGAAAGGTTGCCGGGTCGCGGTGTCCGATGCGGTGCGGCGCGAGGCGGAGGGCCGCGGCTCGTACCGGACGTACTCGCGCGGCCCGACGGCGCGGCGAGGCGCGGCGCCGGACGCCGCGGGCCTGACCGGCGCCCCTTTGACGACGGGACCCAGGGGGGTCCCTTCCCGGGCAGACCGCGTCGGCAGGACCCCGGCCGCTCAGGCGATCGGGCGCTTGCGGGCCTGGGCGCCGAAGCCGGCCGCCTCCCACACCCGGGAGCGGAACTCCAGCAGGCTCAGGGCCGGTTCGCCCGAGACGTGGACCATGCCGCACCGGCCGCAGTACCAACCGGCGGACCACACCCGGTCGGCGGGACCGCGCCCGGCCGCCGCGCGTCGCGCGTAGCGCCGGTCGATCAGCCGGTCCACGAGGACCAGCAGGACGCCCAGCACCAGTGCGGCCCCCGCGATCCACGCCAGGTGGGTGTGGGGCGGGTCGACGACGAGGCGGGCGTCGCCGTTGCCCTGCGCCACCAACCTCCGCGCCGACTCCCGGTCGAACCACTTCCCCGCGACGGCGCCCCAGATGGCGATGCCGATCGAGGCCAGGATCAGCACCGTGCCCAGACAGGACCGGCCGACCTCCGACGGCTCGGGCGGGGCCGGGGCCAGCGCCGTCGCCAGCGCCGAGTTCTCCTCGCGGGTGACGGTCTCAAAAGTCCGCACAGCGTAGCCAGCCGGTTCCAACCGGACCAGGGGTGCGGCGCGTTCGGCCCGCCGCGTCCGGCCGCGTCCGGCCCCGCCCGAGCGCCGGTCAGGCGACCGGCTCGCGCCAGTCCCCCGTCGTCAGGAGCGTGTCGAGGGTCTTCGCGTACGGGGCGATGTCGAGGCCTTGCGCCGCCAGCCACTCGTCCGAGTAGTACTTGTCGAGGTAGCGGTCGCCCGGGTCGCACAGCAGGGTGACCACGCTGCCCGTGCGGCCCTCCGCGACCATCTCCGAGACGATCTTCAGGGCGCTCCACAGGCCGGTGCCGGTCGAGCCGCCCGCCTTGCGCCCGATGGCCTGCTCCAGCGCCCGGCACGCGGCCACGCTCGCCGCGTCCGGCACCTTCATCATGCGGTCTATGGCGCCCGGAACGAAGCTCGGCTCCATCCGCGGCCGCCCGATGCCCTCGATGCGCGAGCCGCAATCGCTGCTCGCGTGCGGGTCGTTGTTGGTCCAGCCGTCGAAGAAACAGGAGTTCTCCGGGTCCGGGACGCAGATGCGGGTGTCGTGCTGCATGTAGTGCACGTAGCGCGCGATGGTCGCGGAGGTGCCACCGGTGCCCGCGGTCGCCACGATCCACGCGGGCTCGGGGTACCGCTCCAGGCGCAGCTGCTGGTACATCGATTCCGCGATGTTGTTGTTGCCGCGCCAGTCCGTCGCGCGCTCCGCGTACGTGAACTGGTCCATGTAGTGGCCGCCGGTCCGGGCCGCGAGGTCCGCCGACTCCTCGTACATCTTCATGGGGTCGTCGACGAAGTGGCATGCGCCGCCGTGGAATTCGATGAGGCGGCACTTCTCCGGGCTGGTCGTCCTCGGCATGACCGCGATGAACGGCACGCCGATCAGCTTGGCGAAGTACGCCTCTGAGACGGCGGTCGAGCCGCTGGACGCCTCGATGACCGGGCGGCCGGGGCGGACCCAGCCGTTGCAGAGGGCGTACAGGAACAGGGACCGGGCGAGGCGGTGCTTGAGGGAGCCCGTGGGGTGGGTGGACTCGTCCTTCAGGTAGAGGTCGATGCCCCAGGCCTCGGGGAGCGGGAAGCGCAGCAGGTGGGTGTCGGCGGAGCGGTTGGCGTCCGCCTGGACCTTGCGGACGGCTTCCTTCAGCCAGGCGCGGTAGTCCGCGTCAGTGCGGTCGACGTCGACGGTCGTGACCGTCGCGCCGGTGCTGCGGGTGCTGCCGGTGGTGCTCATGCGCCGTGCTCCTTCGTGCGTGCGTTCGCCCCCTGCTCTCGCAATGTACCTCCCTCACCTGCGCAAACAGTCACTTTGGGTATCTATGCGGATCGCTTTAGGCCGCCGCTGCGCGCGCACCGGCGAAGGCCCGCGCAGGCCGTCGACGCGCCCCCGCGGCCCCCTCGAACGGCTCGTCTCGCGTGTTCTCGCGCGTTCTCGCGCGTTCGGTTGCACAGCGGGGCACCGTGGGTGACCCTGGTGGAGCATTACTGAGGGTGCAGCACCCGTAACACTCATGTCGGGGAGTCGCAGCCGTGATCAGTCATTCCCGCAGGTACTGCGTCGTCGAACTGCAAGCCCTGCCGTCGCGGATCGGTCAGGTCCGAAGAATCGTTTCTGCTCAACTGCGCCACTGGCAGCTCGACCCGCTCATAGACCGGGCTGCGCTCGGCGTGACGGAGCTGCTCAGCAACGTCCACCGCCACGCGCAGCCGGACAAGGCGTGCACCGTCGAGATCGAGTTCCGCCTCGGCCGCCTCACCGTCTCGGTGTACGACAGCGATCCGCGGCTTCCGGTCCTGCGCGAGGCGCGGGCGGACGCCCTGGACTCGCCGGACGCCCTCGACGCGCTGGAGACCTGCGGACGCGGCCTCGCGCTCGTCGAGGCCGTCAGCGAGGCCTGGGGGGCGCGGCCGCAGGACGCCGGCCCGGGCAAGGTCGTGTGGTTCTCGCTGCGGGCCACGCCCGCGCCCGCCGCGCCGACCGGCACGGTCCGCATCGATACCGCCCTGCCCGTACGAGAGCCCGCGCCGGCGGCGTTCGTCGCCGTCGATCCGGGAGCCGTCGCCGTCGGCGTGCCGGTGGCGGTGTCGGTCGGCGCCCGGCCCGGGTAGCCCTGGGCCGGCCGGGCCCGCCGGAGTCACCCGAACGGCTCAGGCCGCCGCTCCCAGGGCCCCCAGCGGGTCGTCGAGCACCGGCTGCCACGCCAGCTCCGCCGCGCCGACCAGGCTGTTGTGGTCCAGGGTGCACGGCAGGATCGGCACTCCCCCGCTGCGCCCCCACAGGCTCCGGTCCGCGACGACCGCGCGCAGCCGCTCCGGGTCCGCGTCCAGCAGCTCCCGGTGCAGGCCGCCCAGGATGATGCGGTCCGGGTTGAGGATGTTCACCAGACCCGCGAGGCCGAGGCCGAGCCGGTCGATGAGCTCCTCGGCGGCCGCCCGCACGGCGGGCTCGGCGTACTCCTCGCGCAGCAGGTCGCGGGCCTGCTGGAGGAGCGACACCTCGGGGCCCGGGATGCGGCCCGCCGCGGTCAGGAAGGCCAGCGGGTCGGCCTCGACGTCGAGGCAGCCCCGGCTGCCGCAGTGGCAGGGCCGCCCCTCCGGGTTCACGGTGAGGTGGCCGACCTCCAAGGCCAGTCCGGAACTCCCGCTGTGCAGGCGGCCGTCGAGCACCAGCGCGCCGCCGACGCCGCGGTGGCCGGTGGCCACGCAGAGCAGGTGCTGGGCGCTGCGCCCCGCGCCGTGGCGGTGCTCGGCGAGCGCGGCGAGGTTGACGTCGTTGCCGGTCAGGGCGGGGCCGTCGATCCCGGCGGCCTTGACGCACTCCGCGAAGATGTCCCGTACGGGAGCACCGGCCGGCCAGGCCAGGTGCAGCGGGTTGAGCGCCGTCCCCTCCGGCTCGGCGACGGCCGACGGCACGGCGAGGCCCGCGCCGACGCAGCGGCGGCCGCTGCGCGCGAGCAGCGTGGCTCCCGCCCCGACCACCGCGCCGAGCACCTGGGCCGGGTCGGCGGAGACGGTGACCTTGCCGGGGGCGGTCGCCACGATCCGGCCGCCGAGGCCGACCAGGGCGGCCCGGAACCCGTCCGGGTGTACCTGCGCGGCCAGCGCGACCGGGCCGTTCTCGTCGACGGAGAGCCGGTGCGAGGGGCGGCCCTGGGTGCCGCCCGCGCCGCCCGGGCGGGAGTCGACGCGGATCAGACCGAGCGCCTCCAGCTCGGCGGCGACGGCTCCGGCGGTGGCGCGGGTGACGCCGAGCTCGGCCGTGAGGACCGCCCGGGTCGGGGCCCGGCCGGTGTGGACGAGCTCCAGCGCCGGTCCGAGCGCGCCCCGGCCCCGCTCCAGCTTGGTCCTCGCGGACGCCGTGGACCCCGTGGTCTCATCCCCCACCCGCGGCGGGGCCCCGTTGCCGTTCATGACAGCGATCCTCGCATGATCGGCGCCCCGGCCGCGCCGCCAGGCCCTGTCGTCAAAGCGGCGCCCGGCCGCGGCGTCCGGCGCCGCGGGCCTGACCGGCGCCACGCTGACGACACGCCCTAGTCCGTCCCCGGCGCCGGCTGCCCGAGCCCGCCGACGCGGAGGGTGATGTTCAGCCGCCCGGTCAGGCCCAGCCCGGCCGGGGCGGTCCCGGGCAGCACCCTCGGCACCCCGTGATACGCCAGCCGGCTCGGACCGCCGAAGACGAACAGGTCCCCGCTGCGCAGCTCGACGTCCCGGTACGGGCGTCCGCGCGAGGCGGTGTTGCCGAACCGGAAGACGCAGGCGTCGCCGAGGCTGAGGGAGACCACCGGGGCCGCGGACTTCTCCTCGGCGTCGCGGTGCATGCCCATCCGGGCGTCCGTGTCGTAGAAGTTGATCAGCGCGATGTCGTAGGAGGCTGTGGTGCCGTCGACGGCGTCGCCGTACGCGGCGGCCACGGCGTCCCGGCCCAGTTGCGCGAGCCATCCCGGCATCGGCTTCACCGGCGCCCCGTCGCCGTCGACGGCCGTGCGGGCGTAGGCGTACGGGTACCAGTGCAGCCCGAGGCACACCTGCCGGGCGGTCATCGTCCCGCCGCCGGGCGTGCGCACCGTCCGCAGCCCGGCGGGCGGGCGCGCCCACTCCCGGCAGGCGGCGAGCAGCTCCCGCTGCCGCTCCGGTCCGAGCCAGTCGGGCACGTGCACCGCGCCGGGGGCGATCAGGGTCCGCTCGCGCGGGAAGAGTTCCCCGTCCATGCCTCCATTGTCGGCGGTGGCCTGGGAGACTCCGGCCATGACCATGAAGACGGATGACTTCGTGAAGACGCTGGTACGGGAAGGCGAGCTGCTCGCCGACACCGCGGAACGGGCGGGTACGGAGGCCCCGGTGCCCACGTGTCCGCAGTGGCGGGTCTCGGATCTGCTGCGGCACACGGGCGCGGTGCACCGCTGGGCGGCCGGGTTCGTCGCGGAGGCGGTCGTGGACCCGGTGCCGTTCCCGGACGCGCCCGAACTGGTCGGCCCGGAGCTGCTGGCGTGGTTCCGCGAGGGGCACGCGGACCTCGTCCGCACCCTGGCCGGGGCCCCGGCCGATGTGCAGTGCTGGACTTTCCTGCCGACGGCCGCGCCCTCGCCGCTGGCCTTCTGGGCGCGGCGCCAGGCGCACGAGACGGCCGTCCACCGGATGGACGCCGAGGCGGCGCTGGGCGTCGAGTTCGCTCCGGTGGACCCCGAGTTCGCGGAGGACGGGGTGGACGAGCTGCTCACCGGTTTCCACGCGCGCCCGCGCAGCCGGGTGCGGACCCCGGAGCCCCGGGTGCTGCGGGTCCGGGCGGCCGACACCGGGGCGGTGTGGACCGTACACCTGTCCGCGGAGCCGCCGCGGACGGTGGTGGGGGACACGGGCGAGCTGGTGGACTGCGAGGTGACCGATACGGCGGCCTGGCTGTACGCGGCCCTGTGGAACCGGCTCCCGCTGGCCGGGCCGGGGGTGTCGGGCGACCTGGACCTGGCCCGGCTGTGGATCGAGACGGGCCGCGTCTGACCGGAGGCGTCCTTGTGACGGGCCGCGCCTGACCAGAGGCGTCCTTGTGACGGGCCGCGCCTGACCGGAAGCGTCCTTGTGAGAGGCCGACGCGCGATGTGACACTGCGCGCATGGGGCGACGTACGCAGGCGGACCGTGACGCGATCACCGTCGAGATCGCGTACGCCGTGTTCAGCGGGATCTTCGTGGCCGCCCTGGTCTTCGGGGCGGTCGCCGGCCCGGCGCTGGTCTTCTCGCTCCCGGAAGCCGCGCGCCGCGCCCTGACGGTGACGGGCCCGGTCCTGGCCGCGGCGGTCTTCCTGCTCCGCGCGGTCCACGTACTGTGGCGCTTCGCCCGCCGCCCCGCGCACGACGGCCGTTAGGCACCCGCCGTACCGGTGCTCTCCCGGTCGTCAGTCCCGGATGAGCAGGACGATGAGTCCCACGACGACGCCCAGCACCACCGCGAGCACGGAGTACCGGGGCCGCGACTCGCGCAGTACGGGGAGGAAGTGGTCGACGGAGAAGCGGCCCGGCCCGGTGAGCGTGAGGGTGAGGGCCCCGGCGAGCAGCAGCACTTCGAGTTCGACGCCCTTCGGGGGGAAGAAGGCGCTGAGCCCCCGCACGTCGAGGACGTTGATGAAGATGCCGATCAGGGCCGCGCCGGCGAGCGGGGTGAGCAGGCCGAGGGCGAGGCCGAGGCCGCCCAGGGTCTCGGAGAGACCGGCGATGACGGCCATGGCGTCCCCGGCGGGGTATCCGGCCAGCGTGAAGCCCTTGCCGGTCGCGGAGAGCCCGGGACCGCCGAACCATCCGAAGAGCTTCTGCATGCCGTGGCCGACCATGGAGAGGCCGACGACGAGCCGGAGCACCAGCAGGCCGACGTCGTGGGTCACGGTGGTGCCGGGGGCCGACGCGGGGGCGAACATCGGGCGGTCCCATCGTTCTTGCGCCATGGACGTCCCGTTCTTCCGGCACCGGTGAGCGACGGCCACCCTATGCCGCGCGTCCGCGATGACCTGGCCGCAACGGCGGCGGGCCGTATCGACGACCCGTTCGGCCGCAGATCAACGGCGCGGACGGCCCGGGCCCGGGCCCCGGGGCCTTCACGGCGTCGCCGTCTAGCCGAGGTCGGCCGCGTACGCGGTCTGGGCGCGGTACGGCCAGGCGGGGCCCGCGTTCCAGGGGTTGGGCATGACCGTGCTGGTGGCGTACGCGTAGCCCGCGCCGCGGGCGAAGGCCGCGCGGAGGGTGGCGCGCATCGCCGCGGCGTCGGGGACGTCGTGGACGAGGTGCCAGAACGCGGTGCCGTCCGGGTCGAGTTCGGTGCCCGGGCGGTAGCCCTCTTCACCGTCGAAGACGTTGCCGCCGGGCCAGCCGTCGGACATGTACGCCTCGTACGTGTCCTCGTACGTGACGAAGACGTCGGCCGTGCGGTGGCCGGGCTCCAGGTAGCAGTCCGCGATGGCGGTCCCGGGGTTGTTGACGACCAGGTCGGGGACGCCGGGACCGGCGGCGTTCATGGTGTCCTCGACGTAGCGGCGGAGCTGCGCGTAGTGGTCGCGGGTGGCGTTGGCGGGGCCGCAGTCGCGGCTGACGACGTCGAAGAAGATGCCGTCCACGTGGAGGCGGCCGTCGGGGGTCTTGAGGTAGTTGTCGACGGAGGCCTTGACGGCGGCGAGGCCGCGGTTGCCGTTGTCGGTGTGGACGTAGCCGAGCACCTTGGGCCGCTCGCCGGTGGCCGTGGTCCCGGCGCGCAGGGCGTCGGCGCGGGCCTGCCAGGGGGCGTCGAACGGGGCGTCGCCGTTGCCGGGGTTGAGGACGACGACCGAGGCGGCCGGGCCGGTGGCGGTGAGTTCCGCGAGCATGCGGTCGTCGGCCCATACGTACGCGGGGACGGCGATCTCCAGGCCCCGTACGCCGGGTATCCGGGGTCTGGGGGCCGGCGCCGCCGCGGGTCTCGCCTCCTTGGCGAGAGACCCGGCGGATCCGGCGGACCCGGTGGCCCCGGCCGCGCCCCTGGCGGCACCGGCCGCCTCGGTCACCCCGGGCGCCGGGGCGGCCAGTGCGGCGGTGAGCAGGACGGCGTACAGGGCCTTCACGGCGCGGTCGGGGGCCATGACTGTTCCTCCGGCGAGGACGGGGGCGGGGCGTCGGCGGAGCGGGGGCGCGACCCGAGGAACAGTAGACGGGCGGCAAGCCGGTGAAAGCCGAACCACCCGCATTGGTGTGAGGAACAGAAGAGCGGGCTGTCACCTCATCATGTGAATGTCCGTCGTGAATCTCCGTCAGGGCCGTGTCACACCCGGGTCATGCCGTGTCATACGGACGGCAGCCCGACCTCGTGCGCCAGTCGGCCGGCGGCGTGCGTGAAGAAGGCGTCACGGTCCTCGACCACCCGGTTGAACTGGCCGAACACGTCGAAGGAGATGAGGCCGACCAGCTGCGCCCAGGCCGCGACCAGCGCGGCGGTCGCCTCCGGGGGCAGGCCCTCGGCGAAGTCCGCGACCATCCGCTCGGCTTCGGGGCGCAGGGCGGCGGGCAGCGGCGGCAGGGCGAGGCCGCGGCCCTGGTGGGCGGCGCGGGCGATGCCGATCAAGGTGTTGCCGACGCGGGCGGCGGGACCGACGGTGTCCATCGGGGCGCTGTAGCCGGGGACCGGGGAGCCGTAGATGAGCGAGTACTCGTGCGGGTGCGCCAGCGCCCAGGCGCGGACGGCCTCACAGACCGCCACCCAGCGGGCGCGGGGCTGTTCGCCGGCGGCGACGGCGCGGGTGTCGGCCTCCTCGGCGGCGGCGCCGACGCTGTCGTAGGCGTCGACGATCAGCGCGGTGAGCAGTTCGTCGCGGCTGGGGAAGTAGCGGTAGAGGGCCGAGGAGACCATGCCGAGCTCGCGGGCGACGGCGCGCAGCGAGAGTTTGGCCGCGCCCTCGGCGGCGAGCATGCGGCGCGCCTCGTCCTTGATGGCGGCGGTGACCTCGATGCGGGCCCGTTCCCTGGCCCCTCGCACGGTGCTCATGCGGGCCAGTCTGCCATGCGGGTGGAGCACTGCCCAAAAATCGGAGCACCGATCCCTTCAGAGAGCAGTGCTCTTGCTTTGGTGCGCCGCTCCGTGCACACTGGGCAGTGCACCGAAACGAGAGCACTGCTCTCCCAAGCCCCGGAGGCCACCATGAACGCGCCCACCCCGCACTACGTCCAGGCCGGTCCGCTCGCCATCCGCTTCAACGCGCTTTTCGGCAAGCTCGCCCGCCACGGGATCAGCCTGGCCGGCAGCGCGGAGCTGTCGGTGCGCGGCCGCACGTCCGGCCAGATGCAGCGGATCCCGGTCAACCCGCACACCCACGAGGGCGAGCAGTACCTGGTCTCGGCCCGCGGCCACTCCCAGTGGGTGCGCAACATGCGGGTCGCCGGCGGCGGGGAGCTGCGGGTGGGCCGCAAGGTGCGCGCCTTCACGGTCACCGAGGTCACCGACCCCGCGGCCAAGGCCGCCGTGCTGCGGACGTACCTGCAGAAGTGGGGCTGGGAGGTGAACCGCTTCTTCAACGGCGTCACCGCCCGATCCTCCGAAGCGGAACTCCAGGCGGCTTCCGCCGATCACCCGGTCTTCCGACTCACGACCTCAAACTGATCCGCCCCCGTCGGCCGTGCCCGCTTCGACCGTGCGGGCGATCTGCGGCGTCCCCGCCGCGCGAGCACACCTGTCCTGACGGCCCGTCATGTTTGGCTGGACCTTCGCCCCGCCCGGCCTTCGTGCCCGGTCGAGAAGGAGAGTCCCGTGCCCCGTATGGTCCGTCTGCCACGTATCGCCGGTGCCGGCGCCGTAGCCGTCGCCCTCGCCGTGCTCGCGTCCGCCCCCAGCGCCGGCGCCGCCGTCTTCGCCGAGCCTCCGCCGTCGACGCTGCCGGCCCCGGCCCCCGCCGCGCCCCTGTCGCTCGTGGACCCGCACATCGTCAAGCACTTCGACCTCGCGAAGGGCCAGACCCCGGAGAACATCGCCCTGGAGCCCGACGGTTCCGTCGACCTGACGTTCGCGCTCGCCCGCCAGGTCGCACGCGTGGACAAGCGCGGTCACACCCGGACCATCGCCACCCTGCCCGCCGTGGCGGACCCCCAGACACCGCTCATCGGCGTCGCCGTCACGACCGGCCTCGTACGGGCCCACGACGGCACCCTCTACGTCGGCTACGCCACCGGAACCGAGGCCAACGGCATCTGGCGGATCACCCCGGACGGCGAGGTCAGCCAGTTCACCGGCGCCGACGTGCCGGCCGACGCCTTCCTCAACGGCCTCGCGATCGACGAGCACCGAGGCGTCCTCTACGCCGCCGACTCCTACCTCGGGCAGGTGTGGCGGATCTCCCTCGACGACGGCTCGGCGACGGCCTGGGCCACCGACCCCGAGCTCGAACCCGTCGACCTCATCGGCGCGAACGGCATCAAGGTGCGCAAGGACTCGGTCTGGGTCTCCAACTTCGACCAGGGCACACTGCTGCGGATCCCGGTCGAGGCGGACGGGTCCGCGGGCCCGGTCGAGACCCGCGCCACCGACCTCGCCGGCATCGACGACTTCGCCTTCGCCGGGCACGGCGAGACGGTCCTGGCCGCCCTGAACTCCACCAGCGAGGTCGCCGCGGTCCAGCGCGACGGCTCGCACAGCATTCTGCTGACGGCGGCCGACGGGCTGTCCAACCCCACCTCCGTGGCCGTGAACGGGCAGAAGGTCTACGTCCCGAGCGGCGCCTTCAACACCCAGACCGACCCGAACCTGCTGCTCGCCCGCCTGGAGAAGCACCGCCCCAAGCCGTGACCGGCCGACGCCGTCGGGGGCCCGGCAGCACGCCGGGCCCCCGACGGATCGGCGCCGCCCGTCAGCTCCCGCCGCCCCGCGCCTGCCGGTTGTCCAGCGCGTGCAGCGCCCTGCGGGCCAGCGGGTACGTCCGTACCAGGTCGGCCAGCGTCGTCGAGCCGCGCACGATCCGGGCGAACGACGTCCACGCCGGCCGGAAACCGGTGATCGCGGCGTGCAGCAGCCCCGGCCGGGCCTCGAACAAGGTCAGCATCCGCTTGCCGACGCCCATCTCCACACCCAGCCCCGCCTTCACCGCGAAGGCGTAGTTGAGGGCCTGGCGCCGCGCGTCCACCGCGTCCTGCGCCTCTGAGATCTTCACGGCCCACTCCCCCGCGAGCCGCCCCGAGCGCAGCGCGAAGGAGATGCCCTCCCGGGTCCACGGCTCCAGCAGCCCGGCCGCGTCGCCCGCGACCAGCACCCGGCCGCGCGAGAGCGGCGATTCGGGCTTGCGGCAGCGGGTCAGGTGCCCGGAGGAGACGGCCGGCTCGAAGCCGGCGAGGCCCAGGCGGGCGATGAAGTCGTCCAGGTACCGCTTGGTCGCGGCGCCCTCGCCCTTCGCCGAGATGACCCCGACGGTGAGGGTGTCGCCCTTGGGGAAGACCCAGCCGTAGCTGCCGGGCAGCGGGCCCCAGTCGATGAGCACCCGGCCCTTCCAGTCCGCGGCGACCGTCTGCGGAACCGGGATCTCCGCCTCCAGGCCGAGGTCGACGGTGTCCATCTCGACGCCCACGTGCGCGCCGATCCGGCTCGCGCTGCCGTCCGCGCCGACAACCGCCCGGGCCAGCACGGTCTCGCCGTCCGCGAGGACGACGGCCACGGTGCGCCGGTCGGGCACCGCCGCGCCGTGCTGCTCGACTCGCGCCACGGCCGTCCCGGTACGGACGGTCGCGCCGGCCTTCTCCGCTTCGGCGACCAGGCCCGCGTCGAACTCCGGCCGGTTGATGAGCCCGAACAGCATCTGCTTCGAGCGCCGGGTCCGCGTCAGCTTGCCGTTGTGGGAGAAGGTGACCGCGTGGATGCGGTCCTTCAGGGGCAGCACGAAGCCCGGCGGGAGGGCATCGCGCGAGGGGCCGATGATGCCGCCGCCGCAGGTCTTGTAGCGGGGCAGCTCGGCCTTCTCCAGCAGCAGGACGCGCCGCCCCGCCGTCGCCGCCGCGTGCGCGGCCGAGGCGCCGGCCGGGCCGGCCCCGACCACGACCACGTCCCACACCTCACCGGTCCCCCCGGCGACCTCCTCGCCCGCCCCCTGAGCGGCCCGCCCCGAACCTTCGCCGTGTACGTCGTCTGCGCCGTGTACGTCGTCGTCGCTGCTCACGATGTGCTGCTGCTCCTGATCACGCTGTTGCTCGGATGCCGGGGAAATCCTACGGCGAGAGACCGCCCCGGCCGGCTGTGCCCGGCTGTGCGAGGATCGGGGCTGTCTTTCGCCGTGCCCGCATGCGCACACCCCGCGTACGCGGGCGGCGTACACGGAGTACAACGTCGCACCCAAAAGGAGCGTGCCCATGTCCCAGAATCCGATCGCCGAGACCATCGCCTCGCTGATGCCCCGCGCCAAGCGGGAGCTGACCGAGCTGGTGGCCTTCCAGTCGGTGGCGGACTGGGCGCAGTTCCCGAAGAGCGAGAGCGAGGGTGCCGCCAACTGGGTGGCCGACGCCCTGCGCGCCGAGGGTTTCCAGGACGTGGCGCTGCTCGACACCCCGGACGGCACCCAGTCGGTGTACGGCTTCCTGCCCGGCCCCGAGGGCGCCCCGACCGTCCTGCTGTACGCGCACTACGACGTGCAGCCGCCGCTCGACGACGCCGCCTGGATCTCCCCCGCGTTCGAGCTGACCGAGCGCGACGGCCGCTGGTACGGGCGCGGCGCGGCGGACTGCAAGGGCGGGTTCATCATGCACCTGCTGGCGCTGCGGGCGCTGAAGGCCAACGGCGGTGTGCCGGTGAGCGTGAAGGTCATCGTCGAGGGCTCGGAGGAGCAGGGCACGGGCGGCCTCCAGCAGTACGCGGAGGCCCACCCCGAGCTGCTCACCGCCGACACGATCCTCATCGGCGACGCGGGCAACTTCCGTCTCGGCCTGCCGACGGTGACGGCGACGCTGCGCGGCATGACGCTGGTCAAGGTCAAGATCGACACGCTGGGCGGCAACCTGCACTCGGGCATGTTCGGCGGTGTCGCCCCCGACGCGCTGGCGGCCCTGATCCAGCTGCTGGCCTCGCTGCGCGCGGCCGACGGCTCGACCACCGTGGACGGGCTGGCCTCGGACGCGGTCTGGGAGGGCCTGCAGTACCCGGAGGCGGACTTCCGCTCCGACGCGAAGGTGCTGGACGGGGTCGGCCTGATCGGCGAGGGCACCATCGCGGACCGCCTCTGGGCGCGCCCGGCGGTCACCGTCCTCGGTATCGACTGCCCGCCGGTCGTCGGCGCCACCCCGTCGGTGCACGCGAGCGCGGGCGCGCTGATCAGCCTGCGCGTGCCGCCGGGCGTGGACACCGCGGAGGCCATCAAGCGGCTGGAGGCGCACCTGGTGGCGCACACGCCGTGGCAGGCGCGGCTGGAGCTGGAGGTCGTGGGCCAGGGGCAGCCGTTCCAGGCCGACACGAGCAGCCCGGCGTACGCGTCGATGGCCGCGGCGATGCGGGTGGCGTACCCCGGCCAGGAGATGCAGATCGCGGGCATGGGCGGCTCGATCCCGCTGTGCAACACGCTGACGTCGCTGTACCCGGAGGCGGAGATGCTGCTGATCGGGCTGAGCGAGCCGGAGGCGCAGATCCACGCGGTGAACGAGAGCGTGTCCCCCGAGGAGCTGGAGCGGCTGTCGGTCGCCGAGGCCCACTTCCTGCTGAACTACGCGGAGTCCAAGCGCGGCTGACGCGCCGCCGGGCTGCGCCACGAGCGAACTCCGCTCCCGGTGAAAGGAACCCCGGGAGCGGAGCGGTCGTACGTACGTTGGGATCATGGAACTCGACCTCGTAGAAGTGATCCCCGGCCGGCTGCACATGCTCCGCTTCCGCATCGGCCAGGCCTACCTGTGGCGCGACGGCGAGGCGCTGACCCTGATCGACGCCGGGCACGCCGGCGCGGCGGACGCGATCGAGGGCGGGATCCGCTCGCTCGGGCTGCGGCCGGAGTGCCTGGAGCGGATCGTCCTGACCCACTGCCACCGCGACCACATCGGCGCGGCCGGTGAACTCGCCGGCCGCTGGGGCGCGGAGGTGCTCGCGCACGGCCTGGACGCCCCGGTGATCCGGGGCGAGCGGCCGGTCCCGGAGCCGGTGCTGCTGGACTGGGAGGTCCCGCTGTACGCACACGGCCTGACGGTGCCGCCGGCTCCGCCGGTGCGGGTGGACCGCGAGCTGGCGGACGGCGAGGTCCTCCCCTTCGGCGACGGGGCGGTCATCGTGCACGCCCCCGGTCACACCCCGGGCAGCATAGGGGTCCACCTGCCGCGCCACGGGGTGCTGTTCACGGGTGATTGCGTGGCAGGGGTGGGCCAGGTGATGCTGGGCGTGTTCAACGTGGACCGCGCCCAGGCCGAGGCCTCCTTGCGCCGGCTGGCCGCGCTCGCCCCGTCGGTGGCCTGCTTCGGCCACGGCGACCCGCTGACCTCCGGCACGGCGGCGGCCCTCCGGCAGGCCACTTGAGTCCGATTGGCCAGGTGACCGCCGGGGCGGCGGGGGAAGACTGGAGGTCCGACGCCGCAACCGAGGAGTTTTGATGCAGGTAGCCGTGGTCACCTTCGACGGGTTCAACGAGCTCGACAGCTTCATCGCCGCCGCCCTGATCAACCGCTGCCGCAAGGACGGCCTGGAGGCCTTCATCACCACGCCGACGCCCGTGGTCACCTCGATGAACGGCGTCGAGGTGAGGGGGCAGCGCCCGATGGAGTTCATTCCCGAAGCGGACGTCGTACTGATCGGGAGCGGGGTCAAGACCCGTGACGTGGTCGCCGACGACCGGCTGCTCGCCCAGCTGCCGCTGGACCCCGCGCGCCAGCTGATCGGTTCGCAGTGCTCGGGCGCGCTGGTGCTGGCGCGGCTCGGGCTGCTGGACTCCATGCCGGTCTGCGCGGACCTGACGAGCCGCCCGTTCGTCGAGGCCCGCGGCGTGACCGTGCTGGACGCGCCGTTCCACGCCGAGGGCAACATCGCGTCGGCCGGCGGCTGCCTGGCGTCGCAGTACCTCGCCGCCTGGGTGATGACCCGGACGCTCGGCGAGGACGCGGCGCGCGCCTCCATCGCCTACGCGGCCCCGGTCGGAGAGCAGCGGGAGACCGTCGAGCGCGTCATGAACGCCGTCCTCGCGGGCGAGACCGTGCCGCGCTGACACCCGCCCGGCCGGGCCGTCCACCGGCGGCTGCTCCCCGGGCGTCTCCGGGCGTCCTCCCGGCCTCGGTGCGGGACGCCGGCGCGGTGCGCGGACCCGTCGCCGGCCAGGCCCCGTCGCCGGCGGGGCTCCATGGTCGGCCGGGCCCCGTCGCCGGCCAGGCCAGGGCCGGGCCCCGTCGTCGGCCGGGCCCCGTCGTCGGCCGGACGCCGTCTCGGCCGGACGCCGTCTCGGCCGGACCCCGTCGTCGGCCGAGCCCCGCCGCCGGCCAAGCTCCGTTGTCGGCAAGCTCGGTTGTCGGCCAGGCCAGGCCAGGCCAAGCCCCGTCCCGCCCCCCGTCACCGGCCCGGGGGGCTACGGCGTCGGGCGGCCCGCCTCCAGGTAGAGGGGGTGGCCGCGTTCGCGGGCGCGCAGGGCCCAGCGCAGGCGTTCGCGGCGTTGTGGCGGCAACAGGGTCGCCGCCTCCGGCTCGGTGACGAACCGCCACTGGCGCAGCTCCGGCCCGGGCAGGCGCAGGTTCGCGATGTCGGGCTCCGTCAGGCGGCCCCCGTCGAAGAGCAACCGCAGGCCCCCGTAAGCGGGGTGGCGCGGCGGCTCCCAGTCCACCACCAGCAGCCCCGGCACCCGGTCGAGGGCGAGGCCCAGTTCCTCCTCCACCTCCCGGATCCCCGCACGGGCCGGCGCCTCGCCCGATTCGACCACGCCGCCCGGGAACTCCCAGCCCGCCTTGTACGTCGGATCAACCAGCAGCACCCGGTCCCGCTCGTCGAACAGCAGCACCCCCGCCGCCACGGTCTCCCGCGTCGGCTCCGGGGTCTGCACGATGTCGCAGACCCGCGCCGCGTCGGTCCGTACGGCCTCCGCGATCCGCTCCGCCGTCTCCCGCGGGCCGATCGCGCCGTTGTCGATGACGTGCGCGTCGGCGGTGAGCCAGCCCAGCGCCTGCTGGTACGTGGAGATGTGCTCGTACGCTCCGTGCCGGTCCTGCGGATCCGCCGGCTCCGTCTGCGGCTCCGTCTGGGGCTCCTGCCGCGCCCGCCGCCCCGCCATCCGCTCCCGAAGGATCGTTTCCGCCGGGGCCAGCAGGACGTGTCGCACCGGAATCCGACGCGCCGCCAGACCGCCGAAGATCTCGTCCCGGTACTCCTGCCGCAGCAGCGTCATCGGCACCACGAGCACCCCGCCCAACTCCCCGAGCATGGCCGCCGCCGTGTCCACGACGAGCCGCCGCCAGCTCGGCAGGTCCTGGTAGTCGCCGACCTCGGCGAGCCGCTTGCGCGGCAACAGCACGCGCAGCGCGTCGCCGATGAACTCCGGGTCGAACAGGGTGCTGTCCGGAAGGAGTCCTGCCAGTTCGCGGGCCGTGCTGGTCTTCCCGGCACCGAACGCGCCGTTGATCCAGACAATCACGTGTACCCCTCTCGCGATGGCTCGCCTCCGCAGCCCCCAGTGGCTTGCCCGCACCACCCTGCCACGGAAACCCGGTTATCAGCCGAGTGCTTATCCTCAAGGTCAGGGCGTTGTCCTACCTCGCCCCAGACCTCCGGAGGTATCCCCGCCGTGCCCCACAGCCGCCGTCCGTCCGAGCCCCGCTACGGCAACCGGCCGACCATGAAGGACGTGGCGGCCCGCGCGGGCGTGGGCCTCAAGACGGTGTCGCGGGTGGTCAACGGCGAGCCGGGCGTCACCCCCGACACCGGGCGGCGCGTCCAGGAGGCCATCGACGCCCTCGGCTTCCGCCGCAACGACAGTGCCCGCGTGCTCCGCAAGGGCCGTACCGCCAGCGTCGGCCTGGTCCTGGAGGACCTCGCCGACCCGTTCTACGGTCCGCTGAACCGGGCGGTCGAGGAGGTGGCCCGCGCGCACGGCGCCCTGCTCATCATCGGCTCCAGCGCCGAGGACCCGGACCGGGAGCGGGAGTTGGCCCTCGCCCTGTGCGCGCGCCGGGTGGACGGGCTGATCGTGATCCCGGCCGGCGACGACCACCGCTACCTGGAGCCGGAGATCCGGGCGGGCGTGGCCACGGTGTTCGTGGACCGCCCGGCCGGCCGGATCGACGCGGACGTGGTGCTCTCCGACAGCTTCGGCGGCGCCCGCGACGGCGTGGCCCACCTGATCGCCGGAGGCCACCGCCGGATCGGCTTCATCGGGGACCAGGCGCACATCCACACGGCCGCGGAGCGGCTGCGCGGCTATCGCGCCGCCATGGCGGACGCGGGCCTTCCGGTGGCTGGATCCTGGGTGTCCCTCGGCTCCACCGAGCCGGAGCGCGTCCGCGCGGCCGCCCACTCGATGCTGACGGGCCCGGATCCGGTGACGGCCGTCTTCGCCGGCAACAACCGCGTGACCGTGACGGTGGTACGGGTGCTGGCCGGGCGGACGCCGCCGGTGGCCCTGGTCGGCTTCGACGACTTCGAGCTGGCAGACCTGCTGCGCCCCGGCGTGACGGTGGTCGCCCAGGACCCCGCGGCCCTCGGCAGGGTCGCCGCCGGCCGGCTCTTCCACCGCCTCGCCGGCGCCGCCCTCCCCCCGGCCCGCACGGAACTCCCGACCCGGCTGATCCGGCGCGGCTCGGGGGAGATCTCCCCGCCCTCCTGACGCTCACCGGATCAGAGACCGCAGTACGGGCACGGCCGCCCCGGTGGCGCCCAGTCCGGCGAGTACCGCGAGGGCGGGATGGAAGCCGCCCAGGAAGGTCAGCCCGCCGACGACGAGGCCGATCAGCACGGCGATGACGAGCACGACGGCGGTGTGCAGGGACAGGAACGGCGGATCGGTGCCCGGTGGTGGTGTGGTCATGCCTCGATTTCACCGCCCGGCGGCCTCCGCACCTCGCGGACGGAACGACTCCGGCTCACCCTGGATCACCGCCGAACTCCTCCTGAACGGAGCCGCGTTCGGCGGGGACCGCTCCGCCCGTTCCGCCGTGCCGTTCCCTGCGGCCGCACGCCGTTCCGTGCCGTTCGCAGAAATTCGGGGAAGTTCAGGGAAATTCGGGGAAGCACGGACCGCCACCCCGCGGGCGTTCTACCGTGTTCGCCATGACCTCGCAGCCCACCGGCCCGGTCGGCGCCGAACTGGGCGCCCTCGCCGCCGAACTACGCCGCCTGCGGATCGAGCGCGGCAACCCCTCCTACCGCGATCTCGTCGCCCGCGCGGCAGGGTCCGGCGCCGGGATCCAGCTGTCGACGGCCACCCTGAGCGACGCGTTCAACGCCAAACGGCTCGTCAGGATCGACACCCTGATGGCCCTGGTCCGGATCCTGTACGCCTACGACGAGTTCGGCGGCGAGGTGCCGGTCCCCACCCACACCGCCCCGGAGCTGACCCCCTGGCGCGTGCGCTGGCGGGCGATCGCCGCCGCGCGGTCCGCGGCCCCGACCCCGACCCCAGCCCCGACCCCGGTCGGGGCTCCCGCCGAAGGGTCACCGCCGGTCGTCACCCGGCCCGAGCCCGCTGCCGCCCCCGCCCCGGACCCGGCCTTCTCCCCGTACACGTTGCGCTTCCGGATGGTCGGGCACCCGGGCCCGGTCCGGCACCTGGCCTTCCCCGCCGACGGGAGGCAACTGGCCGCCGCCGCCGACGGGGACGAGGTACTGCTGTGGAACACCGACACCGGACTTCCGTACAAGTACCGCGCCATGATCCGGGACTCGGGGCCCGTCACGTTCGCCCCCGACAACGCCCTGATGACGGTGAACCACACGGACACCCGCACCGTTTCCCTCTGGGACGCGGTGCTCCGAACGCGCCGCAAGACGGCCCTGGAGAAGGCCCACCAGCAGCCCCTCTCCCGGCTGGCCCACTCACCGGACGGCCGCCTGCTCGTGAGTGTCGACACCGCGGGAGCGGCCCGGGTCTGGTACGCGGCCGGCCACCTGCCCGTACCGTCCACCGCCCACGACCTCCCGGGCCGTGTCACCGCCGTCGGCTTCACCCCCGACGGGCAGGTGCTCGCCCTCGTGGCCGACCCGGCGGGGGTCCGCATGTGGGAGGTGTTCGGCGCACAGCCCCTGGGCGAGCCCCTCTCCGGTCAGCCGGTCGACCCGGACACGGCCGCGTTCTCCCCGGACGGCCGGCTGCTCGCCACCGCCGGGCACGACGGCTCGCTGCTCCTGCGGGACACCGCCACCGGCCTGCCCCGCGCCGCGCAGCCGGCCCCGCGTAGCGGAGCGGTCTGCGCCGTCGCCTTCTCCCCGGACGGGCGAGTGCTCGCCAGCGCCGCCGACGACGGCGCCGTACACCTCGTGGACACCGCCACCGGACGGCCCGCCGGCCCCCCGCTGACCGGACACCGGCAGCCCGTCCACGCCCTGGCCTTCTCCCCGGACGGCGCCCTGCTCGCCACGGGGTCCCGGGACACCACGGTGCTCCTGTACGAGCGACAGGCGCGGCCGCCGGCCCCCGTCTCGGGCTCCGGCGGCGTCGCCGCCGGGGCCCTGGCCGTCCTGACCGCCGACGGGAAGCTCGTGCCCCTGCCCCCACTGGCCTTGGACGAGTGCCTGGTCCGGGTCGCCTTCTCCCCCGACGGGCGGGTGCTGGCGATGACCACCGACACCCAGAAAGTGCTGTTCCGGGACACCCTGACGGGCCGGCCGGCCGGCGGGCCGCTCGCCGGCCCGCCGGTCCTGCCCTGGGGGCTGCTCTACACCCCCGACGGGCGGCTGTTCGTCACGCCGGCCATGACATCGGTCGCGATCCCCTGGGATCCGCGCACGGCGCGCCCCGCGGGCGAGCCGCTGACCGGTCACGACGGTCCGGTGATGCGTCTGGCGCTGTCCGCCGACGCACGGCTGTTGGCCACCGCCGGCGCGGACGGCATGCTGCGGCTGTGGGACGCGGCATCGGGAAAGCCCGCGGGGGACCCGTTCCCCGGGCAGGCCAAGGATGCCCTGGGAGTCGCGTTCTCCCCGGACGGCCGCCGGCTCGTCGGCACGTACCGGGACGGGACGGTACGGCTGTGGGACCTCTCCCGGCCCAGGGAGCTGCCGAACAGCCGCGTGCTGGACGGCCACGAGGGCCCGGTGTGGTCGGCGGCGTTCACACCCGACGGCAAGGTGCTGGCCACGGCGGGCGCGGACGCCACCGTGCGGTTGTGGAACCCGAGGACGGGGGAACCACGCGGAAACCCCCTCGCCGGCCACGCCGCGATGATCAACGACCTGGTGTTCACGCCGGACGGAACCCTCCTGGCCACCGTGAGCGTGGACGGCACGCTGCGGCTGTGGGACCCTGCCGCCGGGCGGCCCCTGGGCGAGCCGCTGACCGGTCACACGGGCCCGGTGTGCGGGGTGGCCTGCTCCCCCGACGGCAGCATGCTCGCCACGGCGGGCCAGGACGGCACCCTGCTCCGGTGGATCATCGGCGCGGCCCGGCCGGGGCGGACCCCCGGCCGTGCCCCGCACACGGCTGCGACCGTCAGGCCGTCGCCGTCAGCGTCGCCGAGCGGCGCGGGATCGCGAACGCGTCAAGCTCGGCGCGGGTCAGGCCGGTGAGCGCGGTGACCTCGTCGGCGCCGACCGCGCCGCAGTCGAGGCCGCGCACCAGGTAGCCGGCCAGGGCCTTCGCGGTGGCGGGCTCGTCCATGACGTCGCCCTCGATCTTCGCGACGTACGCCTTCAGACGGGCCGCGGCGGTCTCCAGGCCCTCGCGGTAGAAGGTGAACACGGCCGCGTAGCGGGTCGGAAGGTGGCCCGGGTGCATGTCCCAGCCCTGGTAGTAGGCGCGGGCCAGGGCGCGGCGGGTGAGGCCGTAGTGCAGCTTCCAGGCCTCGTGGACGTGCTCGGTGGTGCCGATCGGCAGGACGTTCGTCGAGCCGTCGGAGACGCGTACGCCGGTGCCGGCGGCGGCGACCTGCATGATCGCCTTGGCGTGGTCGGCGGCGGGGTGGTCGCTCGACTGGTACGCGGCGGAGACGCCGACGCAGGCGCTGTAGTCGAAGGTGCCGTAGTGCAGGCCCGTCGCGCGGCCCTTGGAGGCCTCGATCATCCGGGCGACGGTCGCGGTGCCGTCGGAGGCCACGATCGACTGGCTGGTCTCGATCTGGATCTCGAAGCCGATCCGGCCCGTGCGCAGTCCGCGGGCGGTCTCGAAGGCCTCCAGCAGCTCGACGAACGCGCTGACCTGCTCTGCGTAGGTGACCTTCGGCAGGGTGAGGACCAGCCCGTCCGGGAGGCCGCCGTGCGCGAGCAGCCCGGTGAGGAAGATGTCGGTGGTGCGGATGCCGCGGTCGCGGACGTTGGACTCCATGCACTTCATGCGGATGCCCATGTACGGGGCGTTCGTCCCGTTCGAGAACGCCTCCGCGACGAGGCGGGCGGCGCGGGCCGCGGCCTGGTCCTCCTCCTCGTCGGAGCGGACGCCGAAGCCGTCCTCGAAGTCGACGCGGAGGTCCTCGATGGGCTCGGAGGCGAGCTTGGCGCGGACCCGGTCGTAGACGGGTACGGCCAGCTCGTCGCTGATGCCGAGGACCTTGGCGAAGGTGGCGGCGTCCGGAGCGTGCTCGTCGAGGGCGGCGAGGGCCTGGTCGCCCCAGGAGCGGATGGTGTCGGCCGCGAAGACGTCACCGGGGACGTAGACCGTGTGGATGGGCTGACGGGTGCCGGGGTCGCCCGGGTAGTGGCGCGCGAGTTCCGCGTCCACCGGGGCGAGGGAGGCGCTGATGCCCTCGCTGATCGCGCCTGCGAGGCTCGTCGCCACCTTCTCCTGCTGACCCATCGTGCACTCTCCTCTTTTTCCGCTTCACGGAAGCTTAGATCCGCATAGCAGAATTTAGTGATGAGTACATTGTCTAGTCAATGGTTGCAGGAAACACCTCGGGGCCGCGTGGTGAGTGTCACCACGCGGCCCCGAGTCACAGCATCGACGCAGGTCAGCCCTTGCGGGCCTTGATCTCGCCGGTCAGCTGCGGGACGACCTCGAAGAGGTCGCCGACCACGCCGTAGTCGACCAGGTCGAAGATCGGTGCCTCGGCGTCCTTGTTGATGGCCACGATGGTCTTCGAGGTCTGCATGCCGGCCCGGTGCTGGATCGCGCCCGAGATGCCGGAGGCGATGTACAGCTGCGGGGAGACCGACTTGCCGGTCTGGCCGACCTGGTTGGAGTGCGGGTACCAGCCGGCGTCCACGGCGGCGCGCGAGGCGCCGACCGCCGCACCGAGGGAGTCCGCGAGGTCCTCGATGATGTGGAAGTTCTCGGCACCGTTGACGCCGCGGCCGCCGGAGACCACGATCGCGGCCTCGGTCAGCTCGGGGCGGCCGGTGGACTCGCGCGCGGTGCGGGAGACGACCTTGGTGCCGGTGGCCAGCGCGCCGAAGGTGACGGCGAGCGCCTCGACGGCGCCGGCGGCCGGGGCGGCCTCGACCGGAGCCGAGTTCGGCTTGACGGTGATGACCGGGGTGCCCTTGGAGACACGGGACTTGGTGGTGAAGGAAGCGGCGAACGCGGCCTGCGTCGCGACCGGGCCCTCGTCACCCGCCTCCAGGTCGACGGCGTCGGTGATGATGCCGGAACCGATGCGGACCGCCAGGCGCGCGGCGATCTCCTTGCCCTCGGCGGAGGACGGGACGAGCACGGCGGCCGGGGAGACGGCCTCGTACGCGGCCTGCAGCGCGTCCACCTTGGGTACGACGAGGTACTCGGTGAACTCGGGGGCGTCGGCGGTGAGGACCTTGACGGCGCCGTGCTCGGCGAGCACGGCGGCGGTGTCGGCCGCACCGGCGCCCAGGGCGACGGCGACGGGCTCGCCGATGCGGCGGGCCAGCGTCAGCAGCTCGAGGGTGGGCTTGCGGACGGCGCCGTCCACGTGGTCGACGTAGACGAGAACTTCAGCCATGGGACTGCTCTCCTGCTATTGCGAAGTGTCTGGGGACTATGAGGGGGTGACCGGAGTTCTCAGATGAACCTCTGGCCGGCCAGGCTGCCTCTTAGATGAATTTCTGCTCCGCAAGGAAGGCGGCCAGCTGCTTGCCGCCCTCGCCCTCGTCCTTGACGATCGTGCCGGCGGTGCGGGCCGGGCGCTGCGCCGCGGAGTCGACCGCGGTCCAGGAGCCCTCGAGGCCGACCTCGTCGGACTCGATCTCCAGCTCCTCCAGGTCCCAGGACTCCACCGGCTTCTTCTTGGCGGCCATGATGCCCTTGAAGGACGGGTAACGGGCCTCGCCCGACTGGTCGGTCACGGAGACGACCGCGGGGAGGGAGGCCTCGAGCTGCTCGCTCGCGGAGTCGCCGTCGCGGCGGCCGGTGACGGTGCCGTCCTCGACCTTGACCTCGGACAGCAGGGTGACCTGCGGGACGCCCAGGCGCTCGGCCAGGATCGCCGGGAGGACACCCATGGTGCCGTCGGTCGACGCCATGCCGGTGATGACCAGGTCGTAGCCGGCCTTCTCGATCGCCTTGGCGAGCACCAGCGAGGTGCCCATGACGTCGGAGCCGTGCAGATCGTCGTCCTCGACGTGGATGGCCTTGTCGGCACCCATCGACAGCGCCTTGCGCAGCGCGTCCTTGGCGTCCTCGGGGCCCACCGTCAGAACGGTGATCTCGGCGTCGTCCGCCTCGTCGGCGATCTGCAGCGCCTGCTCGACGGCGTACTCGTCGAGCTCCGACAGCAGGCCGTCGACGTCTTCGCGGTCAACGGTCAGGTCATCGGCGAAGTGCCGGTCGCCCGTGGCGTCGGGCACGTACTTCACACAGACAACGATCCTCAGGCTCACGCCGGCTCTCCTACCGCATCGTCTTTTACTGATACCGCCTTGTGGAGGCAGCATAGGCGCCTTTTCGGGCGGATCCCGGTCGGGGCGGCCCGCGCTCCGAAGGGAATGTTACTCGTCAGTACACCGTGGGTCTTCCCGGGTTGCAAGGCCACCGAACTGTGATCTGGCCAACGCACCCGAACCCGTCCCAGCAGGGACGATTCAGTCGCGCAGAGCGTTGAAGCGCCCTTGGTGGTACAGCAGCGGCCGGCCTTCGCCGGCCGGGTCCCCCTCAAGGGCTTCCGCGATGACCACCCGGTGCGCCCCCGCGGGCACCAGCGCCACCACCCGGCACGCCAGCCACGCCAGTACGCCGTCCAGCAGCGGGACCCCGTGCGGGCCCGGGGCCCAGGCGGTCGCGTGGCCGAAGCGGTCGGCGCCGCTGCGCGCGAAGAGGCCGGCCAGCTCGCTCTGGTGCTCGCCGAGTATGTGCACGCCGATGTGGCCGGAGTCGCGTATCGCGGGCCAGCTGGAGGAGCCGGTGCCGATGGTGAAGGACAGCAGCGGCGGGTCCGCGGACACCGAGTTGAGCGAGGTCGCGGTGAACCCCACCGGGCCGTCGCCGTGCGCGGCGGTGATCACCGCGACCCCGGCGGCGTGCCGGCGGAAGACGGAGCGCAGGAGGTCGGGCGAACCGGGCAGGCCGAAGCGGTCGCCGTCGTGGCCTGCGGTCGGGACTGTCGTGGCCGTCGGGGCCGTCATGTGGGGTCTTCCTTCTGCCGCGGGAACGGGCACAGTCGGGGATCGAGGGGTTGGGCGTTCAGCGATCCCAACAGCGCGCGCTCGCGTACCGGGCGAGGTCCACATGGAGCCGCCGGTAAAGCAGGAGTTCATACCGCATACGACCAGCCTGTCGATCTCTCGTGTACACAGTCAAGCGGCAGCGGCCAGATGTCAGGCGCGTCACGCTGCGTGCGGGCGCGCGTACCGGCGCGAGCGGCCCTCTCCCTCTTGTACGTCGCCCGGCGCGCCGGGGTTCATCCGTCGCCCACCGCCACCCCCAGGGCGGCGATCACGTCCGCCTTGCGCGGCATCCCGACACCCCGCCGCACGATCCGCCCGTCCCCGTCGAGCACGAGCACCGTGGGCGTCTTCTCGATGCCCAGGGCCCGCACCAGGGCCAGGTTCCGCTCGGCGTCGACCTCGATGTGCGCGACCCCGTCGACGAGGCCCGCGACCTCGGCCAGGATCCGCCGGGTGGCCCTGCAGGGCTGGCAGAAGGCGCTGGAGAACTGGACCAGGCTCGCCCGCTCCCCCGGCTCGGCACCCAGGTCCGCACTGCCCAGCGGCACCCGCCCCCGCGCCACGCCGCTCGGCACGGCGTCTCCGCCGGGACCCCCGCGTTCCTCCTGGCCGCCGCTGTCACGCCCGCGCACGCCCGCTCCCGTCCTCGTCGGTGTACTCGTCGGTACGCCCGCCCGCCTGATGGTCCGTACCCTGTTGCGAGCGCCCCGCGCGGGCGCCACATTCCCGGCGTGACGAGAATCTCGCCGGGTGCGGGCCTCTGGACTGGCCAGCAGGCCACATTTGGGGCACGATCCCCATGGTCGCGTACCTACGCTTCCGTAACTTCCGGCCGGGAGCACCTCCCCAGGCAGAAAGCGGGGTCTCCCCTCCATGGCTGAGCTCGTCTACCCCCCGGTGATCGGCGCCGCGCACACGCTGTTCCGCGCGCTGGACATCCGCATCGACATGAAGGGCACCGAGAACATCCCCCGCAAGGGCGGGGCGGTCCTGGTGTCCAACCACATCGGCTACCTCGACTTCATCTTCGCCGGGCTGACCGCGCGGCCGCAGAAGCGCCTGGTCCGCTTCATGGCGAAGGAGTCGGTGTTCCGGCACAAGGTCTCCGGCCCGCTGATGCGCGCGATGAAGCACATCCCGGTCGACCGCAAGCAGGGCGAGACCGCGTACCAGCACGCGCTGGACTCGCTGCGCTCCGGCGAGATCATCGGGGTGTTCCCGGAGGCGACGATCTCCCAGTCGTTCACCCTCAAGAGCTTCAAGTCCGGTGCGGCGCGGATGGCCCAGGAGGCCGGCGTCCCGCTGATCCCGGTGGCGCTGTGGGGCACGCAGCGGCTGTGGACCAAGGGGCGCCCGAAGGACCTCAAGCGCAGCCACATCCCGGTGACGATGCGCGTGGGCGAGCCGATGGAGGCCCCCGCCGACCAGTACGCCGGCGCCATCACGCGGCGGGTGCGCGAGCGCGTGCAGGAGCTGCTGGACGCCGCGCAGCGCGCGTATCCGGCCAAGCCCGCGGGCCCCGAGGATTCCTGGTGGCTGCCGGCCCACCTGGGCGGCACGGCGCCGACGCCGGCCGAGGTCAAGGACGCCGGCTGAGGCAGCGGGCCTGCGCCCGAGCAGCAAGAGCACGCGCGAACACGCGAACGCGGCCCCGCCGGGAAGGCGGGGCCGCGTTTCCCGTTCCGCCCCGGCTCAGTTGGGGTTGTCGGCACACTCGACGACCGCACGCGGCTCGGGCGGGCGCGGCGGCCGCCGCAGGACTTGCGGCGTGCGCGGGCGGGGTGGGGGTGGGGGTCGTGGCGGCGACCGTCGCGAGGGTCAGGCCCGCGCCGCGGCGGCCCGCTTGCGGCGGCGGTGGGCCGCCACGCGGGCGCGGGTGGCGCAGGCGGGGGAACAGTAGCGGCGGGTGCTGCCGGGGCCGGCGCCGAGGAAGAGGCGGCCGCAACCGTCGGCCGCGCAGGCGCCCCAGGCGATCCGGCCGTGCTCGGTGAGGAGCTGGGCGAGCGCGAGGGCCCCGGAGGCGAGGAACCAGTCGCCCCAGCCCGCCCCTTCACCCCGGTCCACGTGCAGGTGCCAGGGGTGGCCGTCGTGCCGGGTCAGGCGGGGCCGGGTGCCGCACTCCTCGAAGAGCGCGTTGAGGGCGCCCGCGGCGCGGTCCTCGTCCGCCTCGGCGAGCACCGCGCCCATCCGCCGGGCGGCGGCGCGCAGTTCGGCAGCGTCGGCCTCGGTGAACGCCTCGTCGATGAGGTCCCCGGGGCGCTCACCGTGCCGGGCGAGCAGCGCGGCGAGTTCCGCGCGCGGGCACTCGGCGTCCGCCCGGACCGCCTCGGCCAGGTCGATCAGCCTTCGGCCCGCCGAGAAGCCCGCCCGGCCGGAGCCCGCCGCCTCCGCCATCCCCAGGTCCTTTCGTCGTACACCCACATGGCGTAACGTCTTGTCCGCCCATCACGTTACAGCCCAAGGGGAGGGGTCCGGGATGCACGGGTTCGGGCGGTACCTGGCGGCGGCGCTCGCCGCGCGCTTCGCCTCCGAGGGCATGGGCATGGCCGTGGTGCTGCTCGCCCTGGAGCGGACCGGGAGCGCGGCGTACGGGGCGTACGTACTGACCGCCTGGCTGGCCCCGCACGTCCTGGCGGCCCCGCTCGCGGGCGCCGCCGCGGCCCGGACTCGCCGTCCCCGGCTGTTCTACGTCGCCACCCTGAGCGGGTTCACCGCGGCGGCGGCCGCACTCGCCGTGCTGCTGGGCCGGGCCCCGGCGCCGGTGGTGCTCGCGGTGGCGGTGCTCGGCGGCGCCTGCGGACCCATGGTGACGGGCGGGCTCTCCAGCCTGGTCGCGGGTCTGGTCCCGGAGGGCGCCCGGCGCGACCGGGCGTACGGCTGGGACGCGTCCACCTACAACGCCGCCTCCGTCACCGCCCCGGCGGTGGTCGGCCTGGTCGCGGCGCTGGCTTCGGCGGCGCCCGCGATGGCGGTGCTCGCCGCGTCCGGGGTGCTGGCGGCGGTGCTCGCCGGGAGCCTCCCGTACGGGCCGCCCGCCGCGGCGCCCGCGTCCGGCGGCCCCCGCGCCGGCCTGGGCGCGGGGCTGGCCGCCCTGTGGCGGGTGCGGGAGCTGCGGGCCATCACCTCGGCCACCACGCTGGCCTTCGTCGGCATCGGCTCGCTGACCGCCACCTCGGTGCTGCTGGCCGGCGCGCTCGGCAGTCCGCGCGCGGGCGGCGTCCTGATGACGGCGTTCGCCCTGGGCGCCCTGGCCGGCTCGCTGACCCTGGGCCGGATGACGGCCGTGGAGCCGGGCCGGCTGGCCCGCTGGGCCCTGGCCGGCACCGGGGTGGCACTGGCGGCGGCCGCGTTGTCCCCGTCGGTCGCGGTGACGGCGGCGCTGTTCGCGGTGGCCGGGGTGTGCGACGGCCCGCTGCTGACGGCCACGCTGCGGATCCGCTCGCAGTACGCGCCGGAGGCGGTGCGGACCCAGGTGTTCACCCTCGGCGCGGGCCTCAAGCTGACGGCCGCCTCGGCCGGCGCGGCCCTGGTGGGGCTGACGGCAGAGTTGCCCGCGCAGGCGCTGCTGGGCGGGATCGCCGTGCTCCAGCTGGCCGCCGCCCTGCTGCACGCCGCGGTGGCCGCGCGAAGGCCCGTACCCGCCGCGAGCGGGCAGTCGGCCGGGGCCGCTACAGCCCCGTCGGCAGGTTCCGCCACAGCTCCGGCCGGTCGGCGGACTCCCGGAGCGCCTTGAGCACGGCCGGGTGCGCGGTGGCGTACAGCCCGGGGTAGTCGATCTCACCGAGCTCGGGGCGGACGGGGAAGGCCAGTTGCTCCCGGTCCAGGACGAACTGGGCGTCCACGCCGGGCTTGTTGCCGCGCGGGTCGACCCGGGCCCAGCCGTCGCCGCCGGGCAGGCGCAGCGCGATCAGGCCGTGGACCAGGGCGTTCGAGCCGTCGTCGTCGGTCAGGAGCTGGTAGCAGAGGGCCGCGGGGATGCCCTGGGCGCGCAGCAGGGCGGCGAGGGCGTGGGCCTTGGCGTGGCAGATGCCGTTGCGGGTGCCGAGCACGTCGGAGGCGCGCCAGCTGACACGCATGTCCCCGGAGTCGGCGGAGTGCGCGACCGTGTCGCGGACGAACTCGAAGGCGACTTCCGCATAGGCGTACGGGTCGCCGCCCGTGGCGGTCCACAGGGCGTCGGCGGTCTCGCGGACGAGGGGATGGTCGTGGTCGACCACGTCGTCGGCCGCCAGATAGGCGGCGACGTCAGGATGCTCCTGGATCATCTCCATGATCCAGGAGCATACCTATGCGCATTCACGCATGCCTATCGAATTATCCGGGCGACCGGGCTCAGCGGGCCAGCTCTTCCTTCAGGGCCTGGAGGAAGCCGTCCACGTCCTCTTCCCGGGTGTCGTAGCTGCACATCCAGCGGACGTCGCCCGCCATCTCGTCCCAGAAGTAGAAGCGGTAGCGCTCCTGGAGCCGGCGCGACACCTCGTGCGGAAGCCGCGCGAAGACGGCGTTCGCCTGCACCGGGTAGAGGATCTCCACCCCGTCGGTCTCGCGCACGCCCTCGGCCAGCCGCTGCGCCATCGCGTTGGCGTGCCGGGCGTTGCGCAGCCACAGGTCCTTGGCGAGCAGGGCCTCCAGCTGCACCGACACGAAGCGCATCTTCGACGCGAGCTGCATCGACATCTTGCGGATGTGCTTCATCTGCCGGACGGCGTCCGGGTTGAGCACGACCACGGCCTCGCCGAACATCATGCCGTTCTTGGTGCCGCCGTAGGACAGCACGTCGACGCCGGCGGTGTTCGTGAACGCGCGCATCGGCACGTCGAGCGAGGCCGCGGCGTTGGCTATCCGGGCACCGTCGAGGTGCACCTTCATGCCCTTGGCGTGCGCGTGCTCGGTGATGGCCTTGATCTCGTCGACCGTGTACACGGTGCCGAGCTCGGTGTTCTGGGTGATCGAGACGACCTGCGGCATCGCCCGGTGCTCGTCCTCCCAGCCCCAGGCCTGCCGGTCGATGAGCTCGGGGGTGAGCTTGCCGTCCGGGGTGGGCACGGTGAGCAGCTTGAGGCCCGCCATCCGCTCGGGCGCGCCGCCCTCGTCGACGTTGATGTGCGCCGTCTCCGCGCAGATCACCGCGCCCCAGCGGTCGGTGAGGGCCTGGAGGGCCGTCACGTTCGCACCGGTGCCGTTGAAGACCGGGTAGGCCTGCGCGTACGGACCGAAGTGACTGCGGAAGATCTTCTGCAGGTACTCGGTGTACTCGTCGTCGCCGTAGGAGACCTGGTGGCCTCCGTTGGCCAGCGCGACGGCCTCCAGGATCTCCGGATGCACCCCCGCGTAGTTGTCGCTCGCGAAACCGCGTACCGCCGGGTCGTGGTGGCGGTGCGCATCGGTTTTCACGGTTGCGGAGTGAGCCACAGACGCTGTCCGTTCACATCGGTGGCGGGCCGCTCCCAGACGCCGGCGATGGCCTCGGCCAGCTCCTTGACGTCGGTGAAGCCCGCGAACTTCGCACTGGGGCGCTCAGCGCGCATCGCGTCGTGCACCAGTGCCTTGATGACCAGGATCGCAGCCGCGGCGCCCGGGCCCTCCTCGCCCCCCGCCTTGCGGAAGGAGTCGGCGAGCGCGAGCGTCCACGCCTCGGCGGCCGCCTTGCCGGCGTTGTACGCGGCGTTGTTGGCGACCGGCTTGTGCGCGCCGGACTGGCTGATCAGGACGTAGCGGCCGCGGTCACTGCGCAGCAGGGCGTCGTGGAAGGCGAGCGAGGTGGTCTGCACGGTGCGGATCAGGAGCTTCTCCAGGAAGGTCCAGTCCGCGAGGTCCGTCTCCGTGAAGGAGCTGCTGCCGCGCCAGCCGCCCACGAGGTGGACGAGCCCGTCGACGCGCCCGAACTCCTTCTCCGTCCGCTCGGCCCACGCCTTGGTGGCGTCCAGGTCGAGCAGGTCGACGGTGTCACCGACGACCGTGGCGCCGCCGTGGGCGTAGCGGGCCGCGTCCACGGCCTCCGCCAGACGCGTCGGATCGGCGTCGGAGGCCACCACGATGGCGCCCGCCTCCGCGAGGCGGAGCAGCGCGGCGTGGCCGGCGGGGCCGCCGGCTCCGGCCACCGCCACTACGGCGCCATGGAGCTTCCCGTTGCCGTTCCCGGACCCGTTCATCTCTGCAGCCTCCTGTGGGCGAGAGCTCACGCGGCGGCTCGCTCTGCCTGGTCGTCGTCCTCTACGTGTCCCGCGTTCAGAGCAGTGATGCCCTTCGTGGAGGCGATCACGCCCTTGAGCTTCTTGGCGAGGGCCTCATAGAACATGCTCAGCGGAAACTCGTCCGGAAGCACGTCGTCGACGAGCTTCCGCGGCGGCTGCGTCAGGTCGAGGGCGTCGGGGCCCTTGGCCCACTTGGAGCCCGGGTGCGGGGCGAGGTAGGTGGAGACGAGCTCGTACGCCTTGAACCAGTGGACCAGCTTCGGGCGGTCGATGCCGGCCCGGTAGAGGTCCTCGATCTCGGCGCACAGCTGGTTGGTGACCTGCGGGGCACGCATCCAGTCGATCTTCAGCTTGTTGTCCGTCCAGCGCACGACGTCGTGCTTGTGGAGGTACGCGAAGAGCAGCTGGCCGCCGAGGCCGTCGTAGTTCCGGTTGCGGTCGCCGGACACCGGGAAGCGGAACATCCGGTCGAAGAGGACCGCGTACTGCACGTCGCGGCCGTGCTCGTTGCCCTCGGACTCCAGCTTCACGGCCTCCTTGAAGGCGGTGAGGTCGCAGCGCAGCTCCTCCAGGCCGTACATCCAGAACGGCTGGCGCTGCTTGATCATGAAGGGGTCGAACGGCAGGTCACCGTGGCTGTGGGTGCGGTCGTGGACCATGTCCCACAGGACGAAGGCCTTCTCGCAGCGCTCCTGGTCCTCGACCATGCGCGCGATGTCCTCGGGCAGCTCGATGCCCAGGATGTCGACGGCGGCCGCGGTGACCTTGCGGTAGCGGGCGGCCTCGCGGTCGCAGAAGATGCCGCCCCAGGTGAAGCGCTCGGGGGCCTCGCGGACCGCGATGGTCTCCGGGAAGAGCACGGCGGAGTGGGTGTCGTAGCCCGGGGTGAAGTCCTCGAAGGTGATGCCGAGGAAGAGCGGGTTGTCGTACCGGGTGCGCTCCAGCTCGGAGAGCCACTCGGGCCACACCATCTTCAGGACGACGGCCTCGAAGTTGCGGTCCGGGTTGCCGTTCTGCGTGTACATCGGGAACACCACGAGGTGCTGGAGCCCGTCGGCGCGGCCGGCGGCCGGGTGGAAGGCCAGCAGGGAGTCGAGGAAGTCCGGCACCCGGAAGTCGCCCGCGACCCACTTGCGCAGGTCGGCGACGAGCGCCGCGTGGTACTCGGTGGCGTGCGGCAGCAGCGGGGACAGCACCTCGACGGCGCCGATGACCCGCTCCACGGCGGCCTCGACGTCGATGCGGGCGGGGGCGCCCTCGGCCTCGAAGTCGATCGAGCCGTCCTTGGCCTGCCAGGGGCGGATCTCCTCCACGGCGGCCTTGAGCTCGGGCCACGCCGGGTGGTCGACCACCCGCGCGCCGGCGGTTATCACGGCACCGCCGGAACCCGGCACAAGAGTTTCCGTCATGTCACTTCCTCCACAGGAGAACCTCACGTCAACACAGCGTATGCAGAGGAGGCTCTCCTGCTCAAGAGTTAACTCGGGAAATTATCCTGTGGTACCCCCCACTCCGCCGGAAGTCTTCCCGTCGTTTGCCATGGAATTGATGACTCCGCCTAGTCGCCGCATGGCCTCGCGGGCCTGGGGCAGTACGTCGGCCAGCGCGAGGAATCCGTGGAACATCCCCGGGTGGTGGTCGAGGTCCGCCCGCGTACCCGCCGCCCGCAGAGCCCGTACGTACGCGGCCCCCTCGTCCCGCAGCGGATCACAGCCGGCCGTGACCACGTGGGCGGGCGGCAGTCCGGCCGGGTCGGCGGCCGCCGGCGAGGCCAGCGGGTCCGCCGGGTCGCCGCCCGGCCCGAGGTACTGCTCCCAGAACCAGCGCAGGTGGGCGGCGGTCAGGAAGTACCCCTCGGCGTTGGTCCGGTACGACCCGCTGTCCCGGGCGGCGTCCAGGCACGGGTAGACCAGCACCTGCAGGGCGACCGCCGGCCCCCCGAGGTCCCGGGCCAGCAGCGCGGAGCCCACCGCGAGGTTGCCGCCGGCGCTGTCCCCCGCGACCACGAGCGCGGCGGGGTCGCCGCCCAGCTCCGCCACGCGCCCGGCGGCCCAGCGCAGCGCGGCGTACGCGTCGAGGAGGGCGGCGGGGAAGCGGTGCTCGGGGGCGCGGCGGTAGTCGACGGACACGATCACCGCCCCGGAGGCCCGGCACAGCGCCCGCACGGTGCGGTCGTGGCTGTCGAGGCCGCACAGCACCCAGCCGCCGCCGTGGCAGAACACGACGGTCGGCCGGGGCCCCGGCCACCGCCGCGGGTCCGGACGGTAGACCCGGACGGGAACCGGGGGCGCCCCGTCGGGGCCGGGGACCACCCGGTCCTCGACGGAGCCGACCACGGGCGGCGGCCCGGAGGGCTTGGGCGCGGCCGCGAGGATCCGCCGGGCCTCGACGGCGTCGGTGACGGCCCCGCCGAGATCGGGGAACGCGGCGGCGAGCGCGTCCACGTACGGCCGGGCGGCGGGATCGAGGCCGGTCCCGGCGGGGGAGGCGAGCGCCGGGGCGCGGTCGCGGGAGTCGGCGGAATCGGGCGCATCCGTCATCGCGGCGGACCCTCACGCGTTCCGGAAGTGCGGGATGACCTTCTCGCCCCACTGCCTCAGGGTCTCCAGGCAGGCCTCCTGTGGCACCGTGCCCATCTGGATCAGGCACATGACCTCGTCGGCCCCCGCCTTCCTGAGCCGTTCCACGTAGGCGATGGCCTCGTCCGCGCTCCCGTAGGCGTGGTCCGCGTTGAACGTGGCCGTCGAGGTGGGCCGGACCGGGATGTCCAGCTCGTGCAGCCGCGCCACCACCTGCTCGGCCGCCTCCCGCATCCGCGCCGCCTCGTCCGTGCCGGCGACCACCGCCTCGTCCGGGATGCCGGCGCCGCCGTACCAGTGGCCGATGGACTGGGCGAAGAACCGCTGCCCCCGGATCCCGATCCGACGGGCCTCCCCCGCGTCGTCGAGCACGATGGTCGGGCAGAGCACCGAGAAGTGGTCGTTGACCGCGGTGGACACGAACCGGCCGCCGTCCCGCCCGGCGATCGCCGCGTCGTAGACGCCCCGCATCCGGGCGATCGACTCCGGTCCGGCGAAGCCCATCACCAGCGCGCCGACGCCCAGTTCGGCGGCCCGCTCCAGCGTCTCGTCCCGGCTGCACGCCAGGAACAGGGGCGGGTGCGGGGCCTGCGCGGGCCTCGGCAGGATCGGGTGCGGGGAGATGTCGATCAGCTCCCCGCGGTACTCCAGCTCCTCCTCCTGCCAGGCCTTTCCGATGATCCGCAGCGCCTCCTCGACCTCGGCCGTCGTGCGGTCCTTGTCCACCCCGCACAGCGAGGTCTCCTGCTCGGTGCCGCCCCGCCCGGCGCCCAGGTCGAGCCGCCCGCCCGACAGCAGATCGAGCATCGCGGCGCGCTCGGCGACCCGGACCGGATGGTTGAAGTTGAAGGGCATGCACACGACGCCATGGCCGATGCGTATGGTGTTCGTCCTGGCCGCGACCCAGGTCAGGAAGATTTCCGGAGCGCTCATGTGGGCGTACCACTTCAACGAGTGGTGCTCGACGGCCCAGATCCGGTCGAATCCCATCTGTTCGGCGAGCACCGCCTGCTCGACGCAGTCACGGATGACCTGATGCTCCCGTTCCACCGTCGGGTCGGCCAGCTGTGCTTCGAAGATCACGGAGAACTTCACGATGCCTCCAGGGTTGCGTCCCGTTCCCGGCCTTACTTCGATTAGGAATATGACTAGTAGTCAGAAGCCGAAGAAGCAAGACCTGCCACCGACCGCGTGGGCGGTGCTCGGCCTGCTGTCCTTCCCGGGGGAACGCACCGGGTACGAGCTGAAGAAGTGGGCGGACTCCTCGCTGCGCTTCTTCTACTGGTCCCCGGCCATCAGCCAGATCTACGCCGAACTGCGCCGCCTGGAGGAGCTCGGCTACGCGCGATCCGCGCGCTCGGGACCGCAGGAGGCGCGGGCCAAGCGCCGCTACGCCATCACCGACGCCGGGCGCGAGGCCCTGGCCGGCTGGGCCTCGGACACGGCGGAGGCGGGGCCGCCGGTGCTCAAGCACGGGCTGCTGCTGCGGATCTGGCTCGGGCATCTGGCCGAGCCGGAGCGGCTGCGCGCGATGGTGGGCGAGCACATGGAGCGCACGCGGGGCGAACTGGCCGCCGTACGCGAGGCCATGGAGCACGCGGCGGACGTGCCGGACTGGGCCTTCCCCGCGCTCGCGCTGCGCTGGAGCGAGCGGCAGCAGCTGGCCGAACTGGCACTGTCGGAAGCCCTGTTGGCCGACCTCGACGACGTGTCCGACGCCACCGGCCCGGCGGACCCGGAGCCCCCGGCCACCAGCCCCGGCGACGCGGCGGACACCGACTCGGACACCGGCCCGGACGCCGCCGCACCGCCGCGTCAAGCCGCCGGGGACGCGCCCACCCCCGGGTGACGCGGCGGACCCGACGGCCCCGCGTCCGGCCGCGCGCAACCCTGGCGGGAAAGGGCCACCGGCCCCTTCCGGGTCGCTGCACGGGCGGTCTCATCGCGCTCGCGGCGCACTAGCATGCGACCTCACCGCGCGCGGCCGGTCGGGACACCGCGACCGCGCGGGGAGCCGCCGTCGACGGAAGCGAGAGAACCTTGACTTTCCTCACCATCGGTCACCGCGGGGTCATGGGTGTCGAACCGGAGAACACCCTCCGGTCGTTCGTCCGCGCGGAACGCTCCGGCATGGACGTCATCGCGCTGGAGGTACAGCTCAGCAAGGACGGCGACCTCGTCGTCCTGCACGACGCCGAGGTGGACCGGACCACCGACGGCGTGGGCGCCGTCGCCGATCTGACCCTGGCCGAGCTGCGCGAACTGGACGCCGGGCTCGGCGAGCGCGTGCCGGTCCTCGAAGAGGCCCTGGACGCCGTCCGGACCCCGCTCCAGGTGACGGTGGGGGACCAGCCCGCCGCCGCCGCGCTCGCGCGGCTGCTGCTGCGCCGCGACCTGACCGCCCGGGTGGAGGTGGCCTCGTTCCACGAGGCGGTGCTCTCCGAGACGGCCCGGCTGGTGCCGGGCGTACGGACCGCCCTGTACGCGGAGCAGACCGGCGCCGACGCCGCGGAGATCGTGGACAGGGCCCGGGCCGCGCGGGCCCGGGCGGTCTCCCTGGACATCCGGCGGCTCACCCTGGAGACCGTCGGGGCGGCGCACGCGGCCGGGCTGCGGGTGACCGGCTGGACGGTGAACACCCTGGAGCAGCTGCGCGTGGCGCGGGCGCTCGAACTGGACGGCGTGACCACCGACTTCCCGGAGATCCGCAGCACCGGCCGTTTCATGGCCTAGGGCCTGTCGTCAAAGTGGCGCCTGGCCCTGGCCGGCGCCGACCACCCCGACCGCTACAGCGACTTGACCAGCAGCTCGAAGGCCAGGTCGTCGCGGAGCGGGATGCCGAAGCGCTCGTCGCCGTAGGGGAAGGGGCTCAGCTCGCCGGTGCGCCGGTAGCCGCGGCGCACGTAGTAGGCGATGAGGTCCTCGCGGACGTTGACCACCGTCATCCGCATCTCCTCGGCGCCCCACGTCTCGCGGGCGCGCCGCTCGGCCTCGGCCAGGATCTCCTTGCCGAGGCCGCCGCCCTGGAGCCCCGGGCGGACGGCGAACATGCCGAAGTAGACGTGGTCCCCGCGGTGTTCGAGCTGGCAGCAGGCGACGAGCTCGCCCGCGCGCTCGACGGCGAGCAGCACGCCGTCCGGGGCGGCCATGACCTGGCGGACGCCGTCCTCGTCGGTGCGCCGGCCGTCCAGGTAGTCCGCCTCCGTGGTCCAGCCGCCGCGGCTGGCCTCGCCGCGGTACGCGGACTCGACGAGCTTCACCAGCTCGGGCACGTCCGCCTCGACGGCGCTGCGGAAACTCAGGGCAGCGGGGTCGTCGGTGGGTCCAGGGCGCGACATCGGGGCTCCGTTCTACGCGGTGACATACGCGCTGCGTATGAGGGGCATATGACATGCCCGGTACGGCAAGGAGAGCCTAACCCGGCGCGGCGTGCGGGCCGCCGTACAGGGGCATCTCTTCCGGTGAACGCCGACGAACCGGGAGGTTCCGCCGTGCACGGTTCCGCGATGTCCCTGCCCGCCGCCGTCTCCTCCTGGCTGCTCGTGCTGGTGTGCGCGGTCAGCGGGGCGTACTGCCTCGGGCGGGTGCGCAGATCGGGCGGCGCGGCCCCCTGGGAGGCGGGCCCCGAGGCGCTGATGGGTTTCGGCATGGCGGTGATGGCGGTGCCGCTCGGGACCGGCGAGGGCTGGCGGGCGCCGGTGTTCGGGGTGGTGTTCGGGGTGGTGTTCTGCGCGGCCGCCCTGCACGCGGGGTGGCTGCTGCGGGGCGGGATCCACCACGCGCACCACCTGGTGGGCTCGCTGGCCATGGTCTACATGGCGCTCGTGCCGGCCGCGGGGCACGGGTCGGGCGGACACGGGCCGGGCGGGCACGGGGCCGGGCTGCCGCTGGTCACCGGCACCCTGCTCCTCTACTACGCGGGGTACGTGGTGCTGGGCGGGGCCCGGCTGGTCACGGCGGGCGGTGCGGCGACGGCCCCGCACCCGGACACCCCGCATCCGGGCACCCCGCATCCGGACACCCCGCGCCCGGGCACCCCGGACGCCCCCGCCGAGATGATCCGGGCCTGCCGACTGGCCATGGGCACGGGGATGTTGGCGATGCTGTCGGCCATGTGACGGCGCACGACCGGGCGGCGGACGTGGGCTGCGTCACCAAACCCCGCAAGCGATACCGTGCGCGGGCACCCGCTCATAGGCTGGCGGACATGATGGTCTCCGCCGCTCTCCTGATGCTCGGCGCACTGACCGCGGTGCTCGCCCCCCGCCTGCTCGCCCGGGCCGAGTGGCCCGAACGTGAACCCGTCGTCGCGCTGTGGGCCTGGCAGTGCGTGGTGGGCGCGGTGCTCCTGTGCTTCGCGCTGTCGATGCTGCTCAGCGCCGCGGCGGCTTGGGTCGCGGTGCGGGGTCCGCTGTTCGCCGCCGCCCCGCACGGGGTGGTGCACGCGTACGGGCTGGGTCCGCGGGAGGGCGGTCCGTGGGCCGCCGCCACGGCGCTCGCGCTGGCCGGTGGCGGGCTGTGGACCGGGGCGATGCTGACCCGCGAGGTACTGCGGGCGCGGGCCCGCAAGCGCGCCCAGGGGGCCGAACTCCGTTTCCGGGCCCCGCTGCTGCCCGGGGAGGATCCGCAGGGTGCGCGGCTCGTCGTACTGGAGGGGCCGAAGCCCGACGCGTGGTGGCAGCCGGGCGCGACACCGCAGCTGGTGGTCACGACGGCGGCGCTGGACCGGCTCAAGGGCAGCCAGCTGGACGCCGTGCTGGCGCACGAGCAGGGGCACGTGGCGGCGCGGCACGACTGGCTGCTGCACTGCTCGCGGGCGCTGGCCGGCGGGTTCCCGCAGGTGCCGGTGTTCGCGGCGTTCGAGGCGGAGATGCACCGGCTGGTCGAGCTGGCCGCCGACGACGTGGCCTCGCGGCGGTACGGGCGGCTGACCATCGCTCTGGCGCTGGTCGGGCTCAACGAGGACCGGGGCGTGTTCGGGGCCTCGCCGGCGCCGCAGGCGCACGTACCGCAGCGGGTGCGCCGGCTGCTGTCGGCCGAGCCCCGGCTGCCGGCGGGCCGGCGGCTGCGGCTGACGGCGCTGGCCACGCTGGTCCCGGCGGTACCGCTGGTGGTGGCCTTCGTGCCCGGTCTGACTGCCCTGGCCTAGAGAGCGCGGGCCGTGCGAGGATCGCGGTATGCGCAGCGATCACGTCCGGTGGACCGGGGCCGGCTGCGCGCTGCTCGCGGCCGTCCTGACCGTCTTGGTCGTGACCGGCTGGGAGCCCGTCGTTTCCTACGACGAACAACTCGCGCGGGATCTGCACGCGAGCGCCGTCTCCCACCCCGGGGTCACCGATCTGACGCGGGTCCTGACCGACTGGGTCTGGGATCCCTGGACCATGCGAGCCCTCGCCGCCCTGGCCTGCTTCTGGTCGTGGCAGCGGGGGCGGGGCCGGGCGGCGCTGCGCGTCGCGGTGGCCGTCCTCGTGGCCTCGGGGGTGCAACAGGGGCTGAAGGCGCTGGTGGACCGGGAGCGCCCGGTGTGGTCGGACCCGCTGGATTCGGCGCAGTACGCCGCCTACCCCTCCGGCCACGCGATGACGGCGACGGTGGTGTGCGGGCTGCTGCTGTGGCTGCTCCCCCGCTCCGCGCCCGGGACGGCCGGGAACCTGCTTGCGCGGACGGCCTGGGCGGTGGCGGCGGTGACGGTGCTGGGGGTCGGCTTCACCCGGCTGTACCTCGGCGTCCACTGGTTCTCGGACGTGGTCGCGGGCTGGCTCCTGGGCGTGGCGCTGGTCGCCCTCGCGATCTGCCTCCCGGATCCCGGCCGGCGGGTACGCCCCGCGAGCGGATGCGTCCCCGAGCCCGCGGACAGACGCTGAAGGCATGCGCCACACGCCGATAGCCGTACACCGGATCTCCGCCTCGGGCGGCCGCCAGGTCACGTTTCGCCAGGTCGGGCGGGATGTCGTCCTCGGCGTGGCGCACAGCGACGCGGACGTGATCGAGTTCCTGCGCCGGGCGGAGGTGCCGGATCCGGACGAGATCGTGCTGGGTGAGGACTCCGAGTTGATCTCGTGGGAGGGCGACGAGCCGCACGTCTACGAGCCGGCCCCGCCCGATCTCGACGTCCCCTGAGCCGCGCGGCTCGGCCGCGACCGGGCCCTCGGACTCCGGCCGGTGAACCTGCTGTGGGCGATCCCCCGCGTCGCCCACAGCAGGCGACCTCGCGCTGAGTATATTGGCTGGGAGCCAGTCAACGCAGGAGTAAGCATGTCCCCGCGCAGCGCATCGGTCAATGAAGAATTGCGCAGACGCTCAAGGGAGCGGCTGCTCCACGCCACGGTCGAACTCGTGGCCGAACGCGGGTACGAGGCGACCACTCTCGGGGACATCGCCGACCGCGCGGGCGCGGCCCGCGGGCTCGTTTCGTACTACTTTCCGGGCAAGCGGCACCTGCTGCAGTCCGCCGTGCACCGGCTGATGCACCTCACCCTCGAAGCGGCGCTGGAGCGGGAGCCGCGCACCGACGACGGCCGCGAGCGGCTCGCCCGCGCCATCGACGCGATCCTCGGCCTGGCACACGACCAGCCGCGGCTGATGCGGACCCACATGGCGGGCATCCTCCAGGCCGAGGGCTTCGTCCGGTGCACGGAGCAGCAGCGCCTCGCGGAGCTGCTGCGCGACACGGTGGTGCGGTACGGATCGCGGGACCCGGACACCGACTACCCGCTGCTGCGCGCGCTGCTGATGGGGGCGGTGGTGGCGGTGCTGCTGCCGGGGGCCCCGATGCCGATGGCCCGGCTGCGCGCCGAGTTGTTCCAGCGCTACGGGCTGGACTGGGAGATGGGTGTCCCGCCGGACGGCGGACCGCCCGGCGGAACGTTTCCCTCAGCGCGTCAGTGACGCGTGGGGGCGGACGCGCTCATCGGTAGTCGCGGTAGTCGGGCTGGCTCTGCACGTTGAGCCGGTCCATCCACACCCACTCGGCGTCCTCGGTGCGCCAGTCGTCGAGCCGCAGGACGTCGAGGCCCTTGGCGATGTCGTTCGAGTAGATGTGCCCGTTGTAGTAGTACGCCGACCAGGAGCCGCCGAGGCCGAGCGCGTCGGTGGTCAGCGGGCCGCGCTCGAAGTAGCCGATCTCCTTCGGCTTGTCGGAGTCGGTGAAGTCCCAGACCGAGACGCCGCCCTGGTACCAGGCCTGGACCATGATGTCGCGGCCGCCGCCGACCGGGATCAGCGAGCCGTTGTGGGCCACGCAGTTCTCGGTGTCGGCCTGGTGGCGCGGGATCTTGAAGTAGCTGCGGAAGGCGAGCTTGCGCTGGTCGCCGCGGCCGGTGATGTCGTAGATCCCGTCGGCGCCCCGGTTGGGGCCGGTGGCCTCGTTGCAGGTGGCGCCGCCACCGCCGCCGAGTTCGTCGGTGAACACCACCTTGTTCGCCCGCTCGTTGAAGGTCGCCGAGTGCCAGAACGCGAAGTTCACGTTGTCCTGCACGCGGTCGATGACCCTCGGCTGCTCGGGCTTGCTGATGTCGAAGAGGATGCCGTCACCCATGCAGGCGCCGGCGGCCAGGTTCTTGGACGGCAGCACCGTGATGTCGTGGCAGCCGGTGGTCTTGGAGACGCCCGGGTTGACGGGACCGCCCGGGTTGCCGCCGTCGGGGAAGAGCACCGGGAAGCCGACGACCGAGGCCTGCGTCGGGGCCTTCTTCGGGACCTTGATCACCGAGATGCCGTCGTGCGGCGGCTTGCAGTCGGGGAAGGCCTCGCTCGGGGAGTACGAGGAGACGTAGAGGTAGATGTCGCGGCTGCCCGGCACCAGGGTGTGGGTGTGGGAGCCGCAGGCGGTCTCGACGGACTTGATGTACTTGGGGTTCTTCTTGTCCTTGATGTCGAAGATCTTGATGCCCTCCCACGAGGACTTCTCCGTCGCGGGCTGCGAGACGCTGTTGCAGGAGTCGTCGCTGCGGGAGGAGTCGGTGGAGAGGAAGAGCAGGTCACCGGAGACGGAGATGTCGTTCTGTCCGCCCGGGCAGAGCACCCGGCTCACCGTCTTGGGCGCCTTCGGGTTGCCGATGTCGTAGATCGTGAAGCCGTCGTAGTTGCCCGCGTAGGCGTACCGGCCCTGGAAGGCCAGGTCGGAGTTGATCACGTCGGGGTTGGCGCTGGGGATGTTGGCCAGGGGCTTGATGTTCCGGCTGTGGACGATCTCGTCCTGGCCGGGGATCTCGCCGGGGCTGATGTCGCGGCCCTGGGCGATGCCGGAGCCGAGGCCCTGCCGCGAGCCCGCCCCGGGCGTTAAGTCGCCCGGATCGGGGGTGGCGGACGCGGGTCCCGCCGCCAGGAGCGTGGTGAGGAGTCCGGCCGCCGCGACGGCCACCCCCAGACTCCTGGTCCGCACTCTGGTGGTGTGCAACGAGGTCACTGTGCCCTCCCATGGGAGTCCGATCGGTTCCGTTCTCGGTGGAACGGAACCAGGACCCCGGCAGTATCTTCCTTTCCATGGACATGGCAAAAGGGTTACTTCGCGGATCAGCCGGAGCGGCCGTGGCCGCCGCGGCCCTGCTCGCGCTCGCCGGATGCCAGGACGGCGGCGGCGAGACCGGGGCGAACGGGGCGAAAGGCGGCCAGAACTCGGTGATCGCGCCCGGCAAACCGGGTGAGCGGGCCCGCACCCTCTCCCCCGAACAAGCCGCCAGGGAACGTCCGGACGACACCCCCAACGCGGCCGACCACGCCTACGTGACGGGGATGATCGAGCACCACCGGCAGGCCCTCACCATGAGCGCGCTCGCACCGGACCGGGCGTCGGCGGACGGGGTCAAGGGGCTCGCGGAGCGGATCGCGGCCGCACAGAAGCCCGAGATCGGGGCGATGGAGAAATGGCTGACGCGCCACCCCGCGCCGAGCGGGACCGGTGGGCACCAGCACGGTGCGATGCCGGGCATGGCCACCGACGCGCAGCTGAGGGAACTCGCCGACGCCAAGGGGGCCGATTTCGACCGGCTCTTCCTGAAGCTGATGACCGCCCACCACGAGGGCGCCCTGAAGATGGCGGGCGAGGCGCTGGCCGGCGGGAACAACGTGGCGGTCGAGGAGATGGCCACCGAGGTGGTGGCCACCCAGAGCGCCGAGATCCACCGTATGCGCGCGATGGGCTGACGACCCCGGGAGCCGGTGGCATGCTGGGAGCACCTGCGGGAGGAGCTCCGCCGTGCTTCGTATCGCCGTCGTCGGTTCGGGCCCCAGCGGGGTCTACGCCGCGCAGACCCTGACCCAGCAGCGCGAGGTGCCGGGGGTGCGGGTCGACGTACTGGACCGGCTGCCGGCGCCGTACGGGCTGGTGCGGTACGGGGTGGCCCCCGACCACGAGAAGATCAAGTCGCTCCAGGGCAGCCTGCGCACGGTTTTGGAGGACGAGCGGATCCGCTTCCTCGGCAACGTCGAGGTCGGCGGGGAACTGCTGCCCACCGCGCGACTCCTGGAGCTGTACCACGCGGTGGTGTACTGCGTCGGGGCGGCGCGGGACCGGATGCTCGGGATCCCCGGCGAGGAACTGGCCGGGGTCCACTCCGCGACGGCGTTCGTGTCCTGGTACAGCGGCCACCCGGACACCGACCCCGGCGCCTTCGACCTGACCGGGGTGCGCTCGGCGGTCGTGATCGGGGCCGGGAACGTCGCGGTGGACGTGACACGGATGCTGGCGCGGGGCGTACCCGAACTCGCGCCGACCGACATGCCGCAGGCGGCTCTGGGCGTGCTCGGCGCCAGCGCGGTGCGCGAGGTCCACATGGTGGCGCGCCGGGGCCCCTCGCAGGGCAAGTTCACCACCAAGGAGCTGCGCGAGCTGGGCACCCTGCCGGGCGTCGACGTCCGGGTCGACCCGGCGGAGCTGGCCGTGGACCCGGCGTACGCGGACCAGGGCGCGGCCCTGCCCGCCGTGAACCGGCGCAACGTGGAGGCCCTGCGGGGCTGGGCCACCAGCCCCCCGGCCGGCGGCGACCGGAGCATCTCCCTGCGGTTCTTCCTGCGCCCGGTGGAGGTGCTGGGCGGTCCCGGCACCGGCGTGAGCGGTGTGCGCTTCGAGCGGACGGCCCCCGACGCCCGGGGCGGGGTGACGGGCACGGGCGAGTACGAGGACGTCCCGGCCGAGCTGGTCCTGCGCTCCGTGGGCTACCAGGGCGTCCCCCTCCCCGGACTGCCGTTCGACCCGGCGACCGCGACGGTGCCGCACGCGGCCGGCCGGGTCATGCGCGAGGGCCGCGCCTCGGTCGGCGAATACGTGGCGGGCTGGATCAAACGCGGCCCGACCGGCGTGATCGGCACCAACCGCCCCTGCGCGAAGGAGACGGCGTCCTCGCTGCTCCAGGACGCGGGCGTACTGGCCCGCCGCGAACTCCCGGACGACCCGCTGCCCGCCCTGCGCGCGGCGGGCCTCCACCCGGTGGAATGGCCGGGCTGGCTGGCCATCGAATCCGCCGAATCCGCCCTGGGCCACTCCCTGGGCCGTCGCTCCGTGAAGATCGCGGACTGGCCGGGCCTCCTGGCAGCCGCCGCCGGCCGGCCCTGACCTCCCCCCGCCACCAAGGTCTCGACCCTACGGCCGACATCCGACCCGAGCCCCGGCCGGCTCTCTTCTCGCTGGTCACGCTCGCACCTCGGCCCACCACGGACGGCCGGCCGAGGGCCCGGCGATCACCCGCCCAGCCGGGCCGCCTCCGCCGCGGCCGCCGTCAGGACGCTGTCCAGCAGCCCCGGGAACAACACCTCCAGGTCCGCCCGGCGCAGGGTGTTCATCTTGGCCGTCCCCCGGTACGTCTGCCGTACGACCCCGCTCTCGCGCAGCACGCGGAAGTGGTGCGTGGTGGTCGACTTCGTCACCGGGAGCACGAAGTACGAGCAGGCCAGCTCCGCCTCCGACGCCGCCAAGTCCCGCACGATGGACAGCCGGATCGGGTCGGAGAGCGCGTGCAGCACGCCCTCCAGCCGGATCTCGGCGGTCTCGGGGTGGGGAAGAGCGCGGCCCGTGTCACGTTCCGTCATGTCCCCTGCTCCACTCCTTCGGTGCGCCGGACCGCGCCGGCCCCGCCCTGACCTCCCATCGTACGAGAGCCGTCGTAGCAGCGGGGGCGGGGCGGACGGCTCCTGGCCGGATCTACCAGGCCCGGTGGTACGCGATCGGCCGGCGGACCTCACCGCCGAGCTCGGCGGCCGCGCGCCGGGCCCAGTAGGGGTCGCGGAGCAGCTCCCGGCCCAGCAGGACCGCGTCCGCCTCACCGTTGGCCAGGATCTTCTCGGCCTGCTCCGGGTCGGTGATCAGCCCGACGGCCGCCACCGGCAGGCGGGTCTCCGCCTTGACGCGGGCCGCGAACGGCACCTGGTAGCCGGGGCCGACGGGGATCTTCGCGCCCGGGGCGAGCCCGCCCGTGGAGGTGTCGAGCAGGTCCACGCCGTGCTCCAGGAGCAGCTCCGCCAGCCGGACCGTTTCGTCGGCGGTCCAGCCTGCCTCGTCCAGCCAGTCGGTGGCGGAGATCCGGAAGAACAGCGGGAGCTCCTGCGGCCACGCCGCCCGCACGGCGTCGACGACTTCGAGGGCGAAGCGGGTGCGGTTCTCGAAGGAACCGCCGTACTCGTCGGTGCGCCGGTTGCTGTGCGGGGAGAGGAACTCCCCGATGAGGTAGCCGTGGGCGCCGTGGATCTCGACGACCTGGTAGCCGGCGTCGAGTGCCCGGCGCGCGGCGGCCGCGAACTGCCCGGTGATCTCGTGGATCTCATCGACCGTCAGCTCGTGCGGGACGGGGTGGCCCTCGGCGAACGGGAGCGGGCTCGGCGCGCTCGGCAGCCAGCCGTGCGCCTCGGGCCCGACCGGGCCGCCGCCCTTCCAGGTCCGGTCGGTGGAGGCCTTGCGGCCGGCGTGACCGAGCTGGATGCCCGAAACGGCGCCCTGCGCCTTGACGAAGGAGGTGATCCGGCGCAGCGCCTCGACCTGGGTGTCGTTCCAGATGCCGAGGTCGTAGGGGGAGATCCGGCCCTCCGGGGAGACGGCGGTGGCCTCCTGGATGATCAGCCCGGTGCCTCCGACGGCGCGGGCGGCGTAGTGCGCGAAGTGCCACTCGTGGGCGACGCCCGCGTCGGGCCCGAAGGCCTCGGCGCTGTACTGGCACATCGGGGCCATCCAGATCCGGTTCGGGATGGTCACCGACCGCACGGTGTACGGGGCGAACAGGGCGGCGAAGCCGGCCGGGTCGGCGGGGGTGGCGGGGGTGGCGGGGGCAGCACTCATCAGGGATCTCCAGATGTCACCGGGCGCGCGCCGCGGATCGGCGGCTCAGTACGAGAGTCACCGTACTACGAATCTCCTCGTACTACGAGCCTTCTCGTACTACGCCGTTTCCCGTACTACCGGACCTCCTACGACACTTCCCGCACGAACGCGTCCAGCTCGGCCCGCAGCGCCGCCGTCAGCGCGGCCAGGTCCGGCACGGCGGCCGCGTCGGCGACCAGCCCGTAGTGGACGATCCCCTTGTACGTCGAGACGGCGACAGCCAGGGACTGCCCCCGGGCCAGCGGGGCGAGCGGGTAGACCTCGCGCACCGTGCTGCCGCCGAGGGTGAAGGTCAGGCCGGGCAGCGGAACGCTGGTGACGAGGATGTCGTAGAGCAGCCGGGCGGCCTGCGCCACGAGCGGGCCGCCGAGGCGGTGTCCGAGCGGGTGGACGTGGTCGGCCAGCAGCGCGACGGCCCCGGCGCCGCGCGCGGGCCCCGCCTCCTTGTTGCGGTCCATGCCGGTCCGTACGGCGTACAGCCGCCGCAGCGGGTCGGCCTCGGCGATCGGGAGCCTGAGCAGGTAGCCGGAGAGCCGGTTCCCGGCGCCGGCGCCGGGTCTGCGGCGGGAGACGGGCACCAGGGCGCGAGGGCCCGCGCCCCGGGGAGCGGGGTCGCCGCGTTCGGCCAGCCAGCGCCGCAGGGCGCCCGCGACCAGGGCGATCAGCACGTCGTTGACGGTGCCGCCCGCCATCTTCCGGATGAGGTTGACCTCGTCGAGGTCGAGGGCCAGTCCCGCGACGGTACGGGTTCCCGCGCCGGCTCCCGCCTCGGCGGCGACGAGCGCATCCGGGACCCCGAGGGGCAGCCCGGCGCGGGCGACGGCGGCGCCGATCTCCAGCGCCTGCCCGAGGTCCTGGACGCGGGAGGCCAGCATCCCGGACAGCCGGCGCAGCGCGGACCCGGGCGGACCCGGCACCGGGCGCGCTGGGCCCCGTCCGGCGGGGCCCGCCGCGGCGGCCGGCGTCCGGTCGAAGAGGCCGGCGGCGAGGGCGAGGGCGCCCAACCCGTCGGCGAGGGCGTGGTGGAACTTGAACAGCACCGCGAAGGAGTCCGCACCGGGCCCGGCCAGCACGTGCGCCTCCCAGGGCGGCCGGGTCCGGTCGAGCGGGCGCGCCATCAGCGGCCCGGCGGCGGCACGCGGGTCGGCGGCGCCCTCACCGCCGGCTCCGCCTCCACCCCCGCCGACGAGGAAGACGTGCCGGGCCGGATCGAAGTCCGGATCGGGCGCCCAGGCGGCCGCGCCGACCGGGATCAGCACGTCGTGGATCCGGCGGCGCAGCCCCGGCAGGCCGGCGCACCGCTCGGTGAGCAGGGCGGCCGCGCGGGCGGCCGCGTCCGGACCGGAAGCCGTCAGGACGGCGAGGGCGCCGAGGTGCATGGGGTGCGCGGCGGATTCGATCCGCCAGAAGGCGAGGTCGAGCGGGGACAGGTGCTCGGGGGCCACGTAGTGCCTCTCGCGTGCGGCGACAGAGGCTGGAAGTCAATCCTTTTCGGCCTCCTACGATCAAGTAACCGACAAGTAGATGATCTGTTCGGTCGCCCGCCGATCGCCGACGATCAGCTGGTCAGGGCCGCGCGCCCAGGCCCGCCGCCGCCTCGGGGCTCCGGCGGGGCGACCTCCGGGCGGTTGTCGGTGGCGCGGTGCAGACTGGCGGAAAGCTGCTGTGAAGCACCGTGAAGGACAACGACGTCCGGAGGTGTCGGCCATGACCGACGTGCTACTGCTCGCGGGTACCCGCAAGGGACTCTTCATCGGCCACCGCAAGGGCCGCGGCCCTTGGGAGTTCGACGGGCCCCACTTCAACGCGCAGGCCGTCTCGGCGGTCGCGATCGACACCCGGGGGCCCGCGCCCCGGCTACTGGTCGGCGGCGACAGTTCGCACTGGGGGCCGTCCGTCTTCAGCTCCGACGACCTCGGGGCGACGTGGCGGGAGCCCGCCGCGGCCGCCGTGCGGTTCCCCAAGGACACCGGGGCCTCGCTGGAGCGGGTCTGGCAGCTCCATCCGGCCGGACCCGAGGCCCCGGACGTGGTCTACGCGGGGACGGAGCCGGCCGCGCTGTTCCGCTCGACGGACCGCGGCGAGTCCTTCGAGCTGGTCCGGCCGCTGTGGGAGCACCCGAGCCGCAAGGACTGGGTGCCTGGCGGCGGCGGTGAGGGCCTGCACACCGTGATCACCGACCCGGCCGACCCGGACGCGGTGACGGTGGCGGTGTCCACCGCCGGGGTGTTCCGCACCCGGGACGGCGGGGCGAGCTGGGCGCCGTCCAACCACGGGGTCTCGGCGGTGTTCCTGCCCGATCCGCACCCCGAGTTCGGCCAGTGCGTGCACAAGATCGCCCAGGACGCCGGGGACGCCGGCCGGCTGTACCTCCAGAACCACTGGGGCGTCTACCGCAGCGACGACGCCGGGACCCGGTGGACCGACATCGGCGCCGGCCTGCCCTCCGACTTCGGCTTCGCCGTCGCGGCGCACCCGCACCGGCCGGACACCGCGTACGTCTTCCCCCTCAACGCCGACTCCGACCGGGTCCCGGCCCAGCACCGCTGCCGGGTCTTCCGCACCGAGGACGCGGGCGCCAGCTGGGAGCCGCTGGCGCGGGGCCTGCCGGCCGGGGACCACTACGGCACGGTGTTGCGGGACGCCCTGTGCACGGACGACGCGGACCCGGCGGGGATCTACTTCGGCAACCGCAACGGCGAGCTGTACGCGAGCGACGACGACGGGGACAGCTGGCGGCTGCTGGCGGAGCACCTGCCGGACGTGCTGTGCGTACGGGCGGAGGTACTGCGCACGTAGATCGGCCAGTAGAGTGACTCACCGTGGCAGCACGACCGTTGAACGAGATCGTCGAGCCGGGCTGGGCCCGCGCTCTGGAGCCGGTGGCGGAGCAGATCGCCGCCATGGGCGACTTCCTGCGCGCGGAGATCGCGGCGGGCAGAACCTACCTGCCGGCCGGGGCGCACGTCCTGCGCGCCTTCCAGCAGCCCTTCGACGAGGTGAAGGTGCTGATCGTCGGGCAGGACCCGTACCCCACCCCGGGGCACGCGATGGGCCTGTCCTTCTCGGTGGCGCCCGAGGTCAGCCCGTGGCCGCCGAGCCTGGACAACATCTTCCGCGAGCTGCACGCCGACCTCGGGACGGGGCGCCCGGCGAACGGCGACCTGACGCCGTGGACCCGGCAGGGCGTGCTGCTGCTGAACCGCTCGCTGACGACGGCGCCCCGCAAGCCCAACGCCCATCGCGGCAAGGGCTGGGAGGCCGTCACCGAGCAGGCGATCCGGGCGCTGGCCGCGCGCGGGAAGCCGCTGGTGTCGGTGCTGTGGGGCCGTGACGCCCGCAATCTGCGGCCGCTGCTGGGCGAGTTGCCCGCCGTGGAGTCCGTCCACCCCTCCCCCATGTCCGCCGACAACGGGTTCTTCGGTTCCCGGCCGTTCAGCAGGACCAATGACCTGCTGGTACGCCAGGGAGCGCAGCCGGTGGACTGGCGTCTGCCGAACGCCTCTTGAGTGGTCAAGTTGAACCGTGTACGACATTCCTAGGATAAATACGGACAGATGCCGCCCGAAGTGGCCCTGCCCGAACACCCGGTTCCGATAAACCAGTAGCATGCGGCGCCATGAGCTCCCCCACTGGGCCCGCAAATGGCCTGCCCGTACGAATGCCGCGACCCCGCCAGACCGGACGGCACCGCCGGCCCGAGCCCGCGGTGGCGCCCGAGGGCGCGCCCGCGCTGGTGCTCGCCGTGCCCGGTGCCCCCTCGGCCGCCTCGCGGGGGCTCGCGGAAGAGATCATCAGCATCGGCCGCTCCGAGCTGCCCGGCCTGGACGCCCGCCTGGGCTTCCTGGACGGTGACGAGGACTCCGAGTTCCCGTCGCTGTCCTGCGTCCTGAACGCCGTCGCGCGCGAGCGCGCCGAGCGCGCGGAGTTCGCCCGCGCCGCCGGCCACGAGGTGCCCGCGCCGACCGGCCCGGACGCCGTGGTGGTACCGCTGCTCGCCGGTCCGGACGCCGATCTGCTGCGCCGCTGCCGCCAGGCACTGATGGACTCCTCGGCCGCCGCCGAGCTGGCCGACGTACTCGGCCCGCACCCGCTGCTCGCCGAGGGCCTGCACGTGCGGCTGTCCGAGGCCGGCCAGGCCCGCGCCGACCGCGCGCGCCTGTTCTCCGTGACCACGGCCGCCGACGGCATCATCGTCGCCACCACCGGCGGCGAGGAGGCCGTCCAGGCCGCCGCCGTCACCGGCATGCTGCTGGCCGCCCGCCTCGCGGTGCCCGTGAAGGCGGCCGCGCTGGACCAGGAGGGCTCGGTGGCCGCGGTCGCCGAGCAGCTGCGCCTGGAGGGCTCCACGCAGCTCGCGCTGGCCCCGCACCTGATCGGCCCGGAGGCCGCCGAGGGGCTGCTGGACACCGCGTGCAAGGAGGGCGACTGCGCCGCCGCCGAGGTGCTGGGCGCGTACCCGGCGCTCGGCAAGCTGGCCGTCGCGCAGTACTCCGCGGCCCTCGGTCTGCCCCAGGGCGCCACCGCGCGCTGACCGCTCACGCCACGCCGCGAGGGCCCGCGCTCCGGATTCCGGAGCGCGGGCCCTCGTACGTGCCGGGCGGCGGCCCGGGCGGGCCGAAGGTCAGCCGAAGACCACACAGCTGGCGGCCGGCACGGCCACCGAGCCGGCCCGGCGCGGCAGACCGGTCAGCGGGTCCACGTCGAACCAGGCGACGTCCCCGGAGTGCTCGTTGGCCGCGTACAGCCTGCGCCCCGAGGGGTCGGCGGCGAGGTCGCGCGGCCACCGGCCACCGCAGGAGACCGTGCCCGTGAGCTGTGGCTTCTCGGCCCCGTCGGCGAGCGAGAGCGTGACGATGACGTCGGCGCCGCGGACGGCGGCCCAGACGAAGCGCCCGTCCGGCGAGGCGACGATGGCCGACGGGTAGGCCCGTGCGGCCCCCTGGGCGGCCGCTGAGGCGACCGGAACCTCCACGACCGGTTCCAGGTGTCCACGCCCCGGATTCCAGCGGCAGACGGTCACCTGCGGCTCCAGCTCGTGCAGTACGTAGACCACCTCGCCGCCGGGATGGAAGGCGAGGTGGCGGGGGCCGGTCCCGGCGCGCAGGGCTGCCTCCGAGTGGACGCGCAGCGCGCCGGTGGCGGGGTCGGGCGCGCACACCCGCACCGAGTCGGTGCCGAGATCCACGCTGAGCACCCAGCATCCCCCCGGGTCGGGCAGCACCTGGTGCGCGTGCGGGCCCGCCTGCCGGTCGGCGTCGAGGCCGGAACCCCGGTGGGTGAGGACGGAGGCGGGACCGCCGATGGCGCCGTCGGCGGCGAGCGGGAGGCTGCTGACGCTGCCGGAGGTGTAGTTGGCGGTGAGCAGCCGGCGCCCGGCCACACTGAGGTGGGTGGGGCCGGAGCCGCCGACGCGGACGGCGGGCCCGAGGGCGGTGAGGCCCTCGGGGGAGGTCCGGAAGGCGCTGACCGCGCCCTGGTCGGTCTCGCTGACCGCGTAGAGCACCCCGGCCCCCCGGTCGAGGGCGAGGTACGAGGGATCGGCGAGGGCCCGGTGCTCGGCGAGCGGGGTCAGCGCCCCGGTGGCCGGGTCCACGGCCGCGGTGGTGATGCCGCGGCCGCCGCCCGAGGTGAACGAGCCGATGTAGGCCCGGCGTTCGCCGCCCTGCCCGGCGCTGTCCGCGCCGTTCGCGCCCCTGTCCGCGTCGCCCACGGGAGCCCCTCTCAGTCACTGCCGGATCCGTTGGGAGCCGACGGTAACAGAAGGTCTAGACCAAATCCCGCCCCTGGGCCCGTTCTTGCGCGCCGGGGTGGTGCACGTACGCCGGAGAGACCTGCCTGTCCTCGAAGGTGCGGTGGAAGACCGGGGTGGCCGAGCCGGAGATCGGCGGCACGATCCAGGACCAGTCGGCGCCCACGTCCCGCCCCTTGCGCTCCTCGCGCTCCAGGTGGGTCAGGAAGCGCCGGGACTCGCTGTGATGGTCGGCGATGGTGACCTTGGCGCGGTCGAAGGAGTGCAGCACGGCCCGGTTGAGCTCGACGAGCGCCCGGTCCTTCCACAGCGAGCGGTCGCTGGAGGTGTCCAGGCCCAGGCGGCGGCCGACGGCCGGGAGCAGGTTGTACCGGTCGGCGTCGGCGAGGTTGCGGGCGCCGATCTCGGTGCCCATGTACCAGCCGTTGAACGGGGCGGCCGGGTAGTGGATGCCGCCGATCTCCAGGCACATGTTGGAGATGGCGGGCACGGCGTGCCAGCGCAGCCCCCAGTCCGTCCAGCCGTCGCCGCCGCCCTCCCCGTCGGGGTGCGCGATCGGGACTTCGAGGACCGCATCGGCGGGGGTGTCGAACCAGCGGGGCTTGTCGTCGACGCCCTGGACCACCAGCGGGAGGAGGTCGAAGGGGGTGCCCGCGCCACCGGACCAGCCGAGCTGGAGGAGGGCCTCCGTGAGGGGGGCGTTGCGGGCGTCGCCCACCGTTATGGAGTGGTGGTCGCCGTAGCCGGCGTAGCGGACCAGCTGCTCGCTCCAGATCAGCGGGCCGGGGCGGCCCGGGGCGTCCGGGGCGAAGACGGTGATCGTGGGGCGGACCCGGCCGCCGTTGGTCGCCTCGCGCAGGTGCTCGAAGCATTCGGCGGCGATGTCGTCCGAGTCGGTGAGCGCGCGCCGGTCGCGCACCCGCAGCGAATTCCAGTAGAGCCGGCCTATGCAGCGGTTGCTGTTGCGCCATGCCACGCGGGCCCCGTGGACCAGCTCCTGCGGGGTGTGCCGGTACGTTCCGGTCTCCGCGAGTTCGGCCCGTACGGCGGCGAGCCGGGCACGCGAATCACCGGCCTCCGGAATTTCCCGATGGAAGAGCCGGATGAACTCCTCGGCCGCTTCCCACACCTGAGCGGTGGTGGAACGCTGTTTCAGAATTTCCATTCCGGGCCGTTACCCCCTGTCCTGCCAGATCCACCCTGTACGTGCCGGACGAATGTTCAATGAACAATTACCCGTTGTACAGCTCGCAGGTCAGGGGTGTGAGCGGGGCAGGGCGGGAACTACACCTCCGGGTGATCTTCGCGGATCGGCCTGCGGAAGCGAGTCGACGCGGCGTAGCATCCGTCGCAGTTCTCGTACGCATATGCCCGTAGCCACTGTGCCCGTAGCCATATCCGTGGGATCGAGAACCCTGCGGATGGTCCGCTCAGGCGGCGGGGATCAGGGGAGCCCTCGGGTCGGTGCGCAGCGGGGCCGCGAGGGCCACCAAGGCGTGCTCCAGGCCGTGCAGGTGCGCGAGGGCCGACTCGGCGCCCGCCGCCGGGCGGGGCGCGGGCGGTGCGGTGAGTTCCGGGGCGCCGTGCGGGGCGGTGAGCGCCTCGACGGCGGCCTCCACGCGCCAGCAGGCGGCGGCGAGCCGGGCGTCGTGCGAGGCCTGCGGGTCGGCGGCGACGGCCACGAGACCGCGCACCTCCCGGGCGCAGTCGTCGAGCAGCCGGAGCACCTGGCGGGCCCGGGCCTTGCGGGCGCGCAGCGGGCTCAGCGGGTGGACGAGGGGCGCGAGGGCCATCCGTACCCGGCCCAGCAGCAGTTCGAGCTCGGCGGCGTGCGGGGCCGGATCGGCGTCGGGGTCACCGGCGAGGCGGTCCAGGGCGGCGGCGGTGGAAGCCCGTACGCAGTGCAGCGCGCGCTGGATCCAGGCGTCGTTGGCGGCATGGGTGGTCACCGGGAGCACGATCACGACGGCGAGCGCGGCACCGAGCGCGCCGATCGCGGTCTCCTCGAAGCGCAGGAGCAGCAGGCCGGGGTGGAGGACGCCGAGGAGGCCGTAGAGCAGTCCGGCCATGACGGTGACGAAGAACATCATCCAGGAGTACGACGGCGCGGCGGTGTAGAAGATGCCGAAGACGCATACGGCGACCAGCGCTGCGGTGGGCGCGGGGGCGCCGTGCAGGGGTACGGCGATCAGCAGGCCGGCGGCGATGCCGATGACGGTGCCGAGGACCCGGCGGAAGCCTCGTACCAGGGTCTCGCCCCGGGAGGTGGTGTTGACGAAGATCCACCAGGTGGTGCCGACCGCCCAGTACCAGCGGTCGTCGGAGAGCGCCTGGCCGATGCTCAGCGCGAAGGCACAGGCGGCGGTGGCCTGGAAGGCCTGCCGGGTGGTGGGCCGGGCCAGACCGGTGCCGGGGAGGCCGGGCGGAGCGGCGGGCGGCGGTGTACGGCGCTCGATGGGCCACAGGACGAACCGCGCGGCGCCGGCCGAGAGGAGGGCCAGGCCGACGGCGGCGTACAGCTCGGGCAGCTGGCCGGGCCGCGCGTGGAGGAACTGGGTGACGAAGAACATCATGAACGCGAAGATCCCGAGCGCGTGTCCGCGCGGGCCCCAGCGGCGGGCGTAGACCCCGGCGAAGACGACGGCGAGGAACGCGACGTCCCGGGCGAGCGGGACGCCGTGCAGGGTCGTGGCCAGGGCGAGGACGGGGAACCCGGCGGCGGGCAGCAGGGCGGTCGTCAGGCGCTGGGCGCGCACGGTGGGGTCGAGCACGGTGAAGAGGGCGAGCAGGGCCGCCAGTCCCCCGGTGATGGAGGCGGTGAGGGAGAGCCCGCAGAGCTCGGCGACGGCGACGGCGAGCGCGACGCCGATCACCGCCCGGCTGGAATTCCTCAGTCGCATGAGCCCCGGATCCGGAGCCACGAACATTCTCTTCACGGCGGTGTGCCGCCCCCCTTGCAGTGGCGCGCGCCGGCCCGGCGTCCGCCCGGGGGTGGTGGGCGGCGAAACGGGCACGGCGAAGGCGCCGCGCTCCGGTCCGGCCTCGTTGCCGCCCGGCGCTGCGCGGCGCCGTAAGTACTTGGATACGCCACAGATAAACATGTACGGCCCACTGGCTCAACTGTGCGGCGCCGCACTGTGCCATTGGTACAGCGACAGCCGGTCGGTTTCGGCCGGTCGCGGCCAACGGACCAGGGCAGGGGACCTTGGTCCGGACAATGCGTGGATTGCGGCACATATGCGGGCAACCTAGACTGAAAATGATCAATAAAGATCAACCCCGAGCGGGTAACCCTCATGGCCGAGCGCGTACGACAGTGCGACCCACGGACCGGTACCCACCGCGAGAGGCGGGCGCCGCGGGGACCGTCGAAGGCGCGGGCGGGGACGTGGGAGACCCCCGGGACCTCCGAGATCCCCCAGGGCCCGGGGGCCTCGCCCGGGCTGGCCCGGCTGATGGCGTCCGGCGCCGGGAACCGCGCGGTGGGCGCGTACCTGCGCGAGGAGGCGCGGAGCGCCGAGGGGCAGCCGCTCGACCCCTCCCTGCGTGCGCGCATGGAGTCGCATCTGGGCGCCGACCTGTCCGGGGTCCGGCTGCACACCTCCACCGCCGCCGGCCAGTCGGCGAACGCGCTGCGGGCCAGGGCCTTCACCGTCGGCCAGGACATCGTCTTCGCGGCCGGCGAGTACCGGCCCGCCGACGCGGCCGGCCGCGCACTGCTCGCCCACGAGCTGACGCACACGGTCCAGCAAGCGCGCGGCGGGGCCGCGCCCGCCGGGTCGGACCGTACGGAGCGGGCGGCGGGCGCGAGCGCCTCCCGGCTGGCGCACGGCGCGGGCGGGGCGCGGGTCACGGAGGGGTCCGCGGTCGGGGTGGCGCGTGTACCGGCCGGGGAGCAGACCCAGGAGCAGGCCCCCGAGAAGCCGGACTCCCTCGGATTCTGGGGCGACCTGGTGGTCGACGAGCTCGCGGGTGTGGCGGTCGGGTCGGGCTTGCAGCAGCAGATGCTGAAGGCCGCCGTGACCGGCTTCTTCGCGGAGCTGGACCGCCAGATCCAGGACCCGAAGACCAGGTCCGACATCCACGCCGGCGCCATGGAACTGGCCAAGCGCGGCAACCAGGAGAAGATGATCGCGGCGTACTACGCCGGCGCGGCCGCGGGCCTCGTGAGCCCGCTGACCGACCTCCTGGGCATCGGCGTGCTGCTCGAACAGCTACAGGCGTTCGGCGGGAAGCTCGCGACCGGAGTCCTGAAGGGCGAGATCGACCTGATCGACGAGGTCACGGGCCTGGTCGGGGCGTACGAGAACTTCAAGCAGCACCTGATCGAGTCGCTGATCGACACCATCAAGGAGCACCCGGAGGAGCTCTTCTTCTTCGGCAGCCTCCAGGCCGTGGCGGTACGCAAGGCAGGGGAGGCCGGCCGCACCGGAGCCCGGCGCGTCGTCGCGGCGATCTCCGAGAAGGACGAGGACAAGCCGGCCGCCGCGCCCGAGACGGCGCAGCAGATCCTGACGAACCACACCGAGGCCGAGAAGGCCGGTGCGGCCAGCGCCCTCACCTCCAAGGCGACCCGGGCGCGGCAGGCGATCTTCCACACGCACCCGGAGCGCATCGGCTACGACGTGGGAGAGGCCGTCGGCTCGGCCATCGGCAACCTGCTCATCGCGCTGTTCACGGAGGGCGTCGGCAACGCCGTCACCAAGATCGCGGGAGAGATCGGCCGTGTCTGCCCCGTGCTCGCCCGCGGGGCGGAGGCGCTCGCCGAGATCGGCAAGGCCATCACCGCCGTGGAGAACGCGATCGGCGCGCTGATCGAAGGGGCGCTCAACACGCTCAAGGGCCTGGGCAGGATCCTCGGGCCGTTCCGCGCGCTGATGACACGCCTGCGGGAGTTCCTGGGCAAGGTGCTCGGCCGGGTGACCCGGTTGGAGGCGGCGGCGGCGCTCCACGCGGGGGAGACGACGGCGCCGAAGCTCGCCCCGAAGCTGGCGCCCAAGCTCCCGGGTCCGGGCAGGGCGGGCAAGCCGGGCAGCCCGGGCAAGCCGCACGCGAAGCCGTCGGCGGCGCCGAAGCGCGGGCGCTCCACGCCGGGGGGCGCGGTCAACGACAACGACGTTCCGCTGCGCACGGGCGAGACCGTGAAGGAGCCCGCCCCCAAGGCCGCCACCGAGCCGGGCGGGCGGCCGGAAGCCCCCGAGCCGCACCCCCAGAGCGGGGTCCAGCCGGCGGCCCGGGCCACCGAGGAGCAGGTCGAGGAACAAGCCGCACAGCAGGTCGAGCAGAAGATCGCGGTCAACGCGCCGCCTCCCGCGCACACCCCGACCACGGCCGCGAAGACCCCGCCGAAGAAGCCCCCCGCGCTCAAGGTGGTCCCCCCGCCGAAGGGCGCCACGGCGCCCGCGAAACCGCTGTCGCCGAAGGCTCCGCCGGGTACCAAGGGCGCCAAGGCACCCGGCGGGAAACAGGCCGCCGACACGGCGGAAAAGGCCGCGAGAAGGGCGGAGCGCAGAGCGAAGGAATTCAAGCTCGCCTCGGCCGACGGGCGCCTCACCTTGCCTCTGACCAACGAAGAACGCTCCCTGATCATGGAGCACCTCGCCGAGCGCCAACCGCTCAACGACGCCATGAAGAAGAGGCTGCGCACGGACGCGGCCGCCGAATGGAAAAGGGCCACCGGTGGGACGGGACATCAGCCGGGTGAGAATTATCAGGTGCATCACATCGTCCCCCTGGAATTCGCGCACAGATTCCCGGGACGGTTCCCCAATGAGACGAGCAATCTGGTCCTGATGGACACCGTGGCCCACAACCGGTGGCACACCACGATCAACGCGCGCAGCCGCAAGTACGGTCTGACGCCCAAGGACCTCGCGAACCTCGAGCGCAGGACCGTGCCCTACAACAAGGGGTCGGTTTTCGTCATCCGGAACGGGAAGGTCGTTCCCGCCGAGTGAGGGTGCGCGCCCCTACGCGAGACCCGACGCCCGGAACACCGTGTGTGCCGTCTCCCGGTCGATCAGCCGGCACAGGCGCCGCAGCGGCACGAGGCCCTCGCGCATCGTGCCGCGCGCGAGGCTGGTGTGGATGTCCCGGTCCAGGACGTGCCACAACGGCGGGTTCGCGGCCAGGACGCGGGGGTCGACTTCGAGGCGGTTGCCGTCGATGTCCCGCAGCACGAGCCGCTGCGCGACCCCGTCGTGCCAGGCGACCGAGGCCAGCCGGTCCGTGTGGACGCGGCGGCGGTGGACCAGGCCCCGGGTGGTGAGCAGGCCCGGGACGGCGCGGACGCGGGTCGGCCACAGGACGAGGAACAGGGCGAGGCCGAGCGCGGTCCACACCACGACGCGGCGCCAGTCGGCGGAGCCGGCCGCCGTGTCGACGGCCAGGAGCAGCGCCGGGAAGAGGGTGGCGAGGCCGGTCGCGGCGCGGGCGTCGCCCGCCCAGCCGCGGTCCTGCGCGGGCGCCGGTTCGGGTGCGGGGTTCACCGGGCCAGCTCCCGCGCGTCCAGCGGCATCCGCCACGCGTTGCGGCGGCGTACGGCGGCCAGGTCGGCCTGGAGCGGGCTGGGCGGCACCGCCAGGACGGGGCAGGGGGCGTGCGCGACGCAGTACCGGGCGACCGAGGGCGCCAGCGCGCGCAGCAGCGGCCCGCGTGAGCCGGTGCCGACGACGAGCAGGTCGCCCGGGTCGTGGACGGCGTCGACCAGCGCGGCGCCGGGCGTGCCGCGGGCGGTCAGCCCGGCCAGCGTGACCCCCGGCGGGCGCTCGCCGAAGGCGGTCCCCAGGATCTCCCGCAGCCGCTCGACCGCCACGGACCGGCAGCCGTCGAGGACGGACAGGCCGCAGGAGCCGCGGCCGCCGAGTCCTCCGCCGGGCGGTTGCCAGGCCAGCACCACCCACAGTTCCGCGTCCCGGGCGCGGGCCTCGGCGGCCGCCCGGTGCAGTGCCGCCAGGCTCCCGAGGGATCCGCCCGTCCCCACCACGACTCTCGCTCGCACCGTCCCGACCCCTCCCCGCTCCGCGTTCGTACGACGCCTCCCATGGAACGGCGGGAAGCGGCCCCGGGGCGGTTTCGCTGACGGTCTTCTGACGCCGCGTCCGCACATCCTGACGCGTCCCTGATCCGGCGGGGCGCGGGCCGTCAGCGACGTGTATGGACTCGGGCCTTCGCCGTCAAGGTGGCGTCAGGAGGCGGCGCGCAGCGGCCGGGGTCGGGCATAGCTTCGGTGGCGCGCCTCAGGCGCCATCAGTCGATCGTGGTTCCTCAGGGAGGGCCCCATGTGTCTGTTCCAGTACGCCGACGACCCCGAGCCCGAAGAACGGATCCCGGCCGGGCCGCTGTTCGTGCCCGTCCGGCCGGGGAGCGGAGGAGCGCCGGTGATCCGGCTGTTCCGTACTCCGCTGGGCATGCGTACGGCCGTCGGCTTCACCCGCGCGGAGCGGCTGGCCGCGACGCTCGGCGAGGGCCAGGCGTACATCCGGCTGGCGGAGTCCGCGCTGCGGGCGCTGTGCGAGCCGCTCGGCGCGGGGCTGGTCACCGTGGACCCGACGCTGTCGGCTCCCCCGGTGGCGGCCCCGGTCGCGCCGGCGCCGGACCGGCTCCCGGTCCCGCACGCCGGCCGGGCCGTCTGAGAGCGAGGGGATCGAAATGACCATGACCACGCTGCCCGAGGTCACCGCGGGCGCGGACGAGCTGTCCATATGGCCGGCGTCCACCAGCCGCCTGCCGCACGGCGGCCTCGCCGTCGGCGGGGTGTCCCTCGCCGAGGTGGCCGACCGCTTCGACACCCCGGCGTACGTCCTGGACGAGGGCGAGGTACGGGCCCGCTGCCGGACGTACCGGGACGCCTTCCCCGAGGCCGAAGTGATGTACGCCGCCAAGGCGTTCCTGTCCCGGGCGATGGTGCGCTGGGTCGACGAGGAGGGCCTCGGGCTGGACGTGTGCTCGGCGGGCGAGCTCGAACTCGCCGTCACCGCCGGGTTCCCGCCGGAGCGGATCGTCCTGCACGGCAACGCCAAGTCGCCGCGCGACATCGGGGCGGCGCTGCGGCTCGGCGTCGGCCGGATCGTGATCGACAGCGCGTCCGAGATCGCCCGGCTGGCGGCCGCCGTGGGGCCGGGCGGCCATCAGAAGGTGCTGGTCCGGGTGGTCCCCGGGATCTCGGCGGGCGGCCACGAGAAGATCCGGACCGGCACCGACGGCCAGAAGTTCGGGCTGTCGCTCACCGACGGCTCGGCGCAGCACGCCGTCGCCCGGGTCCTGGGCCAGCCGCAGCTCGAACTGGTCGGCCTGCACTGTCACATCGGCTCGCAGATCACCGAGGTCAAGCCGTACGTGGCCGCCCTGCGCCGGGTCGTGGGGCTGATGGCGCGGATCCGGGACGCCCACGGCCTGGTGCTGCCCGAGCTGGACATGGGAGGCGGGCACGGCGTCGCGTACCGGCCCGGCGAGCCGGCGCTGGACCTCACGGCGCTGGCCCGCGGGCTGCGCGGCGAGCTCGCCTCGGCGTGTGCGGCGGCCGGGCTGGCGGTGCCCCGGCTGGCCGTCGAGCCGGGCCGGGCGGTCGTCGGGCCGGCGGGGGTTGCGCTGTACCGCGTCCTCTCGGTGAAGCACACCGGGGACCGGGTGTTCGTCGCCGTGGACGGCGGTATGAGCGACAACCCCCGGCCCGCCCTGTACGGGGTGCGGTACGCGCCCCGGCTGGTCGGCCGCCACTCCGGCGCGGAGCCCCGTACCGCCACCGTGGTCGGGCGGCACTGCGAGGCGGGCGACGTCCTCGCCGCCGACGTGGAGCTTCCCGGCGACATCCGGCCCGGTGACCTGCTGGCCGTGCCCGTGGCGGGCGCGTACCACCTCTCCATGGCCTCCGGCTACAACATGATCGGCCGCCCGCCGGTCGTCGCGGTGGCCGACGGCGCCGCCCGCCTCCTGGTCCGGCGCGAGACGCTGGACGACTTCCGCGGCCGGGACGTCGGCGCGTAGGGGATCAGCCGCACAGCCGGGCCACGCGTTCCAGTTCGTCGGCGAGGACGCCCGGGTCACGGGGGCCGATGTGGGGGGCCGCGAGGGAACGGACGCGGAACCGGTTGTGCGGCGTGACCTCGTCGGCCTCCTTGATCATGAGGTCCTGGAGTTCCGGCGGGATCGTGCGGTCCTCGGTGAGCCGCACGAAGGTGCGCGGGATCCGGCCCCACGTCTCGGGCAGGCCCCGGGAGTCGGCGGGCGAGATCGAGGCCGCCTCGTCGGGTTCGAGGATGTTGAGCAGGGCCCGGATCTCGTGCTCGGGGTAGTCGGCGGCGAGGGCCTCGCGCGCGGCGTCCAGCAGCGCCGGGTCGTTGGAGCGCCAGTTGATCCGGTTGACGCCCAGTTCCGGGGCGGTCTGGACGACGGGAAGCCGGAAGATCATGCTCGCGGCGGCCTCCGGCGCCGCCATCAGCTCCATGGCGGACTTCCGCCGGGCGGGGCAGAAGGCCGAGACGTAGACCAGGTGCGCGAGCAGCTCGGGCACCTGGTTGGCGACGGCGTTGAGGGTCACGCCGCCCATGCTCTGGCCGACGAGGACCACGGGGCCCAGCCGGTGGGCCCGGCGGACGACGGCGGTGACGTGCTCGGCGAAGTCGGCCAGCGTCACCTTGCCCAGCGGGGAGGGCTCCGTACGCAGCCGCTCCGGGTCCTGCGGTGTCTGGTAGGAGGCGGGGAGGTACGCGCCGGGGCCGTGGCCGGGCAGGTCGACCGCGACGGCGCGCTGTCCGCGCAGGGCGAGTTCGGCGAGCAGGGGGGACCAGCCGTACGCGTTGCTGCCGGCTCCGTGGACGAGGACGAAGGTGGGGGCCCCGGCGGCCCCGGTGGTGTCGGTCATGCGGTCAACCGTACGAGCCGATGATCATGTACACGGCGAGATCCGGCCATGTCCGGCCCCCGCCGCCCGCCGGGCGGTGCTCCCCCGCCTCAGCCCGCGTGGACGTGGGGGCGGCGGTTGCGGTCGGGTTCCGCCTCGCGGATGACCTCGCGGGTGACGGGGGCGACTTCGCCCTGTCCGAAGAGGAAGAAGCGGAGGAAGTTGGCCATCGGGTTGCCCTCGGTCCATTCGAAGTAGATGTGGGGGCGTTGCCCGGTCTCGTCCCGGACGTGGAGGAGGAGGGCGGCGAGCGCGTTGGGGATGCTGGAGCTCTCCAGGGTCAGGACGCGGTAGCGGTCGTGCAGGACCTCACCGCGCACCCGCATGCCGGATTCGAACTCCGACGCGTCCAGGACGGTGACCTCGACGAACATCACGTCGTCCTCGGCCGGAATGTCGTTGTCCGCGCGGATTTGCGCCTTCTTCTGCCTGTACTCGTCGAGGTCCCGGCTGTCGGGCTCGTTGGCGATGAGCCGGATGGTGCGGTTGGCGGTGTCACGGATGAACCGCTGCGCCATGTCGTCGAACTCCACGTGCGTGACGCGCAGCTCGAAGACCCGGGCGAGCCGGGACAGGAGGGACAGCGCCATGATGCCGCCGATGAAGCAGGCGCCGATCTTCACGCCGTCCGGCCGCTCCACGACGTTGACGGCGGTGGTGTAGATGAAGACGGCCGAGATGACGCCGAAGCCGATCGTCCAGCCGCGCTCGCCGGCCCGGCGGGCGGCGATGGTCACGGCGACGGCCGCCGAGGTGATCAGGACGAGGACACCGGTGGCGTAGGCGCCGCCCTGGGCGTCGACGTCGGCGTTGAAGATCCAGGTCACCAGGAAGGCGATCAGCGTGAACACGATGACCATCGGGCGCAGGGCACGGGCCCACTGCGGGGCCATGCCGTAGCGGGGCAGGTAGCGCGGCATCAGGTTCAGCAGGCCCGCCATCGCGGAGGCGCCGGCGAACCACAGGATCAGGATCGTCGAGATGTCGTAGACCGTGCCGAAGGCAGAGCCCAGGTACTCGTGTGCCAGGTAGGCGAGGGCGCGGCCGTTGGCCTCGCCGCCCGGCTCGAACTGGGCGGCCGGGATCAGCAGGGTGGTGATCAGGCTGGAGCAGATCAGGAAGACGCTCATGATCACTGCGGCCGTGGTCAGCAGCTTCTTCGCACCGCGGATCCGGCCGGCGGGCCTCTCCTCGGTGTCCGCGGGGTCGCCGTGGACGTGCGGCATGACCGCCACGCCGGTCTCGAAGCCGGAGAGGCCGAGCGCGAGCTTCGGGAACACGACGAGGGCGATGGCGATCATCATGAAGACGTTGCCGTGCTCGGCGGTCAGCGCGGTCGTCCAGTCGGTGATGACCTGCGGTTCGGCGAACACGTTCCACAGCCCCACCGCCACCACGACGACGTTCAGGCCGAGATAGGTGGCCACCAGGACCACCGCGACGCCGATGGCCTCGCTGAACCCCTTGAGGAACACCGCGCCGAGCAGCGCGATCATGATCAGGGTGATCAGCACCTCGTGCCCGTGCAGGGTGGAGGTCAGGTGCGGGTTCTCCACCAGGTGGGCGGTCGCGTCCGCGGCCGACAGGGTGATGGTGATCAGGAAGTCGGTGGCCGCGAACCCGAGCAGGGTCAGGACGAACAGCTTCCCCTTCCAGAAGGTCAGCAGCCGCTCCAGCATGGCGATGGAACCCTCGCCGTGCGGGCTCTCCTCGGCCACCCGCCGGTAGACGGGCAGCGCACCGAACAGGGTCAGCAGCACGAGCACGATGGTCGCCAGCGGCGACAGCAGACCGGCCGCCAGGAAGGCGATGCCGGGCTGGTAGCCGAGGGTGGAGAAGTAGTCCAGACCGGTCAGGCACATGACGCGCCACCACGGCCTGCCGTGGGGCTGGGCCGCCGCCTCCTTGGCGGCGGGCGAACTCGTCTGGGCGGTCAAGCCTTCCAGCAGCCACGCCCGCAGGCGCGAGGTGCGGGCAGGGGTGGCCATCGTGGGGTGCTCCTGTCGTACGGCATGGTTTCGGCCATCGACGCGACGGCCGAGCCAGCGTACGAATTCTGATCGTCCGCGCACGGATCTGAGCGAATCCTGACGTGTCTTTAACGCGAACCGCTCCCCCGGCGTAGCGGGCGGCCGCCGCGGGGCATCACCCCAGGCCGGGGATGGTGGAGACCACGAGGTCGATGACCTTGATGCCGACGAAGGGCAGGACGAGGCCGCCGAGGCCGTAGACGGCGAGGTTGCGGCGCAGCAGGTCGTGCGCGGAGGCCGGGGTGTAGCGGACCCCGCGCAGCGAGAGCGGGATCAGCGCCACGATGATCAGGGCGTTGAAGATGATCGCCGAGGCGATGGCCGAGGTGGGGCTGTGCAGTCCCATGACGTTGAGCGCGCCGAGCCCCGGAAAGGCCGACGCGAACATGGCCGGAATGATCGCGAAGTACTTCGCGACGTCATTGGTGATCGAGAAGGTGGTCAGGGCCCCCCGGGTGATGAGGAGTTGCTTGCCGATCTCGACGATGTCGAGGAGCTTGGCGGGATTGGAGTCCAGGTCCACCATGTTCCCGGCCTCCTTGGCGGCCGAGGTGCCCGTGTTCATCGCCACGCCCACGTCCGCCTGCGCGAGGGCCGGGGCGTCGTTCGTTCCGTCACCCGTCATCGCGACGAGCCTGCCGCCCGCCTGCTCCCGCTTGATCAGGGCGAGCTTGTCCTCCGGGGTGGCCTCGGCGAGGTACTCGTCGACACCGGCCTCCCGCGCGATCGCGGCCGCGGTCAGCGGGTTGTCCCCGGTGACCATGACCGTACGGATGCCCATGCGGCGCAGTTCCGCGAACCGCTCGGCGATCCCGTCCTTGACGACGTCCTTGAGGTGGATGATCCCGAGGACGCGCGGGCCCTCCCAGTCGTGGACGGCGACCAGCAGGGGCGTGCCGCCCGACCGCGACACCCGCGCGGCCCACTCGGCGGCCTCGGGCGGCACGCTGCCGCCGCGCATCGTCACCCAGTCGGTGATCTGGGGGACGGCGCCCTTGCGAATGGCGCAGCCGGTCCCGTTGTCCCAGCTCAGGTTGAGCCCGCTCATCCGGGTCCGGGCGCTGAACTCCACGAAGCGCGGATGGCTCAGCTCGTGCTCCGCCGGGGCCGTCAGTCCGTACCGCTCGGCGAGGGCGACGACGGAGCGGCCCTCGGGGGTGTCGTCGGCGAGCGAGGAGAGCTGCGCGGCGTCGGCCAGTGCGGCGTGCTCGACGCCCGGGAGCGGGAAGAACCGCTCGGCTTCCCGGTTGCCGGTGGTGATGGTGCCGGTCTTGTCGAGGAGCAGGGTGTTCACGTCCCCGGCGGCCTCCACGGCCCGGCCGCTCATCGCCAGGACGTTGCGCTGCACGAGGCGGTCCATGCCGGCGATGCCGATCGCGGAGAGCAGTGCGCCGATGGTGGTGGGGATGAGGGTGACGAGCAGCGCCACGAGCACGGCCGTGGACTGGGCGGCGCGGGCGTGGGCGGCCATCGGCTGGAGGGTGACCACGACGAGTACGAAGATCACCGTCATGGCGGCCAGCAGGATGTTGAGGGCGATCTCGTTGGGGGTCTTCTGCCGGGCCGCCCCCTCGACCAGGGAGATCATGCGGTCCAGGAAGCCGTGGCCGGGGCGGGAGGTGACCCGGACGACGACCGAGTCGGACAGGACGGTCGTGCCGCCGGTGACACCACAGCGGTCGCCGCCCGACTCGCGCAGCACGGGCGCCGATTCGCCCGTGACGGCGGATTCGTCGATCATGGCGGCGCCGTCCACGACGTCGCCGTCCGCCGGGATCATCCCGCCCGCCTCGACGAGGACGAAGTCGAAGGGCTGGAGTTCGGCCGCGGTGACGGTCTCCGTCTCGGCGCGGCGCAGGTCGGTCCCGTACGTCCAGTGCTTCAGCCGCAGCGCGACCGTGTCGGTACGGGCCTTGCGCAGCGACTCCGCCTGCGCGCGGCCGCGGCCCTCCGCGACCGCCTCGGCGAGGTTCGCGAAGAGCACGGTCAGCCACAGCCATCCGCTGATCACCCAGGTGAACACCGACGGGTGCAGGAGCCCGGAGAGCGTGGTCCAGGCGGATCCGACGGCGACGACGAACAGCACCGGCTTGCGCACCAGTTCGCGCGGCCGGAGCTTGCGCACCGCCTCGCGGGCCGAGGCCGCCAGGCGTGCCGGCTCCAGCACGCTCGCCGGTCCGGGGCGCTTGCGGGACGGCCGGTTCACGGGGGCCGGCGACGGGGTCCCGAGACCCGGCGGGGTGTGCTGGGCGGCAGCGGAGGGCATCGAGTGGCCTTCTGGGAGAGGGGGTCCGGTCGGGGTGGTGGGTCGTGCCGTCAGCGCGCGTCGTCGGTGATGCGGAACCGCAGTCGGCAGATCACCGCGTCGGTGTCGCGGCGTACGGCGTGGGCGACGACGGATCCGCGCTGGTTCTGCAGGAGGCGCTGCCACAGGTGCGCGGGCTCGGTCTCCGGGATCAGGACGGTGACCTGGGAGTCCGGGTGGGTGGCGGTGAGTTCGCGGACGTAGCCGGAGACCGGGCGGCCCAGGGCGCGGGTCGGTGAGGTGAGCTCGACGAGTGCGACGCCGGGGTTCCAGAGCTCCCAGTCGCGGCGCAGTGCTTCGGCGTTCTTGCGGTCCTCGGTCGCGGGGTGGGTGACGGTGACGGCGAGGACCTCGTCGCCCAGCGAGCGGGCGGCGGTCAAGGCCTGGCAGGTCAGCCTCGACAGTCCGGAGACGGGGACGACGACCAGCGAGCGGGCCCGGGTCGGGGGCTGCGGGATCCGGCCGAGTTCCAGGCGCTCGCCGATGCGTGCGTAGGTGCGCTGGATCTTCTCGAAGCCGAGGACCAGCAGCGGCAGGGCCAGCACGATCAGCCAGGCGCCCTCGGTGAACTTGGTGGCGGTGACGACGACGGCCGCCACCCCGGTCAGGAGCGCGCCGAACCCGTTGAGGGCGGCGTTGGCCTGCCAGCGCGCGGGGCGCTCCCCGTACCAGTGCCGGACCATCCCGACCTGGCAGACGGTGAAGCCGACGAACACGCCGATCGCGAAGAGCGGGACGAGGGTGTTGGTGTCGCCGCCGGAGAAGACCAGCAGGAGCGCGGAGACGGCGGCGAGCGCGAGGACGCCGTGCCGGTGCACCTGGCGGTCGGCCTTGAGGGCGAACAGGTGCGGCAGGTGGTTGTCGCGGGCCAGCAGGCTCATCAGGACCGGCAGGCCCCCGAAGGAGGTGTTGGCGGCGAGGGCGAGGAGAACCATGGTGGCGAACTGGACGACGTAGAAGGCCGCGTTGTGCCCGAAGGAGGCGTCGGCGAGCTGGGCGAGGACGGTGACGCCCTCGACCGGCTGGAGGTGGAAGCGGCCGATCAGGACGGAAAGGCCGATCAGCATCACGCCCAGCAGGGCGCCGAGCGCGACCTCGGTGCGTTGGGCGCGGCGGGCGGCCGGGGCACGGAAGGACGGCACGGCGTTGGCGACGGCCTCGACGCCGGTCAGCGCCGAGCAGCCGGCCGCGAAGGCCTTCAGGAGCAGCAGCGCGCCGACGGTGGTGGCGCCCTCGCCGAGTGCGGAGGCGTGCCCCGCGGCGGAGGTGGTGCTGACCGGGCCGTCCCGGAACAGGCCGACGGTGATCATGGCGAGGATCGAGCCGACGAACAGGGCCGTCGGCAGCAGGAACAGCCTCGCCGAGTCGACGACGCCGCGCAGGTTGACGGCGGTGACCAGGAGGAGGACGCCGAGGCAGATCCACACCCGCTCCCCGTACAGCTGCGGGAAGGCGGAGGTCAGGGCGGCCACGCCGGCCGTGACCGACACGGCGACGTTCAGCACGTAGTCGAGGATCAGCGAGGCCGCGGCGACCAGGCCGGTCCGCCGCCCCAGGTGCCGCTTGGCCACGGCGTACGAGCCGCCGCCGTCCGGGAACGCGGCGATGACCTGCCGGTACGAGGCCACCAGCACGGCCAGGAGCGCGGCGATCGCGAGCGTGACGGGCAGCGTGAACCCCAGCCCGTACGCCCCGGCGGCCGCGAGCACCAGCACGATCGACTCGGGCCCGTACGCGACGGAGGCCATCGCGTCGAGGGAGAGCGCGCAGAGCCCCTGGAGGGCGGTCAGCCTGTGACGGGCGTCGGCCCCGATATCAGGGGGTTCCTCCGTGCCCGCCGCCTTGAGCGCCGTGTCCGGTGTGCCTGCGTGTATGGCCATGACGTGGTTCCTCCGATTGGGCAAAGTCGAGGAACAGCGTCGAGGCCGGAAGGCGCCCTGCCCAGCACTCTTGGCGGCATCCATACGCCCGCTGCCGCACTCTTCACGCCCTCCATACGGGGGGATCGGCGGTCCATACGGGGGGATCGGCGGCGCCTCACGCGCTCCGCACGGGGGGCGCGGCGGCGCCGCGGCGGGGTCCGCGTCAGGGGAGCGTCAAGAGTTCCGGCGCCCCCGTATGGAGCCCGTCAAGGAGTCTTAACGCACCGCTGAGCTCGCGGTTTGCTCGTACTCGGCCACTCCGGCCGATTCCATTCACCACTTCATCCAGGAGCTCACGATGGCCGATCTGGCCTTCGTCGTCACCACGGTCGCGGTCTTCGCGCTGGTGGCTCTCATCGCCAAGGGGGTGACCAAGCTGTGACCGCCGAGAACATCGTCGGCCTGCTCGTGGCCGTCTCCCTGCTGGGTTACCTCATCCTCGCCCTTGTGTACCCGGAGAGGTTCTGAGCACTGACATGAGCCCCGCAACCGCTGGTGTGCTCCAGCTGCTCGCGCTGATCGGCGCGCTCGCACTGGCATACCGTCCGCTCGGCGACCACATGGCCCGGGTCTACTCCTCCGAGAAGCACTACACGCCGGAGAAGTGGATATACAAGGCCATCGGCGCCAACCCGTCGGCCGAGATGCGCTGGCCCGCGTACCTGCGCGGCGTCCTGGCGTTTTCCGCCGTGAGTGTCCTCTTCCTCTACGTCCTGCAGCGCCTGCAGGGCGTCCTGCCCGGCTCGCTCGGCTTCGTGTCGATCGACCCGGACCAGGCGTTCAACACCGCCGCGTCGTTCGTGGCGAACACCAACTGGCAGTCGTACTACGGCGAGCAGGCCATGGGCCACGTCGTGCAGACCGGCGGCCTCGCGGTCCAGAACTTCGTCTCGGCGGCGGTCGGCATGGCCGTGGCCGTGGCGCTCGTACGCGGCTTCGCCCGCTCCCGTACCGGTGAGCTCGGCAACTTCTGGGCGGACCTGGTGCGCGGCACCGTCCGCATCCTGCTGCCCCTCTCGGTGATCGGCGCGCTGATCCTCGTCGCGTGCGGCGTGATCCAGAACTTCGCCGGGATCCACGAGGTCGGCCAGTTCATGGGCGGCACGCAGCAGTGGAACGGCGGCGCGGTGGCCTCGCAGGAGGTCATCAAGGAGCTGGGCACCAACGGCGGCGGTTACTTCAACGCCAACTCGGCCCACCCGTTCGAGAATCCGACCCCGTTCTCCAACCTGTTCGAGGTCTTCCTGATCCTGGTCATCCCGTTCGCCCTGACGCGGACCTTCGGCCGGATGGTCGGCAACCTGCGCCAGGGTTACGCGATCCTCGCCACCATGGGCGTCATCTGGGTCGGTTTCACGGCGCTGATGATGTGGACCGAGTTCGCCCACCACGGCCCGGCGCTCCAGGCGGCGGGCGGGGCGATGGAGGGCAAGGAGACCCGCTTCGGCATCGGCGCCTCGTCGATCTTCGCCGTGGCCACCACCCTGACCTCGACGGGCGCGGTCAACTCCTTCCACTCCTCCTACACCGGCTTCGGCGGCGGCATCACCATGCTGGGCATGCAGCTCGGCGAGATCGCGCCCGGCGGTGTCGGTTCCGGCCTCTACGGCATGCTGATCATGGCGATCATCGCGGTGTTCATCGCCGGCCTGATGGTCGGCCGCACGCCCGAGTACCTGGGCAAGAAGATCGGCACCCGCCAGATCAAGCTGGCCGCCTGCTACATCCTCATCACCCCGGCGCTGGTGCTCTGCTTCACCGCCGCCGCGATGGCGCTGCCCACCCCGGGCAACTCGATGGCCAACCCCGGCGCGCACGGATTCTCCGAGATCCTCTACGCCTACACCTCGGGCGCCAACAACAACGGCTCCGCGTTCGCGGGCCTGAACGCCGACACGCAGTGGTTCAACTCGACCATCGGCATCGCGATGCTGCTGGGCCGCTTCCTGCCGATCGTGTTCGTCCTGGCCTTGGCCGGCTCGCTCGCCGAGCAGCAGCCCGTACCGGCCACGGCGGGCACGCTTCGCACCGACAAGCCGCTCTACGCGGGCCTGCTCGTCGGCACGATCGTCATCATCACCGGTCTGACCTACTTCCCCGCCCTCGCGCTGGGCCCGCTTGCCGAAGGGCTCGCCTCATGAGCACCATCACCCCCACCCGTGCTCCGCACGAAGACCTTCCCACCGGACACAAACCCCCGGCGGGGCGCGTCGGCGGCGGCCTGTTCGACCCCAAGGCCCTGATCAAGTCCTTCCCCGACGCGGTGAGGAAGCTCGACCCGCGCGTCATGGTCAAGTCGCCGGTCATGTTCGTGGTCCTCGTCGGCTCGGTGGTCACCACCGCCTTGGCGATCAAGGACCCGACGGACTGGTTCGGCTGGGCGATCACCGCCTGGCTGTGGCTGACCACGATCTTCGCCAACCTCGCGGAGGCCGTGGCGGAAGGCCGCGGCAAGGCGCAGGCTGACACGCTGCGCAAGGCCAAGACCGACACGGTCGCCCGCCGGCTGTCCGAGGACGGCCGGACCGAGGAGCGGGTCCCGGGCACGGACCTGCGGATCGGCGACCTGGTCGTCTGTGAGGCCGGGGACGTCATCCCCGGTGACGGTGACGTCGTCGAAGGTGTCGCCTCCGTGGACGAGTCCGCCATCACCGGCGAGTCCGCGCCCGTCATCCGGGAGTCCGGTGGCGACCGCAGCGCCGTCACCGGCGGTACGAAGGTCCTCTCCGACCGCGTCGTCATCAAGATCACGACGAAGCCCGGCGAGACCTTCATCGACCGCATGATCAACCTGGTCGAGGGCGCGGCCCGGCAGAAGACGCCCAACGAGATCGCGCTGAACATCCTGCTCGCGTCCCTCACGATCGTCTTCCTGCTGGCCGTCGTCACGCTCCAGCCGTTCGCGATCTACGCGGACGCCCAGCAGTCGATGATCGTGCTCACCGCGCTCCTGGTCTGCCTGATCCCGACCACCATCGGCGCACTGCTCTCCGCGATCGGCATCGCCGGCATGGACCGCCTGGTCCAGCGCAACGTCCTGGCCATGTCGGGGCGCGCGGTGGAGGCCGCGGGCGACGTGTCGACGCTCCTGCTGGACAAGACCGGCACCATCACCCTGGGCAACCGGCAGGCGGCCGAGTTCGTGCCGGTCAAGGGCACCACGGAGGCCGAACTGGCCGACGCCGCGCAGCTGTCGTCGCTGGCGGACGAGACCCCCGAGGGCCGTTCGATCGTCGTCCTGGCGAAGGAGAAGTACGGGCTGCGCGAACGCCACCAGGGCGAACTGACGCAGGCCACCTGGGTCGCGTTCACCGCCCAGACGCGGATGTCGGGCGTGGACGTGGACGGGAAGAAGACCCGCAAGGGCGCGGCCGGTTCGGTCATCACCTGGGTCAAGGAACAGGGCGGCCGCGTCGGCGAGGACGCCGACCTCCTCGCCAACCGGATCTCCGAGGCCGGCGGCACCCCGCTCCTGGTGGCGGTCCAGGACGAGAAGGGCGCCCGGATCCTGGGCGTCATCCACCTCAAGGACGTCGTCAAGGACGGCATGCGCGAGCGGTTCGACGAACTGCGCCGCATGGGCATCAAGACGATCATGATCACGGGTGACAACCCGCTCACCGCGAAGGCCATCGCGCGGGAAGCCGGTGTCGACGACTTCCTGGCCGAGGCCACTCCCGAGGACAAGATGGCCCTCATCAAGCGGGAGCAGGCGGGCGGCAAGCTCGTCGCGATGACGGGTGACGGCACCAACGACGCCCCGGCCCTCGCGCAGGCGGACGTGGGCGTGGCGATGAACACGGGCACCTCGGCCGCCAAGGAGGCCGGGAACATGGTGGACCTGGACTCCAACCCCACCAAGCTCATCGAGATCGTCGAGATCGGCAAGCAACTCCTCATCACCCGGGGGGCCCTGACCACCTTCTCGATCGCCAACGACGTCGCGAAGTACTTCGCGATCATCCCGGCCATGTTCGCCGTGGTCTACCCGGGCCTCGACAAGCTCAACATCATGGGCCTGCACTCGCCGAACTCCGCGATCCTCTCCGCGGTCGTCTTCAACGCGCTGATCATCATCGCGCTCGTGCCGCTCGCCCTGAAGGGCGTCCAGTACAAGCCGACCAGCGCCGACAAGATGCTCCGCCGCAACCTGGGCATCTACGGACTCGGCGGCCTCATCGCCCCGTTCATCGGCATCAAGCTCATCGACATGCTCATCACCCTCATTCCCGGAATCGGCTGACCTGCCATGAACACTTCTGTCGGCAACACCGCCCGCCTCCTCGGCGCCGGCCTGCGTGCCCTCCTCGTCCTGACGGTCGTCTGCGGCGTCCTCTACCCGCTGGCCGTGACCGGCATCGCCCAGGCCCTGTTCAACGACAACGCCAACGGCTCCGAGATCAAGGACAAGAGCGGCCAGGTCATCGGCTCGTCCCTGATCGGGCAGACCTACAACCTGCCCAAGGCCAACCCGGACGACCCGGAGGAAGCCGCCAAGCCGGACCCGAAGTGGTTCCAGCCGCGCCCCTCCAACGGCCTCGGATCCAACAGCGTCAACACCCGGTACTCCCTGATCCTCTCCGGCGCCACCAACAAGGCCGCCGACAACCCGGACCTGGTCAAGCTGGTCGAGGACGCCAAGGCAGCCGTGATCGCGGACAACACCACGAAGTCCTACACGGTCAAGCCCCAGGACGTGCCGGCCGACGCCGTCACCTCCTCCGGCTCCGGCCTCGACCCCAACATCTCCCCGGCCTACGCCGACCTCCAGGTGCACCGCGTGGCCGAACAGAACGACCTCGACGTCAAGCGGGTCGAGAAGCTCGTCAAGGACAACACCACGGGCCGCACCCTCGGGTTCATGGGCGAGCCCCGCGTCAACGTCCTGGAGCTCAACTCCGCCCTCAGGGAACTGACCAAGAGCTGATGGTCCGCTTCCCACGGACGAGCAGCCGGTGGGGCGCGGGCCCTGCGCGCCCCACCGGTTCCTTATCCGCCCGCAACGAAGGAAAGGCTGCACACCCCATGACCCGGGTGCTCGTGGTGGAGGACGACCCCCAGCTCGTACGCGCGCTGAAGATCAACCTCCAGGCGCGGAAGTTCGAAGTGGAAGAGGCCACCGACGGCACCGCCGCGCTCCGGCTCGCGGCCGCCCGCAAGCCGGACGTCATCCTGCTGGACCTCGGACTGCCGGACATGGACGGCGTGGAGGTGATCAGGGGGGTCCGCGGCTGGAGCCGGGTGCCCATCCTGGTGGTCTCCGCCCGCCACACGTCCGAGGAGAAGATCCGGGCCCTGGACGCCGGCGCCGACGACTACGTGACGAAACCGTTCAGCATGGACGAGCTGCTGGCCCGGCTGCGGGCGGCCACCCGCCGGCAGGAGGATCCCGCCGGGTCCGCCGGGCCGGCCCTGGTCACGACGGACGACTTCACCGTGGACCTGGCGGCGAAGAAGGTGGTGCGCGCCGACCGCACCGTGCGCCTGACCCCGACCGAGTGGCACCTGCTGGAACTGCTGATCGCCCATCCCGGGCACCTCGTCTCCCAGCGCAAGCTGCTGCTGGAGGTCTGGGGGCCGACGTACGCGGAGCACACCAACTACCTCCGGGTCTACATGGCCCAGCTGCGGCGCAAGCTGGAGGCGGATCCCTCCCATCCCCGGTACCTGATCACCGAGCCGGGCATGGGCTACCGCTTCGAACCCTGACGGACACTGGAAATCGAGTAGAACGAGAACCCGGCATCACATGAGACGCGGAAAGCTCCGGATCTACCTCGGCTCGGCCCCGGGCGTCGGCAAGACGTACGCGATGCTCTCCGAGGCCCACCGCAGGATCGAGCGAGGCACCGACTGCGTCGTCGGCTTCGTCGAACACCACCACCGGCCGCGCACCGAGGTCATGCTGCACGGCCTGGAAGTGACCCCGCGAAGGGAAATCCCGTACCGGGACAGCACCTTCACGGAGATGGACGTGGACGCCCTGCTGGCGCGCCGGCCCGCGGTCGCCCTCGTGGACGAGCTCGCGCACACGAACATCCCGGGCGCGCGCAACGCCAAGCGCTGGCAGGACGTGGAGGAGCTCCTCCAGGCCGGGATCGACGTCGTCACCACCGTCAACATCCAGCACCTGGAGTCCCTCGGCGACGTCGTGGAGACCATCACCGGGGTGCGCCAGCGCGAGACGGTGCCGGACGAGGTGGTGCGGCGCGCGGACCAGATCGAGCTCGTCGACATGTCGCCGCAGGCCCTGCGCCGCCGGATGGCGCACGGCAACATCTACAAGCCCGACAAGGTCGACGCCGCGCTCTCCAACTACTTCCGCCCCGGCAACCTGACGGCGCTGCGCGAACTCGCGCTGCTGTGGGTCGCCGACCGGGTGGACGAGTACCTCCAGGAGTACCGCGGCGAGCACGACATCCGCTCCACCTGGCAGGCCCGCGAGCGGATCGTCGTCGGCCTCACCGGCGGCCCCGAGGGCCGTACCCTGATCCGCCGCGCCGCCCGGCTCGCCGAGAAGGGCGCGGGCGGCGAGGTGCTGGCCGTGTACATCGCGGCCAGCGACGGCCTCTCCTCCGCGTCCCCCAAGGAACTCGGCGTCCAGCGCACCCTGGTCGAGGACCTCGGCGGCACCTTCCACCACGTCATAGGCGATGACGTGGCGTACTCCCTGCTGGAGTTCGCCCGGGGGGTGAACGCGACCCAGATCGTCCTCGGCGTCAGCCGCCGACGGCCCTGGCAGTACGTGTTCGGCCCGGGGGTGAGCGCCACGGTGGCCGTCGAGTCCGGGCCCGACCTCGACGTCCACATGGTCACCCACGACGCCGCCGCCCGGGGCCGCGGCCGTCTGCCGGTGGCCCGCGGCGCCCGGCTGGGCCGCTCGCGCCTCGCCTGGGGGTGGCTGACCGGTGTCGTCGGCCCCGCCCTGCTCACCCTGCTGCTCCACCAGGTCGTCCCCGGGCTCGGACTCGCGAACGACATGCTGCTGTTCCTCACCTTCACGGTCGCGGCAGCGCTGCTCGGCGGGCTGCTGCCGGCCCTCGCGTCGGCCGCGTTCGGCTCCCTGCTGCTGAACTACTTCTTCACACCGCCGCTCTACCGGCTCACGGTCTCCGACCCGCGCAACATCGTCGCCATCTCGATCTTCGTCGGGGTTGCCGTGTCGGTGGCCTCCGTGGTGGACCTGGCCGCCCGCCGCACCCACCAGGCCGCCCGGCTGCGGGCCGAGTCCGAGATCCTCTCCTTCCTCGCGGGCAGCATCCTGCGCGGCGAGGATTCCCTGGACGCCCTGCTGGAGCGGCTGCGCGAGACGTTCTCGATGCAGTCCGTGGCCCTGCTGGAGCGGGCCGGCGAGGTGGAGCCGTGGACCACGGCCGGCGCCGTCGGCGCGCGTCCGGTCGCCCGCCCCGAGGACGCCGATGTGGACATGCCGATAGGGGACAACATGGCCCTCGCCCTGTCGGGGCGGGTGCTGCCCGCCGAGGACCGGCGGGTGCTGGGCGCCTTCGCCGCGCAGGCGGCCGTCGTCCTCGACCGTCAGCGCCTGGTCGACGAGGCGGGCAGGGCCCGGGAACTCGCGGAGGGCAACAAGATCCGTACCGCCCTGCTGGCGGCCGTCAGCCACGACCTGCGCACCCCGCTCGCGGGCATCAAGGCGTCGGTCACCTCGCTGCGTTCCGACGACGTCGAATGGTCCGAGGCCGACCGGGCCGAGCTGCTGGAGGGCATCGAGGAAGGCGCCGACCGGCTCGCCGCGCTGATCGGGAACCTCCTGGACATGTCCCGCCTGAACACCGGGGCCGTCGTCCCGCTGATCCGCGAGACCGACCTGGACGAGGTCGTCCCGATGGCCCTGGGCGGCGTACCCGACGGCAGCGTCGAGCTGGACATCCCCGAAACCCTGCCGATGGTCGCCGTCGACCGGGGGCTGCTGGAGCGGGTCGTGGCGAACGTCGTGGAGAACGCCGTCAAGTACAGCCCGGACGGGCAGCCCGTCCTCGTCTCCGCCAGTTGTCTGCCGGGCCGGGTGGAGCTGCGGGTCGTCGACCGCGGGCCCGGCGTCCCAGACGAGGCGAAGGACCGGATCTTCGCGCCGTTCCAGCGGTACGGGGACGCCCCGCGGGGTGCCGGCGTCGGCCTCGGGCTCGCGGTGGCCCGCGGCTTCACGGAGGCCGTCGGCGGCACCCTGACCGCCGAGGACACCCCCGGCGGCGGGCTCACCATGGTGCTCACCCTGCCCACGGCCGCCGACGCCCCGCCGGTCGCCCCGGAGCTGCCGGCCTCGGCGGTCACCTGAGGTAGCGCGCCAGGAAGAGGTCCACGCCGGAGGTGACGACCCGGGAGAGCTCCGCCTCGTCGATCTCCGCGTCCGTCGAGAAGGTGTGCACCAGCTGGAGTACGCCGAGGGTCGCCGCGACGAGCTGCTGCACGGCCAGCGCGGGATCGGGGACGTCCAGCGTCCCGCGCTCGTCGAGCTCGGTGAATGCCTCGGTCAGCGGGCCGTTGTTCATGTCGTACGTGACCCGGTACCAGAGCTGGCCGAGCTGCGGGAAGCGGTCGATCTCGCCGATGACCAGGCGGCGCAGCGACATGATGTCGGGGCGCAGCACCAGCCGGGTCCAGTCGGTGGTGAAGTTGATCAGCGCCGTCCGCAGGTCCGGGGCCTGGGCGATGGTGGAGCTGCAGCACTGGAGGCCGGCGTACGTCTGGGGCAGGACGCCGCCGACGACGGCGAGGAACAGCCGCTCCTTGTTGCCGAAGTGCTTGTAGATCGTCGCCTTCGAGACCCCGGAGCGGTGGGTGATGGCGTCCATCGAGGCCGCCGAGTAGCCCTCGGAGAGGAATTCCGCGAGGGCCGCGTCGATGATCGCCTGCCGCTTGCGCTGGGCCGAGTCGGAGGGTCCCGGGATGATCGGGATGCCGTACTCGTCCGTGGCGTTCATCGTCTCGGCGTCCATGCGGGGATGTCCTTCGGATCTGCTGCGCTGATGGGGGTCTCGCAGGGGTCTCTCAGTATATGAACTGAACCGTTCGGTACGTCACGGGCCGCCCGGGGTCACAGCAGGATGCGCCCCATCAGGCCCTGCTGGTAGTCGAGCTGCGCCTGGTGCAGCTCGGCGGTGGTGTTCATGACGAACGGGCCGCTGCGGGCGACGGGCTCGCCGATCGGCTCGCCGGCCAGCACCAGGACCTCGGCCGCCTCGTCCGGGGCGGACACGACGAACCGGTCGCCGTCCTGCCCGAGGACCGCGAGGTGGCCGTTGGCCAGCGCGGCGTCGGGGGTGGCGGCGGTGCCGGACAGCACGTACAGCATGGCGTTGTGCCCGGCCGGGACGGTGAACTCGGCGCGGCCGCCGACCGCCAGGCGGGCGTGCACCACGAGCACGGGGGTGTGGGTGTCGAAGGGGCCCGTCACCCCGTGGGTGGAGCCGGTGATCACGGTGAGCTCAGCGCCCTCGCCGGTGTCGACCGCGGGGATGTCGGCGGGCGAGCCGTACTGGACCCGCGGCGGGGTGGCCTTGAGGCGGGCCGGCAGGTTCACCCAGATCTGGAGCAGGTGCTGGGGGCCGCCGTCCGCGAGCAGCCCGGGGGTGGGACGGGCGAGGTGGACGAGGCCCGAGCCCGCGGTGAGCCACTGGACCTCGCCGGGGTTCATGACCCGCTTGTGGCCCTCGGAGTCGATGTCCTCCATCGCGCCCTCGATGACGTACTGGATCGTCTCGAACCCGCGGTGGGGGTGCGGCGGCGCGCCCTTGGCCTCGCCGGGGCCGAGTACGTGCGGGCCGACCTGGTCGACCATCAGGAAGGGATCCACGAAGGGGAGTCCGGCCTGAGGGAAGGGGCGGCGGACCGGGAAGCCCTCGCCTTCGAGGGTGTGGAAGGGGCTGACGACGCGGGCGGTGGAGCGCGTGGTGGCGGCCGGGGCGGCGGCTGTGGAGATGTCCATGCCCCGAATGAACTACACCCATCGGTTCACTGTCAATACTGAACGGTTCAGTTGGCTGAATGGACCACTTGGTTCACCAGTCAACACCGTCGGCATGTCGGCCAGTTGTCTGGATTCAAGGTCATACGCGGGGAGGAGCGAGGTCAGATCTCCGGGATGATTCGCCCGGGCGGCGCGTGCAACAGGGTGGGCTGCGACCATCCCTCCGCCGAAAGGACCCGGTCTTCGTGCGCATGAAGCGATTCGCACCGTTGCTCGCCGCCGCCGGACTCGTCGCCACCACCGTCCCCCTGCTGTCCGCCACCCAGGCCGCCGCCGCCCCGGCGCCCGACTACGGCTCGAACAAGCCGGCTTGGCACCGTTGCGGCCCCGACACTCCGGCCTCGTACGAGTGCGCGACCATCAAGGTCCCGCTCGACTACAGCCGTCCGCAGGGGCGCAAGCTCGACCTCGCGATATCCCGGATCAAGAGCGAGAACCCGGCCAAGCGGCACGGCGTCATGCTCATGAACCCCGGCGGCCCCGGCGGGAGCGGGCTCGACCTGCCGCTGATGGCGGCCGAGGCGATGCCCAAGGAGGTACGGGACCAGTTCGACCTCATCGGCTTCGACCCGCGCGGCGTCGGGCAGAGCAGCCCCATCAGCTGCGGGCTGACGGACGCCGAGCAGAACATCGACCGGCCGTACCACAAGGCCACGTTCGGGGCCGACGTGGCGTGGGCGCGGACCGTCGCCGACAAGTGCCGCGAGAAGGCCGGCGCGGTGCTCCCGTACATCACCACCCGCAACACCGCGCGCGACATGGACGCGATCCGCGCCGCGCTGGGCGAGCGGAAGGTCTCGTACCTGGGCTACTCGTACGGGACGTACCTCGGGGCGGTGTACACGCAGATGTTCCCGAACAGGACGGACCGCTTCGTCCTCGACAGCGGGGTCGACCCGCAGCGGATCTGGCGCGGAATGATCCAGGTGTGGGCGACCGAGGCCGAGCCGGCGTTCAAGCGGTTCACCGAGTGGACCGCCGAGCGGTCGGGCGAGTTCCAGCTCGGCGACAGCCCGAAGGCGGTGTCGGACACGTTCTGGGCGCTGGTGGCCCGGGCCGACAAGGACCCGATCGTCCTCGACGACATGAAGATCACGGGTGACGACATCCGGGCCGCACGCGGGGTGTTCTTCTACCCGGCGCAGGCCGCCCCCCTCGTCAAGTCGCTGAAGGACGCGGCCGACGGCAAGACCCCGGCCACCGCCACCTCCGAGGTCAAGCGCGCCTTCCAGGCGCCCGAGCCCGCCACGGACAACGGCACCGCCGTCTTCTGGAGCGTGGTGTGCGGGGACACCGGCGCCTGGCCGCGCGATCCGGAGCAGTACCGGCGCGACGCGATCAGGGACAAGGCCAAGTACCCGCTGTACGGGGACTTCGCCTCGAACATCAAGCCGTGCGCGTTCTGGCAGCGGCCGGTCGAGGCGGCCACGCCCATGAAGACCCGGGCCAACGTGCTGACGGTGCAGAACGAGTGGGACTCGCAGACCCCGCTGGCCAGCGGCCAGGGCCTGCACCGCTCGCTCAAGGGCTCGCGGATGGTGCTGGCGATGGGCGGCGAGGGCCACGGCGTGTACCTCGCGGACCCCAACTCCTGCGCGAACGCGACGGTCAGCGCGTACCTGGCGACGGGCAAGCTGCCGGCCAAGGACGTGACGTGCCGGACGCAGCCGGCTCCCGCCGAGCGGCGTGAGTCGTCGGCTTCGCCGAAGCCGCTCCCGCTCCCGACCGTTCCCGGGCGGTTCTGAGCAGGTACGGACGGAAGGAAGGGCACCGCTCACCTCGTGGTGAGCGGTGCCCTTCCGCCGTTTCGGGCCGCCGCGCCTCAGGCCGGCACGGAGGCCTCCACCGCCGCCTTGATGCGGCGGCCGAAGTCGGGGGCGTCCCTGCGGGCCGCCGACAGCGCCAGCCCGACCAGGAGCTTGCCGAAGCCGTGCCCTTCGAGGGTGTTGAAGATGCGCACGCGGGTCCGGCCGCCCGGCAGGGCTTCGAGGTCGTAGCCGCCCTCCGCCGTCACCATGTTCTTGCTCTGCTCGGTCCAGCGGACCAGGCGGGGCGGGTCGAATCCGGTGATGCGGAACTCCCGGGCGGTCTTCATCCCCGCGTCCTTGACGGTGCTGCGAAAGATCGTGCCGACCGCCGTGGGGCCGTCCGGTGTCTTGGCGATCTCCTGGACGCGCGGGCTGAATTCGGGATCGTTGCGGCCGTCGGCGAGGTAGGCGAAAACCTGCTCGACGGGACGGTCGATCTCCACGATCGACTCGAACTCTCCGGACATCACGACTCCTCGCTCCGCTTCTCCACGACCAACGATCGCAGACCCGTGCGCTCCGCGCGCGCCAGCAGCCCCGACAGAAGCACCTCCAGCGTCTCGCGGAGCGTCTCCTCGAAATCGAGGCGGAGCACGGCCAGCGAGGGGTCCTCCTCGTAGGCGGCGAGCATGGCGGCCGAGGGCTGCGCGTGCGCCCATACGGAGCCGGTCACCATGACCGTCCCGGCGACGAAGCGGAAGGCGTCCCGCTCCCCCAGCTCCGGCAGGTTCGCGGCGATCAGGCCGGCGAGGGCGGTCGCGTTGGCGATGGCCTCCCGCTTGAACTGGCCGGCGACCTGCGGGGAGATGTTCCGCTCCAGCACGGCGGCCTGGGCGCTGACCAGGTCGCAGAGCACGGGGCGGTCCGCGAGCGCCCGCGCGACGCAGCCGGCCAGCCGGTCGGCGCGCTCGCCCGGCGGGGCGGGGTCGACGGCCTCGGCCAGCGCGACCTCCAGATGGGCGACGAGTTCGCGGGTGGCGGAGCCGAGGAGCTCCAGCAGGACGTCCTCGCGGGACTCGAAGTACCGCAGCACGTTCGACTTGGCCAGGCACACGCGGCGGCTGAGCTCGTTGAGGCTGACCTGCGCCACGGGCATCTCCGCGAGCATGTCGGCCGCGGTGTCGAGGATCGCCTGGCGGCGGGCGGCGCGCTGCTCCTCGCTGCGGGCGCGCTGGAACTTCTTGGGCACGGTCACCGCGCCAGTTTACAGACCTGCGGTCTGTTGTTATCAGACCGGCGGTCTGCTAACTTCGGGGAAGAGGCAACAGACCGCCGGTCTATTAACCGGTTCGCCAGTCCCGGCCCCCTCGATCCCGACTGCCTCGGTCCCGACCGCCTCGGCCCCGAACCCCATCCCGGAGGAACACGCCATGTACGCCGTCCCCGACCAGTCCGGAAAGTTCGCCGTCGTCACCGGCTCCAACAGCGGCACCGGCAAGGAAGCCGCCCGCCGGCTCGCCGAGGCGGGTGCCCGGGTCGTACTGGCCGTCCGTACGCCCGCCAAGGGCGAGCAGGCCCGCGCCGAGATCCTGGCCCGCCACCCGCACGCGCAGTTGGAGGTACGCCGGATCGACCTGGCCGACCTCGCCTCCGTGGCCGCGTTCGCCGACGGGATCCTCGCCGACGGCACCCCGCTCGACCTGCTCGTCAACAACGCCGGTGTGATGGCCCCGCCGACCCGGATGACCACCTCCGACGGCTTCGAGCTCCAGTTCGGCAGCAATTTCCTCGGCCCGCTGGCCCTGACCGTACGGCTGCTCCCGGCGCTGCTGGCCGCGCCCGCGCCGCGCGTCGCGACCATGAGCAGCGGTACCGCCAACTTCGGCCGGGTCGACTTCGGCGACCTCCAGTGGCAGCGGCGGCGCTACAGCCCGATGCTGTCGTACGCGCAGTCGAAGCTGGCCGACCTGATGATGGCCCTGCACCTGGCCGAGCTCGCCGAAGAGCGGGGCTGGCCGCTGCGCAGCACGGCCGCGCACCCCGGGTACACGAAGACCAACCTCCAGACGGCCGGCGCCAGCCTCGGCCGCGACAAGCCCGCCCGGATGGGCGGGGTGCTGAGCTCGCTGGACTTCCTCCCGAAGCAGGAGGTGGGCCCGGGCACCGAACCGCTGCTGTACGCGGCGACCAGCCCGGAGGCGGTGGCGGGCGGGTACTACGGCCCGAGCGGCCGCTTCGGCCTGGTCGGCCCGACGGCGCCGGCCCGCGTCACCCGCCGCGCCCTGGACCGCGCGGCCAACGCCCGCCTGTGGTCCGAGGCGGAACGCCTCACGGACGTCAGCGTCGCGGCGACCCTGTGACCGGGTGGCCGCCGGAGCGGGGTCAGCCCAGCAGGGCGTAGACCGTGGCGGCCTTGGCGGCCGGTTCCCCGGCGCCCTCGGGGGTCATGGTGACGTCGGCGAAGGCCATCCGCTTGCCGAGCTTGGTGATGCGGACGTCGATCAGGACGTCCGCGCCGGTCACCGGGCGCTGGAAGCTGGTCGACTGCTGGACGGTGGTCATCGGGCCGTACGCGCCGCGCGCGGCGGAGATCGCGATGACCGTGGCGGTGTCGGCGGCGGCCATCAGGGCCTGGCCCGACAGGCCGCCGCCGTCCCGGGCCAGCGCGTCGGACCAGGGCAGCCGCAGGACGGCGTGCCGCTCGCCCGTCTCCTGGACGGTGAGGCCGAGGGCCAGGACCCAGGGAGCGAAGTTGTCGGCGAGGATCTCGTCCGCGTCTGCCGGTGTCAGCGTCACCGGACGATTGTGGCGGCCCGGAGCGGGCCGCCACAACTCCCCGTACGGGTCAGAGCGTTGCGGCCAGCTCCGTGCCCTGGCGGATCGCGCGCTTGGCGTCCAGCTCCGCGGCGACGTCCGCGCCGCCGATCAGGTGCGCGGCCACGCCGGCGGCGCGCAGCGCCTCGTACAGGTCGCGGCGCGGCTCCTGGCCGGTGCAGAGGACCACGGTGTCGGCGGGGACGAGGCGCTGCTCGCCGTCGACGGTGATGTGCAGGCCCTCGTCGTCGATGCGGTCGTACGCGGCGCCGGCGACGGAGACGACCCCGCGGTGCTTGAGCTCCGCCCGGTGGATCCAGCCGGTGGTGGTGCCGAGGCCGGCGCCGACCTTGGTGCTCTTGCGCTGGAGGAGGTGGACCTGGCGCGGGGGCGCGGGCCGCTCGGGGGCGGTGAGGCCGCCGGGGCCGGTGTACGCGGTGTCGACGCCCCAGTGGCGGAAGTACGTCTCGGGGTCCTGGGAGGCGCCTTCGCCGCTGTCGGTGAGGAACTCGGCGACGTCGAAGCCGATGCCGCCGGCGCCGACGACGGCCACGCGCTCGCCGACGGGGGCTCCGTCGCGCAGGACGTCGAGGTAGGTGACGACGTTGGCGTGGTCGACGCCCTCGATGTCGGGGGTGCGGGGGGTGACGCCGGTGGCGACGACGACCTCGTCGTAGCCCTGGAGGGTCTCCACCTCGGCGCGGGTGTTCAGCCGCACGTCGATGGCGTGGGCGGCGAGCTGGGTGCCGAAGTAGCGGATGGTCTCCTCGAACTCCTCCTTGCCGGGGATCCGGCGGGCGATGTCGAGCTGGCCGCCGATGTGGCCGGAGGCCTCGTAGAGGGTGACGGCGTGGCCGCGCTCGGCGGCGGAGACGGCGCAGGCGAGCCCGGCCGGGCCGGCGCCGACGACGGCGACGCGCTTCTTCAACTGCGTGGGCAGGAGCACGAGTTCGGTCTCGTGGCAGGCGCGCGGGTTGACCAGGCAGCTGGTGATCTTGCCGCTGAAGGTGTGGTCGAGGCAGGCCTGGTTGCAGCCGATGCAGGTGTTGATGGTCTCGGAACGGCCGGCGGCGGCCTTCGCGACGAAGTCGGCGTCGGCGAGGAAGGGGCGGGCCAGCGAGACCAGGTCGGCGCGGCCGTCGGCGAGCAGCTCCTCGGCGATCTCCGGGGTGTTGATGCGGTTGCTGGTGACGAGCGGGACGGAGACCGCGCCCATCAGCCGCTTGGTGACCCAGGTGTAGGCGCCGCGCGGGACGGAGGTGGCGATGGTGGGGATGCGGGCCTCGTGCCAGCCGATGCCGGTGTTGATGATCGTCGCGCCGGCGGCCTCGATCTCCTTGGCGAGGTGGACGACCTCGTCGAGGGTGGAGCCGCCGGGGATCAGGTCGAGCATCGAGAGGCGGTAGATGAGGATGAAGTCCTCGCCGACGGCCGCGCGGGTGCGCCGGACGATCTCCAGCGGGAAGCGCACGCGGTTCTCGTACGCGCCGCCCCAGCGGTCGGTGCGCTTGTTGGTGGCGGCGGCGATGAACTCGTTGACCAGGTACCCCTCGGAGCCCATGATCTCGACGCCGTCGTAGCCGGCCAGCTTGGCGAGGCGGGCGGCGCGGACGAAGTCCTCGACGGTGCGCTCGACCTCGACGTCGGTGAGCTCGTTCGGGACGAAGGGGCTGATGGGGGCCTGGAGGGCGCTGGGGGCGACCAGGTCCTTGTGGTAGGCGTAGCGGCCGAAGTGGAGGATCTGCATCGCGATCTTCCCGCCCTCGGCGTGCACGGCCTCGGTGATCACCCGGTGCTCGGCGGCCTCGTCCTCGGTGGTGAGGCGGGAGCCGCCCTCGAAGGGGCGGCCGGCGTCGTTCGGGGCGATGCCGCCGGTGACGATCAGGCCGGCGCCGCCGCGGGCGCGCTCGGCGTAGAAGGCGGCGAGGCGCTCGAACCCGCCCGCGTGCTCCTCCAGGCCGGTGTGCATCGAGCCCATGATCACCCGGTTCGGCAGGGTGGTGAACCCGAGGTCAAGGGGGCTCAGCAGGTGCGGGTACCGGTTCTGGGTGCTCATGGGGGCGCCTCCTCGCGCGGGGGTGATGAACCTGTTCTAGCGAGCCCCCGAGGGTTTTGCAACTAGGTGCATAACCGGGCCCCCGTCAGCCGGACGCCGTTTCCCCGGTCCCACGGGCCGCTCCCTCCGGGGGCTGTGGCGCAGTTCACCCCGTTCCCCCCGCTCCGGCGGCCTCGGCGCGGGCCCTGCGACGGGTGGCATCCGCCGGGGCCCGGCGCCCCCGAGGAACTGCTGCGCCGGGCCGTACGGGTACCGGAGCCCTCCGGGCCGGTGCCGCGGGAGGCAAAGGCCGAGACGCCGCGGGCCGCCGCCGGGGTCCCCGGCCAGGCGGCACGCGGTCTTGCGCGCCGTCCTGCTCGGGTACCACGACGTCTACGGGGACCTCGACCCCGCCGAGCCCCGGCCGGTCACGCTCGGCGCAGGCGGATCGTGACGATCTGGAACGGCCTCAGGGTGAGGGGGAGCGTCCCGTCCGCGGAGCGGGAACCCAGCGCCGAGCCCTCCAGCGGGCGTTCCAGCAGGTCGCTCTCGACCGCCTCCGTGAACGCGAAGCCCGCCGCCAGCGTGGCCTTCGCCCGCCCGCCGCGCGATTCGTAGAGGCGGACGACCACGTCGCCGCCCCGGTCCTCGGCCAGCTTGACCGCCTCGACCACCACCGCCTCGTTGTCCACCGCCACCAGCGGCGCGACCGGGCCCGCACCCGTCAGCACCCGCTCGGGCAGGTTGAGCCCGTGCCCCTCCCGCACCGCGTCGCCGATCGTCGCGCCCGGCGCCAGCGAGAAGCGCAGGGTGTGCTCGCCCTGGTCGGTCTCCGGGTCCGGGTAGCGCGGGGCCCGCAGCAGCGAGAGCCGCACCGTGGTGGTCTGGCCGCCGTCGGGCCGCACGTCCCGCGTCACATCGTGCCCGTACGTGGAGTCGTTGAGCACCGCGACCCCCCAGCCCGGTTCCTCCGCGTGGATCCACCGGTGGGCGCAGATCTCGAACTTGGCCGCCTCCCACGAGGTGTTGGTGTGGGTCGCCCGGTACACGTGTCCGAACTGCGTCTCGGAGGCGGTCCGTTCGGCCTTCACGTCCAGCGGGAACGCCGCCTTGAGGAACTTCTCCGTCTCGTGCCAGTCCACCTCCGTGACGATGTCCACCGTCTTCGCCCCGGCCCTCAGGGTGATCGACTGGACCACCCGGGAGGCCCCGAAGGAGCGGCTCACCCGTACCGTCGCCGCCTCCGGGCCGAGTTCCGCGACCTCCAGCGCGTCCAGCCCGACCAGGTCGGTGACCTTGTTGCGGTAGAACGCGTCGATGTCCCACGCGTCCCACATGTTCGGGAAGTCGGGGTGGACCTGGAGCAGGTTCGCAGCCCCTCCCGGGGCCACGGCCTCACGGCCCGCCTCCAGGTCGTACGCCGAGACGATCAGCCCCCGGCCGTCGATCTCCACCAGCAGCCGCCCGTTGGCGAGGATCTGCCCGCCGCCGTGCCGCTCCTCCAGGGTGACCGGCTGTCCGGCGGCCGACGCCCGGCCCGCGCCGCCGGCCGGGACGCCGCGCCGAGCGTGCGGGGCGCAGTTGAAGACGAGTTCCTCCAGCCCCTCCCCCGCAAGGGCGAGCTGCGCGGCGAGGGTGATCGCGTTCAGCTCCTCCCGTACCCGCGCGTACGTCTCGCGGGCCTCGCGGTGCACCCAGGCGATGGAGGACCCCGGCAGGATGTCGTGGAACTGGTGCAGCAGCACCGTCTTCCAGATCCGCTCCAGCTCCTCGTACGGATACCCGTACCCCGGGACCCGCAGCGCGGCCGTGGCCGCCCACAGCTCGGCCTCGCGCAACAGCGATTCGCTGCGCCGGTTGCCCTGCTTGGTCTTGGCCTGGGAGGTGTACGTACCGCGGTGCAGCTCCAGGTAGAGCTCGCCGGCCCACACGGGCGCGTCGGGGTATTCGGCGTGGGCCTTCTCGAAGAACGTGTCGGGGCGCTCGATCTCGACGCGCGGGGAGCCTTCGAGGTTCCGCTGACGCCGGGCGCGGGCGAGCTGCTCGCGGGTCGGGCCGCCACCGCCGTCGCCCCAGCCGAAGGGGGCCAGCGAGCGCGAACCCCGCCCCTTCTCCCGGTAGTTGCGGGCTGCGTGCGCCAACTGGGCCCCGCCGAGGTCGGAGTTGTAGGTGTCCACCGGCGGGAAGTGGGTGAAGACGCGGGTGCCGTCGATGCCCTCCCACCAGAACGTGTGGTGCGGGAACTTGTTGACCTGGGACCAGGAGATCTTCTGCGTCAGGAACCACCGGGCGCCGGCGAGCTTCACGATCTGCGGCATCGCGGCCGTGTACCCGAAGGAGTCGGGCAGCCAGACGTTTCGCGGCTCGACGCCGAACTCGTCCATCAGGAACTTCTTGCCGTACAGGAACTGGCGGGCCATGGCCTCGCCGCCGACCATGTTGGTGTCGGACTCCACCCACATCCCGCCGACCGGCACGAACTGCCCGTCCGCGACCTTCTTCTTGACGCGCTCGAAGAGCTCGGGCCGGTACGTCTTGATCCAGTCGAGCTGCTGCGCCTGCGACATGGCGAAGACGAACTCGGGGTGCTCGTCCATCAGGGCGACCATGTTGGACGCCGTACGGGAGACCTTGCGGACGGTCTCGCGCAGCGGCCACAGCCACGCGGAGTCGATGTGCGCGTGGCCGACCGCGCTGATCCGGTGCGCGGAGGCGTTGGCGGGGGCGGCTAGCACCCCGGCGAGCCGCTCGCGGGCGGCGGCCGCCGTGCCGGGGACGTCGTCCAGGTCGACCGCGTCGAGCGCGGCGTCGACGGCGCGCAGGATCTCGTGGCGCCGGGCGTCGTCCCCCGCGAGCTCGGTCATCAGGTCGTGGAGGACTTCGAGGTCCTGTACGAGTTCCCAGACCTCGGTCTCGAACACGGCGAGGTCCATCCGGGCGAGCCGGTAGAGGGGCTGGTCGCCGCTGGTCTGGCGGTCGCCCTCGTACGTGACCGAGTGGTCGACCAGGACCGGGTTGGAGGCGGCCTCGACGTACCACTCGACGCGCTCGCCGCCCGCGGCGCTGTCGGCGACCCGCACCCAGTCGTTGTACGGGTTCAGGGCCTTGATCTCGCCGCCGTCGGCGCGGTGGACCAGGCCCTCGCACTGGAAGCCGGGCATCATCCGGTCGAACCCGAGGTCGAGGACGGCCTCGACGGTGCGGCCGGCCCATTCGGCCGGGACGGTGCCGGTGACCTTGAACCAGGTGGTGCCCCAGGCCGGGCCCCACGGGTCGCCGATCGCGCAGGGCTCGTACTTCGCGGCCAGGCCCTCCGCGACCGGGACGGGCTCGCCGGGCGCCTCCCAGCGCGCGAGGGTCAGCGGGACCGGGCGGGAGTGGACGGCGGGCTTGATCCGCTGCGCGAGGACGCGGCGGAGGCGGTGTTCGGTGATGCTGCGGTCGTCATGCATGACGGCTGCTCCAGGGGTGGTCGTATGACGTACGGAGCGGTGCGGGCGGCGCGGGGGGCGGCTCAGGTCTTGACCGCTCCCTCGCCGACGCCCTTGAAGAAGTAACGCTGGAGGGCGAAGAAGAGGAGCATCATCGGGAGGAGCGCGGCCATCGCCCCGGCGGCGATCAGCCGTTGGTCGTTGACGGTGGTGGCGCCGGCCAGGGTCTTCAGCCCGAGCTGGAGCGTGTAGTGGTCGCTGTTGGTCAGGACCAGCAGGGGCCACAGGAAGTCGTCCCAGGCACCCATGAAACTGGTGATGCAGACGACGGCGAGGGCGCCCTTGGCGGCGGGGAGGAAGACCCGGACGAAGCGGGTCCATTCGTTGGCCCCGTCCAGCACGGCGGCCTCCTCGACCTCTCTGGGCACGGCGAGGAAGGCCGCCCGCATGACCATGATGTTGAGGACGGAGACGGCGCCGGGCAGCCAGACGCCGATGAGGGTGTCGACCAGGCCCATCCCGCGGACGGTCAGGAACATCGAGATCATCACGGACTCGAAGGGGAACATCAGGGTCGCCACCAGCACCGTGAAGACGCTCTTGCGGCCCTTCCAGCCGGCCCGCGAGAGGGCGTACCCGCCCATGGCCGCGAAGAGCAGGTTCGAGGTGACGGCAAGGACCGCCACGATCAGGGTGTTGCCGACGTACTGGAGCAGCGGGAACGATTCGGCGACCCGGACGTAGTTGTCGAGGGTGGGCTGCGAGGGCAGCACCCCGTCGTACACGTTCTCGGTGCGGCCGCGCAGCGACGTCAGGAACTGCCAGACGATCGGCCCGAGCATGACCACGAGCATCAGGGTGAGCGTGGCGTACCGGGCGGCGAGGCCGAGCCGTCGGCGGGGCGGGGTGCGCTGCGGGGTGCGGGGCGGGAGGCGGGGCGGGGTGCGGGGCACGGTGCTCAACTCTCGTCCCCCTTCGACAGGCGGCGGCCCAACAGGCTGAAGACCAGGGTCAGCAGGAACAGCAGGATCGAGATGGCGGAGGCGTAGCCCGTCTCGCCGGAGAAGCCGAGGCCGACCTGCCGGATCAGGAACGGCAGGGTGCGGGCGCCGCCGCCGGGGCCGCCGCTCTCGCCGCCGAGGATGTAGATCTCGGTGAAGACGCGCAGCGCGGAGATCGCGGAGAGCGTGCCGACCAGCAGCATCATCGGCTTCACCTGCGGGATCGTGATGCTGAAGAACCGGCGGACGGGGCCGGCCCCGTCGATGGCGGCCGCCTCGTGGAGGGAGACGGAGACGTTCCCGAGGGCGGCCAGGTAGAAGACCATGTAGTAGCCGAGGCCCTTCCACACGGTCACGATCATCGCGGACACCAGCAGCATGGTGCTGTCGGTCAGGAACGGGACGGGCTCGGAGACGATCCGCAGCTTCTGGAAGACGGTGTTGACGAGCCCGTCGCTGCGCAGAACCCACTGCCAGATCAGGCCGACGACGACGGCCGAGGCGATCACCGGGGTGTAGAAGGCGGAACGGAAGAATCCGATGCCGGGGATCTTGGCCTGGACGAGGACGGCGAGGGCCAGTGGCAGCAGGACCAGGCAGGGCACGACGACCACCAGGTAGAGCACGCTGTTGCCCGTGGCGACCCAGAAGTCGGGGTCGTCGAAGGCGCGGGTGTAGTTGTCGAGGCCGACGAAGCCGCCGCCGCGCAGGATCTGGGCGTCCGTGAGGGAGAGGACGACGGTGTTGACGAACGGCCAGATACTGAACAGCGCCACCATGACCAGGCCGGGGGCGAGGAAGAGGTAGGGGGTCCACCACGTGCGGTGGACCAGCCCCGTCTCGGCCTCCATGGCCCGCCGGGCATTCCTCGCCCGGCGGGCCTCGCTCGCGCGCTTCACCCGCTTCAGCCGCTTGAGCTGCTTCGGCCGCTTCACCCGCCTCGCGCCTCCGTCCGGCCGCGCCTGGGTGACCGTCACTTCCGCGCCGTCTTGGCGAGCAGCTTGTTGGCCTCCTCCTGCGCCTTCTTCACGGCCGTCCTCGGGTCCTGCTCCCCCTTGATGGCCTTCTGCATCTCCCGTACGACCGCGTCGCCGACCTGGTTCGTCCACTGGACGGGCGTGTTGGCGTCGAGCGCGGCGGTCTTCAGCTGCCCGGCGCCGATCGCGCGCGCCACGGTCTCGGCGTCCGTGCCGTCGCCCCGGTCCGAGAAGTACGGGTCGGCCAGGCCGTTGGCGTTGGAGGGGTAGATGGTGGCCTTCTTGGAGAACTCCACCTGGTTCGGGCCGTTGGTCACCCACTTGGCGAACTCGGTCGCCGCGTCGAGGTGTTTGGTGTCCTTCTTGATGCCGAGCGACTGGGCGTAGATGCCGATGTGGCCGAGCTTCCCGGTGACGGCGCCCGCGACCTGGGTGGTGGCGTAGACCTCGGGAGCGTTCTGCTTGATGTCCTTGACGAACCCCGGGGAGCCGGGGCCGAAGACGAGCTTGCCGCCGCCGTAGAGCTGGTTGATGTCGTCGGCCTTGAGCAGGGACTCCTTGGGCATGGCGCCCTTGGCGTACAGGTCCTTCATCCGCTCGACCCACTCCACCGCCTTGTCGGTGTCGAAGGTGAACGCGTCGCGCTGTTCGCTCAGGATCGGGATGCCCATCTTCTGCCAGTCCCCGGGCAGCCGGCCCTTGGGGTCGGCCATGAACGCGGCGTACCGGCCTTCGGACTTGGCGGCTATCCGCTCGGCGTAGTCGAAGAACTCCTCGACGCTGGTGGGCGGTTTGGCCGGGTCGAGCCCGGCCTTCTCGAAGAGCACCTTGTTGTACGTGAGGATCTCGGGCGTCACGTACCAGGGGTAGGCGTACACGCCGTCGCCCTTGCCGGGCAGCTTGAACTGCTCCCAGGCGCCCGGCACGTAGTCCTTGGCGACCTGCCCGTCGAGCTTGGCCACGTCGGCGAGCATGCCGCGGTCGCCGAGGAGCTGGAAGGAGTCGGTGGAGAGGTTGACGACGTCGGGGAGGGCGCCGGCCTGGGCGTCGGCGACGAGCTTCTCGTTGTAGCCGTCGCCCGGCACGTCCTCCCATCTGACCTTGACGTCCGGGTACTTCTGCTCGAACGCGTCGATGACGCCCTGGACGTACAAGGTGAAGACGGGCTTGAGCTGGAGGGTGCGGAACGTGATCTCGCCGGACACCTTGCCGGTCTTCCCGGCCTCCTTCACCTCCCCGCCCCCACCGCTGATGCCGCAGGCGGAGGCCGAGAGGAGGGCGCCGGCCGCGAGCGCGGAGAGGGCCATACGGATCACGTACGAACGGGTCATCGTCGCCGCCTTCAGGGGGAGTTCCGGCCTCGCTGCCGGAGCGCGGAGCCCACGCTGGCCCGAAAGGGACGGTCCGTCAATGTGGCCAAAGTCCCGGTGGCCGGGTACCCGTACGTCCCGAATCCCGGCAGGGGGGTGGCACGCAGACGGAAGGCTTTCCGTCAACACGGCACTGAACTGGCCTAATGCGCTTTAGTTCTTAACCCTGGAACGGTGATATCGATTCGATAACGACCCGGTTTTCCGTTCAGGATTTGACTTCTTATGGGCCGTTCCCCCGAGCCGTTCCCGCAAGTCCGCACTAATGCGCTTTACTTCATCAGGTAGTCGACCTTCTCCGCGAGCTTGCCGTCCTTGAAGCAGAAGCGGTACACCGTGGTCCCCTCGCCGCGGCCGTCGCTGGAGACGTACCAGGAGCAGGTGCTGCCGGCGGGTTCGGCCGGGCCGCCGTCCTTGAGGACGTCCTTGACGAAGCTCTCCCCCGAGGGGAGCTTCGCGCGGACCGCGTCCTCGGGGTCGCCCGTCTTGACCGAGGAGTACACGCCCGGCTCGACGAGGGTCATTTCCGCGACGTCGGCTATCTTCCCGATCCCGAAGAGGAGCAGCACGACGGCCCCGATCCCCAGGACCAGCGCCACGCCGCAGCCGATCAGACAACCCTTGCGCTGTGCCACGCCCGTTCCTCCATGCGATCACCGTGTCCGGCGCCGTTCGCCGTGACTCCTCAGACCTTGGCAGGAGGCGGGGGCTCCGCACTGTCCTCCAAAGTCTTCGGTGATCACAACGATCGTCGTTCGAGGTCAGGCGCCCTTCCCGGGGTATACAGGGGGGACGACCATCCGGACGAAACAGGAGGAAATCACCATGAGTGAACCCATCGAGCCGCTGATCGTCGTCGGCGTGGACGGTTCGAACCATTCGAAGGAAGCCCTGCGCTGGGCCGTTGCCCAGGCCAAGGCGATCGGGGGGCGGGTGCACGCCGTCATGAGCTGGGACTGGAACACCAACCCGTTCGCCGTGGGCACGGCGGCGCCGCAGGAACTCGTCAACGCCGAGGCGGCGGCCCGTCAGAAACTGGCGGACACCGTCGCCACGGCGGTCGGCACCTCGCCCGGCGTGCCGGTGTTCCGGCGGGTGGAACAGGGCTCGGCCGCGCAGGTACTGGTGGACGCGTCCAAGGAGGCGGACCTGACGGTCATCGGCACCCGCGGCTACGGGGGCTTCAAGGGGGCCCTGCTGGGTTCGGTGAGCCAGCAGGTGGTGCAGTACGCGACGAGCACGGTCGTCGTGGTCCGCGAGGGCGCGGACGAGGACGACTGACGCCGTACCGGTACCCCTGGACCCTGGGCACCCTACCGGCGCCCCCGGACGGGACATCGCGCCGCGAGCCCCCGCCGGCCGGGCCCTCGGCAGCCGGGCTTCCAGGCCCGGGGCAACTCTGCGCGGGGGCGACCAGCTTCCGGGGGACAGTCAGGCTGCAGGCGCCGCCAGGCCATCAGGCCCGGAGGGCGGCGGGGCCGACAGGCCCAGGAGCGGTCAGGCGAGCGCCCTGCGGCCCGGGGCGGCGGGGCCGACGGGCCCGGGGGCCGGCAGGGCGTCAGGGCGTGGGAGGCGTCAGGTCTGTGGGGTCGGTGTTGGCGCCGCAGAGGACTACCGCGACGCGGTCGCCCAGGGGTTCCGGGGCGGTGTGGAGGGCCGCCAGGGCGGTGGCCGCGCCCGCTTCGACGACGATGCGGTGCTCCTCCCACAGGGTCCGGCGGGCCGCGGTGATCGCCTGGTCCGGGACCAGCACCGAGCGGACTCCCTCGTGCCGCGCGGCGGCCAGCGCGTCGGCCGATACCCGGGTGGCGCCCAGCGAGTCGCCGGCCACCGAGTCCACGGGCACGTCCACGACCCGGCCCGCCTCCAGCGCGGCGTTCAGGGCCCGGCTGTTCTCCGGCTCGGCCGCGACCACCCGTACGCCGTGCTCGCGCGCGGCCGCGGCGATCCCGGCGAACAGCCCGCCACCGCCCACCGCGACGACCACCGTGTCCAGGCCGGGCAGCCCGGCCCGGATCTCGTCCAGCAGGGTCCCGGCCCCGGCGGCGATCAGCGGGTGGTCGTAGGCGTGGCTGCCGAGCGCCCCGCTCTCGGCGGCGAACTCCTCGCACGCGGCCAGCGCCTCGGCGTACCGGTCGCCGACGAGCCGTACGTCGGCCCCGTAGCCCCGCAGCCGCTCCACCTTCACGCGCGGGGCGTTGACCGGCAGGAACACCGTCGCCGGAACCGCCTGCGCCCGCGCCGCCCACGCGCAGGCGAGGCCCGCGTTGCCGCCGGAGGCGATGGTGACGCCCGCGTCCGGGAGGGTGCCGGCACGGTGGTGGGCGGCGAGGAAGTTGCGGGCGCCGCGGGCCTTGAAGGAGCCGGTGTGCTGGAGGTACTCCAGCGCGTACCAGACCCCTTCGGCGGCGGGCACCACGGCGGCCGGGCGTATCGCCCCCGCGATCCGGTCGGCGGCGGCGCGTACGGCGGCGTAGTCGAGCTGTTCTTCCATGACGGGGTCCCTTCAGACGGCTTCAGACGGCTTCACGCGGCTTCACGCGGCTTCATGCGGCTTCAGACACCGGGCCGGTTGGCCTCGATGAGCTGGCGCAGGGCGCCGTAGTACACCTCGTGGTCGGTCAGCGGCGGCAGTACGTCGGCCAGCCCGCCCGAGAGCACCGGGAACCGCTCCGGGTCCAGCGCGGCGAGCGCCGCCCGCGAGGCGGCGGTCGCCCCGGCCGGGTCTCGGTGGTCGACGAAGGCCGCGCTGCCCAGGGTGAGCAGGTACATCCGTCGGTACGCGGTCATCGCCTCGGCCGGGGTCATCCCGGCGGCCACGCTGTCGGCGAGCGCGGGCTCGACGAGCCGGGCCAGCAGCTGCCGCCCGAGCCAGGGCCGGCCGCCGCGCAGCACCAGCAGCCCGGGGTGGGCGGTGAGCAGCCGGTACAGCGCGCTGAACCGGAGCTCGGTGGCCTCGGCCCAGCCGGTTCCGGCGGGGATGTCGGGCAGCTGCGCGGCGAGGTGCTCGGTGCACAGGTCCAGCAGTCCGGCCAGATCGGCGCAGCGGCGCTGGACGGTGGCGTGGGAGACGTCGAGCCGTTCGGCTAGTGCGCGGAAGCTCAGCGCGTTCGGGCCCTGCTCGTCGAGGATCCGCAGGGCGGCGACGGCGATCGCCTCGGGCGTCGCGCGGTCCAGGGCGGCTGATCTTCTCGGCATGAGATACACCGTATCAGACGACGTAACAGCCACCGTATCGACCGCGTTAGCACACGCCCGGCCGTCACGGGACTCCCCGATCGTGTGACTCCGACTACGGCCATATTGCTGGTCATTGGCCGATATGCATCGACCTTCGTTGACAGAGGGTAACCACAGCGCTGCACTGGGCGACACGGCCACCGTCCCCGGAACCGCCCGTCCCACCCCCACGTCAAGGAGACTCCGTGCCGCCTCGCCTGCGTGCGTCGCTCCCCTGCCTGACCGCGGTCACCCTGTTCGCCCTCGCGCTCTCCCCCCTCACCGCCCCCACGACGGCGAACGCCGAGCCCAACGCCACCTCGGACACCCCGCTCGCGCTCACCCCGCCCATGGGCTGGAACAACTGGGCGCACTACATGTGCGACATCGACGAGGCCAAGGTCGTCGCGAACGCGGACGCGCTCGTCCGCACGGGACTCGCCGCCAAGGGCTACGACACGGTGACCGTGGACGACTGCTGGATGCGGACGACCCGTGACGCGCGGGGCGACCTCGTCACCGACACCGCAAAGTTCCCGCACGGCATGGCCTGGCTCGGCGAGTACCTGCACGCCAAGGGCCTGAAGTTCGGCATCTACCAGGACGCCGGCTCCCTCACCTGCGAGAAGTACCCCGGCAGCGGGGCCCCGGCCGGCGGCGGCGCGGACCACTACGACCAGGACGCCCGACTGTTCGCCTCCTGGAAGGTGGACTACGTCAAGATGGACGGCTGCAACCTCTGGGTGCCGCCGGGCAAGACGAAGGAGCAGGCCTACCGCGACGCGTACGGTGCCGTGGCCCGGGCCCTGCGCGACTCCGGACGGGACATGGTGCTGTCCGCGTCCGCGCCCGCCTACTTCCAGCAGGGCGAGTGGGGCGGCTCCGACTGGCACAAGGTGCTCGGCTGGGTCGGCGAGAGCGGCCAGCTGTGGCGTGAGGGCAAGGACATCAAGGTCTACCAGCCGGCCGCGCCCGCGACCTCCCGCTGGAGCTCGGTGATGGGCAACTACGGCTACAACCGCTGGCTCGGCCGGTACGCGGGCCCCGGCAACTGGAACGACCCCGACTTCCTGATCGCGGGCGCCCCCGGGCTCACCGAGGCGGAGAGCCGCAGCCAGGTCGGCCTGTGGGCGATGATGGCCGCCCCCTTCATCTTGTCCTCCGATGTCTCCCAGCTCACCCCGGCCGGGCTCAAGGCGCTCGGCAACGCCGATCTGATCGAGCTCGACCAGGACCCGATGGGCCGTCAGGGCGCGGTGGTCTCCTCCAACGCCACCTTCGAGGTACTGGCCCGGCCGCTGGCGAACGGGGACCGCGCCGTCGCCGTCCTCAACCGCTCCGGCAACACCCGGGACATCTCCGTACCGCTGGCTGACATCGGGCTGGACTCCTGCACCGTGGACGCCAAGGACCTGTGGAGCGGAGCGCGCACCGAGGTCTCCGACTCCCTGACCGGGAAGCTGGCCGGGCACGACACGGCCGTCTGGCGGCTCAGCCCGCGCGGCTGCGCCGATGCCGTCCCGACCGGGCAGATCAACGGCGACGGCGCCAAGTGCGCCGACGGGGCCAACACCACCGGGGTCGGCGCGGTCGTGATGGCGTCCTGCACGGCGGGCGCCGACCAGCGCTGGACCCTGGGGCCCGACGCGAGCCTGCGGCTGGCCGGCAAGTGCCTGTCGGCGGGCGAGAACGGCTCGGTGGAGCTCGCGAAGTGCGCGGCCGGCGAGCCGGGGCAGAGCTGGACGCACCGCCGGGACGGGGCTCTGGTCGAGGCCGTGAGCGAGCTGTGCCTGACGGCCCCGGCGGCGGCCGCGACCCCGGACGCCCCGGCCGAGCGGCTGCGGCTGGCCGAGTGCGGCGACCACCGGGTCGACCAGGCCTGGTCCCTGCCGGTCTGAAGGGGCGCCCGATGACCCACTCGAAGCCGAACCCGACGTACCCGACGACCCCGACGACCCCGACCAGCCCGACCAGCTCGGCGACCCCGTCAACTCCGACGCCCCCGCCGCGCCGCCGGCGGGCCGCGCTCGCGGTGCTGCCCGCCGCGCTGCTGACCCTGCTCTGCTCGGGGGCAGCGCCCGGAGCCACCGCTCCGGGTGCGCGCCCGCCCGCGCGGGCCGACGTACAGGAGAGGGCCCTGCCGGGGGTACGGGAGGACGCGCGGCCGGCGGCAGCGCCGCGGCGGGCCTTCGACGTGGCCCCGGCGCGGGCCGCGCTGGAGCGGCTGCTGCCCCGGCACGCCGACCAGTTCACGCTGGTCGCGGACGAGGCCGCCGGGGCCGACACCTTCACCGTGTCCGGTACGCCGGGCGCCCTCACCGTGCGCGGCTCGACCGGGGCCACCCTGCTCACCGGCGTCGGCTGGTACCTCCAGCACGTCGCGGGCGCCGACATCGGCTGGCCCGGCGACAGCCTCGGGATGCTGCCGGCGAGGCTGCCGGGAGTACCGGCGCCGGTCACCCGCAGCGCGCTGGTCCCGCACCGGTACGCGCTCAACGACACGGACGACGGCTACTCGGGCCCGTACCGCTCCTTCGAGGAGCACCAGCGGCAGATCGACCTGCTCGCCCTGCACGGCATCAACGAGGTGTTCGTGCAGGTCGGCGCCGAGTACCCGTACTACCGGGCGCTCCAGGGCTTCGGCTACTCCGCCGAGGAGCTGCGGGAGTGGATCCCCGGCCCCGCTCATCAGAGCTGGTGGCTGCTGCAGAACCTGAGCGGGTTCGGCGGCCCGGTCACCGAGCGGCTGATGAGAGAACGCGCCGAGCTCGGCGGGCGGATCGCCGAGCAGCTGCGCGGGCTCGGCATGACCCCGGTGCTGCCGGGTTACTTCGGTACCGTGCCGCCGGAGTTCGCCGCCCGCAACCCGGGCGCCGCCACCGTGGCGCAGGGTGACTGGGCGGGCTTCGACCGCCCCGACTGGATGGACCCGTCCTCGCAGGTGTTCCAGCGGCTCGCGGCCTCCTACTACGCCGAGCAGCGGGCGGTGTTCGGGGACAGCGCCATGTACCGGATGAGCCCGCTGCACGAGGGCGGCCAGACCGGCTCGGTGGACGTGAAAACCGCCGCCGGGGCGATCCAGCGGGCCCTGCACGCGGCGCACCCCGGCGCGCTGTGGGCGGTGCTGGGCTGGCAGGACGATCCGACGGCGGAGCTGCTGGCCGGGGTGGACACCTCGAAGCTGCTGATCCTGGACGGGCTGTCCGACCGGTACAACCGCCTGGACCGCGAAGCCCGTTGGGGTGGCGCCCCGTACGCGATCGGCACGATCTACAACTTCGGCGGGCACACCACGGTCGGCGCCAACACCTCGGTGTGGATCGACCGGTTCGGCGCCTGGCGGGCGAAGCCCAACAGCGCGCTGAAGGGGATCGCGTACCTGCCGGAGGCCACCGGGACCAACCCGGCCGCCTTCGACCTGTACACGGACCTGGCCTGGGAGCCGGGGCCGATCGACCAGAAGCGGTGGTTCGCCGATTTCGCGGCGCGCCGGTACGGGAGGCCCGACGCGGAGGCCGCGGCGGCCTGGGAGGAGCTGCGCAAGGGCCCGTACAGCACCTCCTCCGGCCTGTGGTCGGAGTCCCAGGACAGCCTGTTCACGGCCCGGCCGAGCCTGACGGCGGCGGGGGCGGCGTACTGGAGTCCCAAGTCCATGCGGTACACGGCGGATTCGGTACGCAAGGCCCTGGACCACCTGCTCAAGGTGAAGCCGGAGCTGCGCGGCTCCAGCGCGTACCGCTTCGACCTCGTGGACACGGCCCGGCAGGCGCTCGCGAACCAGTCGCGGGTGCTGCTCCCGAAGATCAAGACGGCGTACGAGGCCAAGGACCTTGCCGGCTTCCGGAACCTGACGGCCCAATGGCGCGACGGCGAGCGGGACTTGGATGCCCTGGTCGGATCCGACCCGAACTTCCTGCTGGGCGGCTGGCTGGGCGCGGCCCGCTCCTGGGGCGCGGACGAGGCCGAGCGGGACCGTTACGAGTACGACGCGCGCTCCCTGCTGAGCGTGTGGGGCCGGCGCAGCACCAGCGAGGGCGGCTTCCTGCACGACTACGCGAACCGCGAATGGAGCGGCCTGATCAGCGAGTTGTACGCGCGGCGGTGGGAGGTCTACTTCACCTCGCTGGAGGACGCCCTGGTCAAGGGGGCCGCGCCGGTGGCGATCGACTGGCACGACTTCGAGGAGGACTGGGCGCGCCGTACCACCAGGCATCCGAGCGGGCCGAGCGGCGACCCGTACGCCCTGGCGGCCGGGGTCGCGCGCGGCCTCGCCGCCACCACCGCGACGGCTAAGGACGTCAACTGAGCTACACCACCGGGGACGGTGGCGATCAGGTCCCCGGGTGATCTCACCCTCCCGTGGGAATCTCGCGACCCGTCCGGGGGAGAAGGATGCGGCCCGCTCGCCGCGCGGGCCGGGCACTCGGTTCACTGGCACGGAAACGATCAGGGGCGGTCGTCGGGGCTGTCTCAGCCGTCCGGCGGCCGCTCCTTCCAACGCGCTGCCACCGGCGCGAGGCCGTCAGGAGTGCACCGGGCATGTCCGACACCGAGCCGGAGCGGCCCTCCGCGACGCTGGAGCTGCTGACGCTCCTCGCCGCCGGGGCCGCCGATCTGGCCCTGGACCAGTTACGCCAGTCCGCGGACCGGGCGCAGGAGGCACTGCGCCGGTCCGACCTGCGGGAGCTGCTCACGGACGGGGTGGTGGAACTGCGCAAGCGCGGCGAACTCGCCACCCGCCGGGCGGGAGCGGCGGCGGAGAACGAGAACTACCTGGAGACCATGGCCCGCCGCGCCGCCGAGCGGGCCGGCCACCCGCGTGCATGACCACACCGGCTTCAAGGAGCGCGTCGACGAGGTGCTGGTCCGGCTTGCCGACGAGGAGGAAGAGGCCCTCCTCGGGCTGCACGCCGAACTCTCGCCGCTGACCGAGCAGTTGCGCCGTTCCCTGGCGCGCGGGAAGCGGATCCGCGCGGCGTTCCTGTACTGGGGGTGGCGGGCCGCGGGCCAGCCCGACTGCGAGTCCGTGATCCGGGCCGCGGCCGCCATGGAACTCGTCCACGCGGCGGCCTGCACCCACGACGACATCATCGACGGCAGCCGGATGCGGCACGGCCAGCTCACCGCGCACGCCGCCTTCGACGCCGCCGGACAGCGCTCCACGGCCCTCGCGATCATCCTCGGCGACCTGCTGATGGGGTACGCGGGCCACCTGTTCACCTCCTGCGGGCTGCCCGGGGCCTACCTCGCGCGGACCGTCCCGCTGTGGACCACCCTGTTGCGCGAGACGATGGCCGGCGAGTTCCTGGAGGTGCTGCGCACCGCCGCCGGACCGGCCCGGGAACCGCGGGTGGCGGAGTCCCTGGAGGTGGCGCGCTACAAGACCGCCAAGTACACGGTGGAACGGCCGCTCCAGCTGGGCGCCACCCTCGGCGGCGGCCCGCGCGACCTGTCCGACGCGTTCTCGGCGTACGGACTGCCCCTCGGCGAGGCCTTCCAGCTGCGCGACGACCTGCTCGGCACCTTCGGCGACCCGGCCAGGACCGGCAAGTCGAACCTGGACGACCTGCGGGGCGGGAAACCCACCGCGCTGCTCGCCCTGACCCTGGAGGCGGCCGGGGAGGACGACCGCCGACTCCTCGGCAAGCTGGTCGGCAACCCGGATCTGGGCCCGGAAGAGGCCTCCTCCGTACGGGAGTTGATGGAGCACCTCGGGGCCCGCGAACGGGTCGAGGCCATGATCCGGGAGCGGATCGACCGGGCGGCGGCCGCGCTGGACACCGTGGCGATGCCGGCGCAGGCGCGGTCCGCGCTGCGCGAGCTGGCCGGTACGGCCGCCGACCGCTCCCTGTAGTCACAGAAGCCAGTCATCACGAGCCATGACCAGAGGGACGACCGTAGTGAACGCCACCCACACCACCCCGTCGGCCGACCCGCAGGCCGATCCCCCGGCCGCCCCGCGCGGGGTCCGCTACGACGACGCCGCGCTCGACGTCCTGAGCGGCCAGGGGGACCCGCTCGCCGACGCGGCCGTGGCCACGATGATCCGCCGCGGCGAGGTGGGCGACCTCAACACCCTGATGCGGTTCTTCACCACCGCCGGGGACAAGCTCCCCGAGCGGCTCCCGGCGGCCGCGGCCGAGTACTTCGAGGCGACGGCGATGCCCCCGGCCTGGGTGGACTGGGACGTCATGGAGCGGGCCCGGCTGTTCTTCATCGACAACGCGGCCCACATCAACACCGGCCTGTCCTTCTCGGCGATGCCCGTGAGCTACGCCCTCCCCCGGCTCGCCCGGCTGCTCTCCTCGACGCACTCGCTCGCGTACCCGTCGCGGCGGATGGCCAACACGGGGCAGTTCGTCACGTACCTGATGCGGACCGACGCGTTCGCGGAGGGCAGCAAGTTCATCCCGGCCGCCCAGAAGGTTCGCCTTCTGCACGCCGCGGTCCGCCACCACCTGCGCGAGGGCGGCCACTGGGACGTGGCGCGGGACGGGCTGCCGATCTGCCAGGAGGACATGATCGGCGGGTTCGGCCTGTTCTCGCTGCTGGTCCTGGACGCCATGCACCGGCTCGGCGTACACATGACCGAGGAGGGCGCGGAGGCGTACTTCTACGCCTGGCGGGTCGTGGCCGCGATGCTGGGCTGCGACATGTCGGCGGCGCCCGAGACCCTCACCGAGTGCCGCGCATACCTCGACCTCTACCTGCGGCGCGGTCTCGGCCCCTCCTCCGAGGGCGTCACGCTGAACGCCCAGCTGATGCGGCTGTACGAGGACGTGGTGCCCGGCACCCTCTTCGACCCGATGGTCCCGGCGACCATCCGCTACCTCGTCGGCGACACCATCTCCGGCTGGCTGGAGGTCCCGCGCAGTCCCTGGGACGCGGCGGCCCGGGCCGTTCCCGTCTTCCTCGGACTGCTGGAGACCATCGAGGACAGCAGCCCGTTCGGGGAATGGGCGCTCGACAAGGCGGGCTCGGTCCTGTCGGGCCTCGAGCTGTCCGCCCTGACCCGGGGCAGGGTGATGCACCACGCGATCCCGGCGGAGCTGAAGCCCGAGTACGGCCTGAAGCCGCCGCGGACCGGCCGCTGGGTACCGCCGGCGCCGGTGCACTGAGCGGGGCCCGCACAGTTCTTGACCTCTGAGTCAAGAATCGGATAGCGTACCGATCATGGGAAGGCCGAAGCAGTTCGATCCGGACGCCGCCGTCGAGCAGGCCATGCAGGTGTTCTGGCGCAAGGGGTACGCCGCCAGCACCCCGCAGGACCTGGTCGACGCGCTCGGCATCGGCAAGGGCAGCCTCTACAACGCCTTCGGCAGCAAGCACGCCCTGTTCGAGCTGGCGCTCCGGCGCTATCGCGACAGCCAGGCCCTCGCCCTGGTGGAGCTGCTCGAAGAGCCCGGCCCGGTCAAGGCCCGGCTGCGCAGGACGCTGGAGCTGCTCGCCGAGATGGACCTGGCCGACCCGGACCGTCGCGGCTGCCTGGCCGTGAACACCGCGGCCGAGCTCGCCGGAACCGACGAGGTGGCGACCGGGCTCGTACGGCGCATGTTCGATCGCACCGAGGGCGCCTTCCGCGCCCTGATCGAGGAGGGCCAGCGGTCCGGGGAGATCGCGCCCGGGCGCGACCCGGCCGCCCTGGGCAGCATGCTGCTGAACACGGTGGTGGGGCTGCGGCTCATGGCGCGCGTCGCCGAAGGGTCCGGCCGGCTCACCCGGGTGATCGACGCGACCGTCGACTCCCTCTGACCTGAACGGCCCCCTCCGACCCGACCCGACCCGACCCGACCCGACCTGACCTGAACCACGGAAACCCATCCCATGGGCTCCCGCCACCCACATTTTGTACTCACAGTTCAAAAATCGTTGGCGGCGCCTCGCCGTCCAGAGAATCCGGAGTGTCGTGAACCTCAACCTGACCGCCAAGACTGCCGTCGTCACCGGCGCGAGCCGCGGCATCGGCCTCGCCACCGTCCGGACCCTGATCGCCGAAGGCGTCCGCGTCGTGGGCGCCGCCCGCACCCTCACCCCCGAACTGAAGGAGACCGGCGCGCACGCGGTGCCGGCCGACCTGAGCACCGCCGAGGGCGTCACCACCCTCATCGACGGCGCCCTCGCCGAGCTCGGCGGCATCGATCTCCTGGTCAACAACGTCGGAGGCGGGGACGACGTCCGGCCCGTCGGCTTCCTCGACACCGACGACTCCCAGTGGACCCGGACCTTCGACATCAACCTGCTCAGCGCCGTCCGCACGACCCGGGCCGCCCTGCCCAGCCTGATCGAACGCCGCGGCGCGATCGTCAACGTCTCCTCCGTCAACTCCCGGCTCCCTTCCGCCGGCCCGGTGGCCTACAGCGCCGCCAAGGCGGCCCTGGCGGCGCTCGGCAAGTCCCTGGCCGAGGAGTTCGGCCCCCGGGGCGTGCGCGTCAACACCGTCTCCCCCGGAGTGGTCCGCACCTCCCTCTGGGAGGACCCCGACGGCTACGGCGGCAAGGTGGCGGCCGCGGCCGGTGTCGAGCACGCCGCCTTCCTCCGGCAGATCCCGCAGGCCTTCGGCATCACCACCGGGCGCGTCACGGAACCGGGGGAGGTCGCCGCCCTGATCGCCTTCCTCCTCTCCGACGTCGCCGGCAACATCACCGGCGCCGACCACGTCATCGACGGCGGCACGGTCAAGACACTCTGATCCGGGAAGCGCGCCGAGACGCTGCCGCGCGGATACCGAGGGGGATAATTCGTACCGTCCCCGGCGGATGGTGAGTGCGTATGGTCCCCGAGAAAGCAGAGCCGAGGCAGTCGCGTCGGCGTGTGCTCGGCGCCGTCAGCGGGGTGGTCGCCGCGTGTGCCGGGCTGGCGGTGGCGGAGCTGGCGGCCGTCGTCGTGCGGCCCGAGGCCGCGCCGCTCACGGCTGTCGGCGGGGCGGTGGTCGACCGTACGCCGGCCGCCCTCAAGGAGTGGGCGATCCGCCAGTTCGGGACCGCCGACAAGCTGGTGCTGACCCTCGGCATCGTCGCCGTCCTCGCCGTGGTGGCCGCACTGGCCGGGCTGATCGCCGTACGGCACCTGCCCGCCGGGATCGCCCTCGCCGGGTCCTTCGGGCTGATCGGGGCGGCGGCCGCGCTCAGTCGCCCCGAGGCCTCGTGGAACGACGCGCTGCCCTCGCTGGTCGGCGCTCTGGCCTCGGCCGGGGTGCTGTACCTGCTGGTCACGGCGGTGAACCGGCCCCGGCTGGCGGGCGCGCCGCCCGGCGGGACCTGGGCGATGGACCGGCGCGGCTTCGGGCGGATGGTGCTCGCGGTGCTCGCGGTCTCGGCGGGCGCCGGATACGCCGGGCGGCGCCTGGGCGCCTACGGCTCGGCGGGGGCCACCACCTCGCGGGCCGACCTCGTCCTGCCCCGGCCGGCCGTGCCGGCGCCGCCCGTACCGGCGGGGGCGGAGCTGCGGGTGCCCGGGATCTCGCCGTTCGTCACCCCGAACCGGGACTTCTACCGGGTGGACACCGCCCTGGTCGTCCCGCGCGTGGACGCGGACGGCTGGCGGCTGACCCTCCACGGCGAGGGCGTCACCCGCCCCCTCACCCTCGACCTGCGGGAGCTCCTCGCCCGCCCGCTCGTCGAGCACGACATCACCTTGACCTGCGTGTCCAACGAGGTCGGCGGCCCGTACGCGGGCAACGCCCGCTGGCTCGGGGTCCGCCTCGCCGACCTGCTCCGCGAGGCGGGCGTCCGGCCGCCGTCACAGGGTGGCCCGGCCGACCAGCTGGTGGCGCGCTCGGTGGACGGCATGACCCTCGGCACACCCGTCGAGACGGTCATGGACGGCCGGGAGGCGCTGCTGGCCGTCGGGATGAACGGCGAGCCGCTGCCCTTCGCCCACGGCTTCCCCGTACGGATGGTCGTACCGGGCCTGTACGGGTACGTCTCCGCCTGCAAGTGGCTGACCGAGCTGCGGCTGACCACCTTCGCGGCGTACGACGCGTACTGGGTCCGGCGTTCCTGGGCGGCGCGGGGGCCGGTCAAGACCCAGTCGCGGATCGACACCCCGCGCCCGTTGGCCGAACCGACCGAGGGCCGGGTCGCGGTGGCCGGGGTGGCATGGGCGCAGCACCGGGGCATCGCCGGGGTGGAGGTTCGGGTGGACGGCGGGCCGTGGCAGGAGGCCCGGCTGGCGGCCGCCGACGGGGTCGACACCTGGCGCCAGTGGGTGTGGCAGTGGGCGGCCACCCCGGGTACGCACACCCTGGAGGTCCGCGCCACGGACGGCGCCGGCGCCGTCCAGACGGGCGAGCGCGCCGGGACCGTCCCGGACGGGGCGACGGGCTGGCACTCCGTGGTGGTGCGGGTCCGCGCCCACACCGGGCTCACGGGCGCGGCGCGAGGATCAGGTCGGTCTTGAAGGCCTCCCGCTCCAGCAGCCAGCCCTCCGGGCGGAGCTTGCCGATCAGGTCGCAGCGGAGGTCCACGGCCTCGCGCAAGGTGGCCGCCTTCGCGGTGATCTCGGCGAACCAGGTCGGCTCGCCGGCCTCCGTGTACAGCGGGGTCACCTGCATCTCCAGCGGGCGGCCGAGCAGCCGACCGGAGTAGTTGGTCTGCCGAAGGGGCCCGTACACGAGGGAGTTGGCGGTCACGGACTCGGCCCAGCCGGCCGGTTTCGGCGGCCATTTGCGGAGCTTGCCGGGCATCCGGTCGCGGGCGAGGGCGCGGGAGGCGTCGGGGCCGGGCAGCTCCCCGGGGGCGAGGTGCGGGGCGGGTTCGCGCTTCTTGTTGCAGAAGTCGAGGGTGGCCCGGGCGTACCCCAGGTTGACCTGCGGCACGTAATTGGTGTCGCTCGCGTCGAAGTTGACCGCCCGGGCGATGTCGAGCGCGCGCCGTACGGCCTCCGGGTCGGCGCCGTCGCCCTCGATGGCGAAGCGGGTCTTGTAGGTCAGGCGGACGTGGTTCTCGTCGCCGTCGCGGCGCATCCGGATGATCCAGCGCTGGGCGGCGAGGCTCAGCCGGTCGTCGTCCACGTACTGGGCGCACTCGAAGCCGACGGCCCCTGCGAGACGCAGGACGGCGGCTGGCTCCGCCAGGGGTACGCCGTCCGCGTCCAGCACCTTCGCGGGATCCAGTAACAGCTTGACCTGGTAGGTGGGTTCGGCGCAGACCGCGCGCCGCGAGGGGACGGTGACGGCGGCCGCGGCGGAGCCCACCGCGGTGACCCGCAGGCCGCGAAAGCGGTGACCGGGGGCACTCTCGGCGAATCCGTTGATCACAGCACATACAACGCCATCGGGGCGCGGGAGGTACGCCCGGACGGCCCATGTCGGCAAGTCGTTCGAAGGCCACCTCATACCGTCCGACACGGCGCGCACCGGCCCTTCCGGGAGCGCCTGCGGGAGCGGGGCTCCCCGTACATTGGCAGCACGACCCAGGACACGTCAGGAGCCCGGACCGTGGAGCTGACCAGTACGTCGTTCCTCGTCACGCTCATCGTCGTCACCGCCCTCGCGATGCTCGCCCTGCTGCTGCTGTGGAACCGGATCCCGGGACCCGGGTGGGTGCGCTGGCCGGCGCGGGTGCTGATGATCGCGCTGTGCCAGCTCACCGCCATCTGTGCCGTCGCCACCTCGATCAACGGCAGCTACGGCTTGTACGCCTCCTGGGACGACCTGCTGGACACCGACACCGGGCGGAACGCCTCGGTGACCGGTCCGCCGCTGGGGCGGGCCCGGTTCACGCAGGGCGGCGACGGCACCCAGAGCACCTACTTCCGCGGCTCCCACTCGAAGCTCGCCGGGCAGGTGATCGTCTGGACTCCCCCGGAGTACGAGGCCCCGGGAGCGGAGAAGACCCGGTTCCCGGTGCTGATGCTGCTGCACGGGTACCCGGGCTCGCCCCGGACCTGGATCGACCTGGGCAACATGCCGGGGTCCCTGGAGCAGCTGGTGCGCACGGGCGGTGCCCACCCGTTCATCGTGGTGATCCCGGAGCTCTATCCCGGCGGGAAGAACACCGACTGCGCGAACGTCGGGCGGCACCGGGTGGCCGACTGGCTCGGCCAGGACGTGCCGGACCTGGTCGCCCGGAACTTCCGTACCCTGCGCCGGCCAGAGGGCTGGGGGCTGCTGGGCGTGTCCACCGGGGGGTTCTGCGCGGCCGAGCTGCCGCTCCGGTTCCCGAAGGTGTTCCGCGCGGGCGCGGCCCTGGACCCCGACCCGCTGGCCGGGGACCCGGCGGTGCTGTCCGACCCGGCGGTGCGGGAGCGCAACAGCCCGCTGTGGCTGCTGACGCACACGAAGAACGCCGACACCGGCCTGTTCCTGGCCACCTCCGCGCAGGACAAGGACAGCCCGCCGGCCCAGCTGGCCGTGTTCGCCAAGGCCGCCGAGGGTACCGGCGTGCGCGTCAGGACCCTCGTCCGGCCCCAGGGCGGCCACAACTTCCAGACCTGGAGCGGGATGTACCCGGAGGCGCTGGGCTGGCTGAGTACGGAGCTCCCCCCGCCGGGCTCCGGCCGCCCGGGCGGTCCGGCCGACGCGGTGGACCGGGAGTGAGCGGCCGTCCGTGGCGGGTCAGTTCCGGTCCAGGCGTACCGGAAGGGCCTGGACGCTGTTGCCGATGAAGCTGCGCTGGTGCGGGAGTTCGGGCTCGGGGACGGCGAGGTCGAGGTCGGGGAAGCGGGTGAACAGCCGCTCCAGGGCGATGGTGGCCTCCAGCCGGGCGAGCGGGGCCCCGACGCAGTAGTGCGCGCCGTGGCCGAAGGAGAGGTTGCGGGCGGCGGTGGGGCGGGTGAGGTCGAAGCGGTCGGCGTCGGGGCCGTGGAAGGCCGCGTCCCTGCCGGCGGCGGTGTACCCGGCGAGGACCGGGGTGCCCTGCCGGATCACGGTCCCGCCGACGGCCAGGTCGCGGGTGGGGTAGCGGAACGGGAACCAGCTGACGGGGCCGTCGAAGCGCAGGGTCTCGTCGACCACGTCCGACCAGCTGGCCTTGCCCTCCCGGACGAGCGCCAGCTGGTCGCGGTGGGTGCAGAGCGCGCGGACGGCGTTGCTGATGAGGTTGAGGGTGGTTTCGTGGCCCGCGACGAGCATCAGACGCATGGTGCCGATGAGTTCGGCCTCGGTGAGGCGGTCGCCGTCGCCCTCGCGGGCGGCGATCAGGGCGCTGGTGAGGTCATCGCCGGGGCTTTCGCGGCGGGCGGCCGCGATGGTGCCCATCAGCTCGACGAGTTCCCGTACGGCGGCCATCGCCTCGGCGGGGGTGGTGTCGGTGGCGATGATCACGGTGTTGGACAGGTGGTGCAGCCGGTCCCGGTGCTCCGGGTCGACCCCGAGGAGCTCGCAGATCACGCTCATCGGGAGCGGGAGGGCGAAGTGCGTGCGCAGGTCGGCGACCCCGTCGGGGGCTTGCGCCGCGGCCCGGGCCAGGCCGTCCAGCAGCCCGGCGGTCAGCTCCTCGACGCGCGGGCGCAGCCGCTCCACCTGGCGGACGGTGAAGGCGTTGCCGACGAGCGAGCGCAGCCGGCGGTGATCGGCGTCATCGGCGGTGTGCATGCCCTGGGCGTTGGCGAACACCCGCAGCGGCCAGTCGGGGGCGATGGTGCCGTCGTGCAGGGCCGGGAAGTGCCGGGCGTCCTTGGCCACGTCGGGGTGGCCGAGGAACTCCCTCAGCGCGTCGTGTCCGAGCACGACCGCACCGGGCACACCGCCGGGGAGCACGACCTCGGCCACGGCGCCCCGGGCGCGCAGCCGGGCGTTCAGCGCGTGCGGGCAGCCGCCCGCGGGGTCGATGACGTGTGCGGGGGCGGAGGTATCGGCGTTGGCGTGGGCATCGGCGTTCAAGCCAGGTCTCCTGACCGGGTGCGGACGAAATTCGGTCAACATTGCGGCCTGGACACCGAGTTGTACAAGCGATTACCCGCCGCGTCTCAGAACCAGCCGACGGCGAGGGGGAAGGCGGCGCTGACGGTGCTCCCGGTGGTGTCGGTGGCGGTGGCGACGATCTGGACGGTGCCGGTGGCCCAGGGTTTGCCGGTGATGCGGCCGGTGGCCGCGTCGACGGTCATGTTCCAGGGGAGGCCGGTGGCGGCGTAGCGGAGGGCGGGTTTGCCTCCGGTTGCGGTGAGCTGGATGGTGCAGGACTGGTTGAACTTGCAGGTCTGCGGGCCGGGGTTGGCGAGCTTCAGGTCACCGGGCGTCGGGGTCGGGGTGGGCGTGGGTGTGGGTGTGGGGGTCGGGGTGGGTGTCGGGGTGGGTGTGGGCGTCGGCGTCGTCCCGCAGCCCGGGGTGGCTTCCGGCGGCAGCGGGACGCGCCAGATCTGGGTGTCGTTCTCCGATCCGACGAGCAGGCTCGCGCAGTCGTAGTACGTCACCGTCTCGCCCTGGGACTGCGCCGGCAGGGCTACGTCCGCCAGCTTGGTGCCCGCCGCGTCGTACACGGAGGCGGTGTTCGCGCCCAGCGGGCCGCCGCTGCGCAGGGCGTAGGAGGCGCCCGACGGCGAGAACGCCCCGTCGGTGGCGAAGACCGGGCCCGGCCGCACGGCGGTGAGGGTGTTGACCTGCCCCGTCACCGGGGGCAGCGGGGCCTTGTAGAGCTGCCCGGCGGCGCCGATCAGCTTGCTGGCGACGTAGAGCTGCCCGGTGACGGGGTCGGCGAGCAGGGACTCGGCGTCGTGCCTGCCGTCCGCGTAGGAGAAGCGGTACGTCACGGGCGTCACCGTCGCGTTGGCCAGCTGGTCGGGCTCGGTGAAGGAGTGGACGGTGATCTCGGCGCGGCCGCTGAAGTTGTCCCCGATGTCGCCCACCAGGATCGCCGGGCGGCCGGACGCGTCCTTGCCGATCGCGAGCCCCTCCCAGTCGGTGTTGCCGACACCGGAGACGGTGTAGGTGGCGGCGAGCCGGCCGCTCGCCCCGTTGCAGTCGATGGCGAAGACCTGGTTGGTGTTCCCGCTGTCGTTGACGGCGTAGAAGACACCGGGGTGTGTGCGGCTCATGGCGAGGCCGCTGAGCTCGGCGAGGCCGCCGGGCAGCGTGCACTTCTTCTCCGGGGCCAGGGCGGTGGCCGCCGCCGGGACCGCGCCCGGACCGGCGGACGCGCTCGCGTCGGCCATCCAGACGGTGGCCGACAGGGCGGTGGCGAGGGCCGCGGTCGCCAGGGCGGCGGCTCTCGGGGGTGTGAGGAGTCGTGACATGACCACCATGTGACAGGCCATCAGTTGTCGGCGCCAGGCCCAACCACCGCCCCTTTGAGCATCGTTCAATGCCGGGCGGGCATGTCTGGAACGCCCCGTCACCGGGCCGGCTCCCGCACCGGCGCCTTGTGCCGGGCGCTGGCGATGAACGCCCGCGCGGCGCGGCTCAGCGGCCGCCGGGCGTGCGCGATCCCCACCGGGCGCAGCAGGGGCGGGTCGAAGGAGCGGACCTCCGCCCGGTGCCCGAAGGCCCGCAGCGCCACGTCCCGGTACCAGATGAGCGAGCCGCGCCCGTCGGTCACCCCCGTCACCCAGGCGAGCCGTTCGTCGACCTCCAGGGAGGGTACGGGCCGGACGCCGAGGCAGCTGAACATGGCCTCCATCTCGGTGCGGCGCCCGGCGCCCGGGGTCGGGAGCACCATGGGGAGCCCGTCGAGCAGCCGGAACGGCACCGGGTCGGGCAGCCGGGAGCCGATGGGCGAGATCAGGACGACCTCGCGCTCCTGGATGTGGTGCGTGGAGAGCTCCTTGTCGACGGGCAGGTCGACCAGGGCCAGCTCTACGCGTCCGTCGAGGAGTTCCTGCACCAGGTCCTCCCTGCTGTCGCGCTGCTGGAGCCGGACGTCCACCCCGGGGTGCCGGTCGGTGAAGCCGGGGATCAGGTCGGCGGCCAGATCGAGGGCCAGCGTCGGCGTGGTGACGAGCGTGAGCGGGACCCGGGCGCCCTTGCCGTGCGCCGTCCCGATGTCGTCGATCGCCTCCACCGCGTCGAGCACGGTCCGGGCCAGGCGCACCACCCGGGCCCCTTCGGGGGTCAGGTCGACTCCCCTGCCCCGGCGGGCCAGGAGCTCGACTCCGAGGTCCCGCTCCATGGCCTGGACGGCCCGGGACAGGGCGGACTGGGCCACGAAGACCGAGGCGGCCGCTCCGGTGATGGAACGGCAGTCCGCGACGGCGACGAGATAACGAAGCTGCGCGAGTGTGGGGGTCATGACCGGACGGTAACCGCGCCATGCTGTACCTGTAAGGGCCGTACGGTGAACAAATGTCCGACCCCCGGCCGCCGTTCATGCCGGGTCGGCCCCAAGGCATACCGGTGCGGCATGAGCCCGCGCCCGTGCGGTACGCCGGTCCGCGCTCCGGGGCCGGTCCGCCCGGGCGGTGTCGCCGCAGGCCAACCGGCCCGGCGGGGGTGCGCGCCGGATTGGCGAGGACGCACCCTACGCGAAATACCGTACTCCGCATGCCCGTTGACAGTGCAAGAAGGTCACCGCACGATGCATCCCGGCGCCAGGGAAGTTGACCACCGTTCAAGCCCGCCCTGCCGACGGCGGGTCGCCCGGCCGAACGCCGCATCGCCCGAGCCCCGCGCACCCCACGCAGTCCCTCGCACGGCCCCCGGTGGTCCGGGGGTGTGTCATCCCGCACTGCGACATGTCACACAGCACCGGAAAGAGGAGCGCCCGTGACCCCCCACCCCCCGCGATCCGCCCCCACCCGCGACCTGGTCGTCGCGGTCAGCCCGTTCGAGGAGCCGCATCCCCGGATCGTGACCGCCGCCGAGCGGGCGGGCGCCCTCGGGCTGCTCGACCTCGGCAGGGACCCCGCCGCCGCCCGGGCCGCCTTCGCGGAGCTCGCCCGGCGGCTCGGCGGCGGCCACCGCTACGGGGTGCGGATCCCGGCGGGCTGCCCGATCGGGCCGGCCGGGCTGCCGGCCGAGGTGGACACGGTGCTGCTGGCCGACCCCGGGGAGCACACCCCGCAGCGGGTCGCCGCCTGGGCGGCCGCCGCCGGACGACCCCGGGTCTGGGCCGAGGCCACCGGCCGGGAGCAGGCCCTGGCAGCGGTGGCGGCCGGGGCCGGGGCGGTCGTCGCCAAGGGCCACGAGGCCGGGGGCCGGGTGGGCGAGGCCACCACCTTCGTCCTCCTCCAGCAGCTCCTGGCCGGCCCCGGCGTCGGGGTGCCCGTGCTCGCCTGCGGCGGGATCGGGCTCCATACGGCGGCGGCGGCCGTCGCCGGCGGAGCCGCCGGGGTGCTGGTCGACGTACAACTGGCCCTGACCGCGGAGGGGGAGGCCGGCCTGCCGGCCGAAGTCGCGGCGGCGCTGCGGGCGATGGACGGCTCCGAGACCCGGCTGACCGACGGGCACCGGGTGTTCGCCCGACCCGACCTGACCCCGCCGGACGGCCCGGTCGCGGCCCTCCTCGGAGCCCGGGACCTGCGCGCCCAGCTGCTGCCCGTGGGGCAGGACGGGGCCTCGGCGGCCCGGCTCGCCGCGCGCCACCGCACCACGGGCGGGGTGCTCCAGGCCGTCCGGGCCGCCATCACCGGGCACCTGGAGGCGGCGGTCGCCGCCCGCCCCCTCACCCGGCCGCGCCCCGTGGCCCAGGGGCCGATGACCCGGGTGAGCGACCAGGCGGCCTTCGCCGAGGCCGTCGCCGCCGCGGGCGGGGTCCCGTACCTGGCCCTCGCGGTGATGGAGGGCCCGGACGTCCGAGCGCTGCTGGCCGAAACCGCCGAGCGGCTCGGGGACCGCCCCTGGGGCGTGGGCCTGCTCGGCTTCGCCCCGCCGGAACTGCGCCGGGAGCAGCTGGCGGCCGTGGCCGAGGTGCGTCCGCCGTACGCGATCATCGCGGGCGGCACCCCGGCGCAGGCGGCGCCGCTGGAGGCCGCCGGAACCCTGACCCACCTGCACGTGCCCTCGCCGGGGCTGCTGGAGCGCTACCTCGCCGAGGGGGCGCGGCGGTTCGTGTTCGAGGGGCTGGAGTGCGGGGGCCACGTCGGGCCGCGCGCCTCGTTCCCGCTGTGGGAGGAGCAGATCGAGCGGCTGCTGGCCTGTCCCGATCCGGGCGCGCTGGACGTGCTGTTCGCCGGCGGCATCCACGACGAGCGCTCGGCGGCGATGGCGGTCGCGGCGGCGGGCCCGCTGGCCGAGCGGGGCGCGCGGATCGGCGTACTGATGGGCACGGCCTACCTGTTCACCCAGGAGGCGGTGGCGGCCGGAGCGGTGCTGCCCGGGTTCCAGCGGGCGGCGGTGGACTGCGCGGACACCGTCCTGCTGCAGACCGCGCCGGGGCATGCCACCCGGTGCGCGGACACCCCGTACGCCAAGACCTTCGAGGCCACGAGGCGGCGGCTCGCGGAGAGCGGGACCGAGCCGCGCCAGATGTGGGAGGAGCTGGAGCGGCTCAACCTGGGGCGGCTGCGGATCGCCAGCAAGGGCCTGCGGCGCGGCCCTTCGGGATCGCTGGACGCCGTGGACGGCCAACAGCAATACGACGACGGCCTGTTCATGCTCGGGCAGGCCGCCACCCTGCGGACGCGGACCACGACGATCACCGCCCTGCACGCCCAGGTCACCGAGGGCGCCACGGAGCTGCTGGACCGGCGCGCCGCGGAACTCGCGAGCCCGGACGTCGCCGAGGACGGCGGCGACGCGGCGGCCGACCCGTTGGACATCGCCATCGTCGGCATGGCCTGCGCCTACCCGGGCGCCCCCGACCTCGCCGCGTACTGGGCCCGGATCCTGTCCGGGGCGGACGCCGTGACCGAGGTCCCGGCCGAGCGGTGGGACCCGGCGCTCTACTACGACGCCGACCCGGCCAGGGCCGGCGAGCGCACGCCGTCGCGCTGGGGCGGGTTCCTCGACCCGATGCCCTTCGACGCGCTCGCGCACGGCATCCCGCCCGCTTCCCTGGCCGGCATCGAGCCGGTACAGCTGCTGGCGCTGGAGACCTCGGCGCGGGCCCTGGCGGACGCGGGCTACGGCAAGGACCGGGAGTTCGACCGCTCCCGCACCTCCGTGGTCTTCGGCGCGGAGGCCGGCACCGAGCTGGCGGGCGCGTACGGGCTGCGCGCCCTGCACCCGGCCTATCTGGGCGAACTGCCCAAGGACCTGGACGAGCAGCTGCCCCGGCTCACGGAGGACTCCTTCCCCGGCGTCCTCGCCAACGTGATCGCGGGCCGGGTCGCGAACCGGCTGGACCTCGGGGGCGCGAACTGCACGGTCGACGCGGCCTGCGCCTCCTCGCTCGCGGCGCTGGACCTGGCCTGCCGCCAACTGCGCGACGGGGACAGCGACATGGTGCTGTGCGGGGGCGCAGACGTACACAACGGGATCAACGACTACCTGCTGTTCGCCTCGGTGCGCGCCCTGTCCCCCACCGGGCGCTGCCGGCCCTTCGACGCCGCCGCCGACGGGATCGCGCTCGGCGAGGGCGTGGGCGTGCTGGCCCTGAAGCGGCTGGCGGACGCGGAGCGGGACGGCGACCGGGTGTACGCCCTGATCAAGGCGGTCGGCGCGGCGAGCGACGGCCGGTCCCTCGGACTGACGGCGCCCCGGCCGGAGGGGCAGCGGCGGGCGCTGGAGCGGGCCTACGCGCGGGCGGGCGTCTCCCCCGGCGAGGTCGGCCTGGTCGAGGCGCACGGCACGGGCACGGTCGTCGGCGACAGCACCGAACTGGCCGTGCTGAGCGAGCTGTTCACCGCCTCCGGCGCGGCCGTCGGCTCCTGCGCGCTGGGCTCGGTGAAATCCCAGCTCGGGCACACCAAGTGCGCGGCCGGGCTGGCCGGCCTGATCAAGGCGGCCCGGGCGGTGCACGCGGGGGTGCGGCCGCCGACCCTGCACATCGACACCCCGAACCCGGCCTGGCGGGCGGACACCAGCCCCTTCGTCTTCGACGCCGTGGCCCGGCCGTGGGCGGTACCGGTCGAGCGCCGGTTCGCGGGCGTGAGCGCCTTCGGGTTCGGTGGCACCAACTACCACGCGGTGCTGGCCGGTTACGCGGGCGCGGCCGAGCCCGGACACGGGTGGGAGGAGTGGCCGGCCGAGCTGTTCTGCTTCCGGGGCGAGGACCGGCGGGCGGCTGGCCGGGCGATGGCGCGGCTGGCGGCGCGGCTGGAGCAGAACGACACGGCCGGGCGGCCGTGGGCGCTGCGGGACCTGGCGGCGGAGGTCGCGTCCGGCGGCGGTTCCGGCACGGCGCCGGTACGGGTGGCGGTCGTCGCCGCCGACCTGGACGAGCTGGCGGCCCGGCTGGAGCGGGCCCGGGCGTTCGCGGCGGGCGAGGGGGTCCACGTACGGGAGGAGTCCGCGGATCCCGGCCGGGTGGCGTTCCTGTTCCCGGGGCAGGGCAGCCAACGGGTGGGGATGCTGGGTGAGTTGTTCACGGCTTTCCCCGCTCTGCGGGAGCTGCTGGACGGCGCGCCGGGGCCGGTCGTCTCGGCGATGTTCCCGCCGGGGGCGTTCTCGGCCGGGGCGCGGGCCGCGCAACGGGCGGCCGTCACCGACACCCGGGTGGCGCAGCCGGCGCTGGGGCTGGCGGGGGCGGCGGCGCACCTGCTGCTGGGGCGGCTCGGGGTACGGCCGGACTGCGTGGCGGGGCATTCGTACGGGGAGCTGACGGCGCTGTGGTCGGCCGGGGTGTACGACACCGCGAGCCTGTTGCGGCTGAGCGCGCGCCGGGCCGAGGCGATCCTGGCTGCGGCCGGAGACGATCCTGGGGCGATGGCGGCGGTGTCGGCCGCGCCGGAGGAGGTCCGGGAGATCGCGGAGCGGGCCGGGTGCGTGGTGGCGAACCACAACGCACCCCGGCAGTGCGTGGTCTCGGGGCCGACGGAGGCGGTGTCCTCGGCGGTCGCCGGACTGCGGGCGGCGGGGCTGTCGGCCGAACTCCTGCCGGTGGCGTGCGCGTTCCACAGCCCGGTGGTGGCGGGGGCGGCGTCCGCGCTCGCCGAGGAGCTGGCCGGGACGACGGTGGCCGACGCTGCCGTCCCGGTCTGGTCGAACACCACGGCCGAGCCGTATCCGGCCGGTGCCGATGCCGTACGAGAAACCCTGTCCGGGCAGCTCGCGAAGCCGGTCCGGTTCGTGGACCAGGTGGAGGCCATGTACGCGGCCGGCGTCCGCACGTTCGTGGAAGCGGGGCCCGGGCGGGTGCTGTCAGGGCTCGTGTCCCGCATCCTGGGCGAACGGCCGCACTCGGTGATCCCGCTGGACGTACCGGGCGAGCACGGCCTGGTCCGGCTGGTCACGGCGCTGGCGGAACTGGCGGCGGCCGGTGTCCCGGTCTCCCCGGAACCCCTGTTCCGCGGCCGCGCGACCCCGCTTCCGGACCGCGCCCCGCGCCGGCCGGGCTGGCTGGTGGACGGCCACCTGATCCGCGACGCCTCGGGCACCCCCATCCGGGGCGGCCTCCAACCGGCCCGCCGGGTGACTCCGGCGGTGGCTGCGGGGCTGCCGCAGGGGGCCTCCCCCTGGACACCCGCGACGGCGGCGCAGCGCGCCGGTGGGCCGACGCCGGACATCTCCCCTTGGGCCACCCCGGCCCCGGCGGCGGGAGCCGGCCGTGAGGGGGCGGGGCCTTCGGAGGGTTCCTCCCGGGTGGCTCCGGCCTCGGCGGGCGCCGGCGGGGCCGAGGGCGGCGGGTTGCCGCGCGGGGGCGCGCCGTACGTCGCCGACCGGCGTGAGGAGGCGGTGCTGGAGTACCTGCGGGGCTCGCGGGCGCTGGTCGAGGCGCAACGGGACGTACTGCTGAGCTACTTGGGCACGGTCCCGGCTCCGGCGCCGCCGCCCCGGCCCGAGGCCGCTGCCGCCGTGCCCGCCGTCTTCGCCGAACCGGAGCACCGCGCGGCCACGGCGTGGGCCAACGGCTGGAGCCCGGCGGGCTCGGACCCCGCAGCGGAGGATCCGGGTGCCGGACCCGGAGCGTGGCCGGAGGCCGCGGTCACCGCAATGCCCGGCGGCCACGGGGCCCCGGACCGCACGGAGTCGGCGGACCGGGCCACCGGCTCCTCACCGAACGGGGCGGGACCGACACAGCGGGGCGACGACAGCGTGTCGGGCGGTGCGGCCGTACCCGGCGCCTCTGCCGCGGCCGCCGTGTCCGCCTCGTCCGCCGAGGAGGTGATGGACGTGGTCGTGGAGATCGTCCAGACCCGGACCGGGTACCCGCCGGACATGCTCGACCCCGAGCTGGACCTGGAGGCGGACCTGTCCATCGACTCCATCAAGCGGGTCGAGATCATCGGCGCGCTGGCCGACCGGATCGGCCTCCCCCAGGACCCCGGCGGCTCGGCCGAGTCGGCCGTCGAGGAGCTTTCCCGGATCAAGACCCTGCGCGGCATCGTCGAATGGGTCACCACCCATGCCGCCGCCGAGACCGAAGGCCCTGCGGGCACGCCCGCCGAGGGGCCCGGTGCCGGTGAACCGGCGGACCCGGTCGTCGAACCCGCCCGGGTCCGGCGGTGGCGGGTGGACACCGTCCCGCTCGGCCCGGCCACCGGGGATCCCGGCCGCCTGCGCGGTCTGCGGATCGGGGTCGTCGAGGACGGCCAAGGCATCGCCCTCGCCCTCAGCCTGGCCTTGCGGGAACTCGGAGCCGAACCGATCCCGGTCACGGGACCGGACGCCGACACCGACACCGGCACCGACGCGGCCGCCGGGGCCGAAGCCCAAGCAGGGGCCGGGGTTCGGGTCGGATCCTGGGCCCAGGTGGTCGGGGTCGACGGCGACGGCAACGCAGGCGCCGATGCCGGCGCCGGGCTCGACGGGATCGTTGATCTCTCCGCGCTTCGGGGCGGCCACGGCAGCGGGCTGCCCGGCGCGTTCGCAGGGCTCAAGCGCGCCCTCATCGGCGGCGTGCCGCGGCTGCTCCTCGGGTCAACACCCGGGACCGGACTGCACGGCTTCGCTCGCAGCGCCGCCCTGGAGTTCCCCGGCGCCCTCGTCCGTGCCGTGGACATCGATCCGAAGGAGGATCCCCGCCAGACCGCGCTCCGGCTGATCGCCGAGCTGAGTTCCGACGCCGAGGAGGGGCCGGCCTCCGTCGGGTACACCTCCGAGGGGGTACGGGTCACCCGCCGCCCCGTGCCCGCGGCGCTCCCCACCGCCCCCGGCGGGACCCCGCCCCTCGGCCCCGACTCCGTCGTGCTGCTCACCGGCGGCGCCCGCGGCATCACCGCCCGGACCGCCCTCGCGCTCGCCCGGGCCACCGGATGCCACGTCGAGCTGATCGGCCGTACGCCCCTGCCCGACGCCGGGGAGGACGAGTTCGCCCAGGCCCAGGACCTGGTCGCACTGCGCGCCGCGCTCATCGCGCACGGCCTGCGCACCCCGGCCGAGATCGAGGCCGCCGCCTCCCGCGTGCTCGCCGGGCGCGAGGTACGGGCCACCCTCGCCGCCCTGGCCCGTACGGCCGCCTCCGTCCACTACCACCGCGCCGACGTCACGGACGAGACGGCCGTACGGGCCGTCGTGGCCGACGTACGGGCCCGGCACGGCCGGCTCGACGGCATCGTGCACGGCGCCGGGACCCTGCGCGACGGGCTGCTGCGCGACAAGGAACCGGCCGCGTTCGCCGAGGTGTTCACCACCAAGGTGGCCGGCGCCCGCCACCTCGCGGCCGCGGCCGCCGAGCACGGCGCCGCCCCCGCCCCCGCGTTCCTGGCCCTGTTCGCCAGCGTCGCCGGCGTCTACGGCAACCGGGGCCAGACCGACTACGCCGCCGCCAACGACGCCCTCGACGGCCTCGCCCTCACCTGGGCGGAGTCCTTCCCCGGCCAGGTGCTCTCCCTGGACTGGGGCCCCTGGGCCGCCGAGGCGGGCGGCATGGTCACCCCCGAGCTGGAGCGCGCGTACGCCCGGCGCGGTGTCCCGCTGATCGGACCCGAGGCGGGTACGGCCGCGTTCCTCGCGGAACTCGCGCACGGCACCGACGTACAGGTGGTCCTGATGGCGCAGGAAGGCGACGGCGATGAGTGAGCGAGGCCGGAGCCGGCGCGGCCCGCGGCCGGGTGACGCCGCGATCGTCGGGATGGGCGCGGTGTTCCCCGGCGCCGCCGACCTGGCGGCGTACCGCCGCAATCTGCTCGCCGGGACGGACTCCATCGGCGACGTCCCGCCCGGGCGCTGGGATCCGGAGGTGTACTACGACCCGGCCGGCGCCACCGGCCCGGCGCGCGGCGACCGGTTCTACTGCCGGCGCGGCGGCTTCGTCGACGGCCTGGCCGTCTTCGACCCGACCCGGTTCGGGATCATGCCGGCCACTGTGGAGGGTGCCGAGCCGGACCAGATGCTGGCGCTGCACGCGACGGCCGAGGCGATCGCCGACGCGGGCGGCGAGGACCGGCTGCCGGCCGACCGCTCCCGGATCGGGGTGGTGCTGGGGCGCGGCGGGTTCATGGGCGTGGCGACCGCCCGGCTCGACCAACGGGTGCGTACGGCACACCAGTTGGAGCAGACGCTGCGCGAGGTGGCGCCGGAGCTCGGTGAGCGGCGGATCGCGCAGGTGCGTACCGCGTTCCAGGAGGCGCTGGGTCCGGAACGGCCGGACGCCTCGATCGGGCTGGTGCCGAGTTTCACCGCCGCGCGGACGGCGAACCGGCTGGACTTCCGCGGCCCCGCGTACACGCTGGACGCGGCCTGCGCCTCCTCGCTGCTGGCCGTGGACCAGGCGGTGGGGCTGCTGGCGGGCGGGCGGTGCGACGCGGTGGTCGCGGGGGCGGTGCACCACTGCCACATCGCCACGCTGTGGAGCGTGTTCACGCAGCTGCGGGCGCTGAGCCCGAGCGAGCGGATCCGGCCGTTCGACCGGCGGGCCGACGGCACCCTGCTCTCCGAGGGCACCGGGGTGGTGCTGCTGAAGCGGCTGGCGGACGCGGAGCGGGACGGTGACCGGATCTACGCCGTGATCCGGGGCACCGGTGTGGCCGGGGACGGCCGGGCGGCGAGCCTGATGAGCCCGCTCGTCGCCGGTCAGGTGCGGGCGCTGGAGCGGGCCTGGCGGGAGGCCGGGCTGGATCCGCGCGCGCCCGGGGCGCTGGGGCTGCTGGAGGCGCACGGCACGGGCACCCCGGTCGGGGACGCGGCCGAACTCGACACGCTGGCCCAGGTGTTCGGGCCGCCGGATGCCGCGGGGCGGCCCGGGATCGGCTTCGGCTCGGTCAAGTCGATGCTCGGGCACACCATGCAGGCCTCCGGCATGGCCGGGCTGATCAAGGCCGCGCTCGCGGTGTACGAGGGGGTGCTGCCGCCGACGCTGCACCTGGAGGAACCGCACGCGGACCTGGCCCGCACCCGGATGCGTCCGGTGACGGCGGCGGAGCCGTGGGAGCGGGGATCCGAGCCGCGCCGGGCGGGAGTCAACGCGTTCGGCTTCGGCGGGATCAACGCGCACGCGGTGCTGGAGGAGGCCCCGGGCGCCGCCGCGCCCGCCTTCCCGGCCCCTCCCGTACGCCGGTTCCTGCCGCTGGGATCCTCCGCCGAGCCGGTGGTGGGGCCGGGCGGAGGGGACGACGTACTGCTGCTCGGGGCGGACGGCCCGGCGGAGCTGGCGGCCCTGCTGGCGGGGCGCTCCGCGTCGGTGGGCGACGGGCCGTGCCGGCTGGCGGTGGTCGGGCCGACACCGCAGCGGCTCGCGCTCGCCGCGAAGGTGCTGGCGCGGGGGCGGGCCTGGCGCGGGCGCGGGGACGTGTGGTTCGCGCCCGAGCCGCTGGGCGGGCGGACGGCGTTCCTGTTCCCCGGCCTGGAGCCGGAGTTCTCGCCGGCGCTGGACGACGTCGCGGACCTGCTGGGACTGGAGCGGCCCCGACTCACCCGGGGTACGGAGCTCATGGAGCGGGCGCTCGACGCGATCGCGACGGGCCGGTTCTTCGCGCGGGCCCTGCCGGCGCTGGGCATCGAGGCCGATGTGCTGGCGGGGCACAGCCTGGGCGAGTGGGCTGCGATGGTGGCCGGCGGGATGTATCCGCGGGACGCTGCGGACGCCTTCCTGGACTCGCTGCGGCCGGGGTCGCTGAAGGTTCCGGACCTCGTGTACGCGGCGCTGGGCTGCGGGGCGGCTCGCGCCGAGGCCGCGCTGCACGGGGTGGAGGGAGTGGTGGTCAGCCACGACAACTGCCCGCACCAGTCGGTGGTGTGCGGGGCCCCTGCCGGGGTTTCGGCGGTGCTGGAGCGGCTGCGGGCCGAGGGAGTGCTGGGGCAGGTACTGCCGTTCCGGTCGGGGTTCCACACCCCGATGTGGGAGCCGTACCTCGGGCAGGTCCGAAGCGCCTTCGCCCGGCTCCCGTTGGCTTCGAGCACGCGTGCGGTGTGGTCGGCGACGACGTGCGCGGAGTTCCCCGCCGAGCCCGGGGAGGTACGGGAGCTGGTGGAGCGGCACCTGCTGGAGCCGGTGCGGTTCCGGGAGCTGACGCTGCGGCTGTACGAGGACGCGGGCGTGCGGAGTTTCGTGACGCTGGGTCCGGGGAGCCTGCCGGGGTTCGTGGAGGACACCTTGCGGGACCGCCCGCACCTGGCGGTGTCCACGTCCTCGCCCCGCCTGCCGGGGCTCTCCGCGCTCCGCCGCGCCTGCGCCGCCCTCTGGGCCGAAGGCCACACCCCGACCTGGCCCCACCCCACGCCACCGCCCCCCGCCGGCCCACCGCCCACGGCCGGACCGGCGCCCGCCGCGACACGGGCCATGCCCCTGGACCTGGGCTCCCCCCTGATCCGCCTGGGCGCCGCGGCCCTCACGCCCCTGTCCCGTCCCAAGCCGACTCCGGTGCCGGACCCGGGCCGGAACCCGGACCCGGACCGCCCGGTCCTCCTGTCCGCCCTGGACGCCGTCCTCTCCGACACCCGCACGGCCGCGCGATCGGTCACCGACGCCTGGTCGGCCACCCGCGCACCGGGACCCGGGCCGGCGCCCGTTCCATCCACCGCACCGCTGCCGGGGGCTCCGCCCCCGGACCCCCGCGCCTCAAACGCCGGCGAGGCTGACTCTCCCGGGACCGACGCGTCGGCGCCCGGCGTCGCGGGATCGCCCGGGGCTCCGGGGGCCGCGCGCCGGGACGGCCCGGTGGGCAGGGGGGTTGACGGTGCGGGAAGGGCCACGGGGATGAACCACCTGCTGCGGCTCTCGCTGCGCACGCTGCCCTCCGTACGCGATCACCGGGTGTACGCGCAGCCCGACGGCTGGCCCGAGGAGTCCGACTGGTTCCCCGTCGTGCCGATGACGACCATGCTCGAACTCGCGGCCGACGCCGCCCGACGCCACCTCGGCGCCCCGCCCGGCGGCGGCGCCACCGGGTACGACGACGTCCGGGCGCTGCGCTGGCTCGCCGTCGAGCCCGCCGTCGACGTCCCCGTCACCACGCGCGTCGACGGGCCCGGGCGGGTCCGGGTCACGCTCGGGGAGTACGCCTCCGTGGTCGTGCTGTTCGGCGAGCGGTACGGGCAGGCGCCGCCCCGCGACCGCACTCCCCTGCGTGATCCCGGCCCGGCCCCCGTCAGCGCCGCCGGGCTCTACCGCGACCGGTGGATGTTCCACGGCCCCCGCTTCGCCGGGGTGCACGAGGTACGGGCCGTCGCCGCCGACGGGATCGTCGGCGTCATCCGTGCGCTCCCCGACCCCGGCGCGCTCCTCGATGCCGCCGGGCAGCTCTTCGGGCACTGGATGCAGCTCCGGCTCCCCGTAGACCGGCTGGTGTTCCCGGCCACCGTCGACCGGATCCGGTTCTACGGGCCCCCACCCGCCCCCCAAGCCCTGGTCACCGTCACCGCCCGCGTCCGGGAGGTACGCGACGTCACCGTGCGCGGCGATCTGGAGCTGTGTGCCGCCGACGACGCCACCGGCAGGGTCTGGGCCCGGATCGACGGCTGGACGTACCGCCGGTTCGGCGCCGACGAGCGGGTCTGGCCGATGAAGTTCACGCCCGAGGTGTGCGGCATCGGCGAACCCCAGCCAGCCGGCTGGTGCCTGGCCCGGCGCCGCTGGACGGACCCGGCCTCGCAGGAGCTGGTGATGCGCCGCTACCTGGGTGCGCGAGAGCGTACGGCCTACGAGCGGCTCGCGCCCCGCGCCCGCGCACCCTGGCTGCTCGGCCGGATCGCCGCCAAGGACGCGCTGCGGCAACTCCTGTGGGACGGCGGCGCCGGGCCGGTGTTCCCGGCGGAGGTCCCGGTCGGCAACGACCCGACGGGCCGGCCGATCGCCCAGGGCGCGCTCGCCGGCGGCGTCCGGCTGTCGATCGCCCACAAGGACCGGCTCGCGGTCGCGCTCGCCCACCCCACCCGACCCGTCGGCATCGACGTGGAGGCGGTAACCACCGATCCCGACGCCCTGGTCCGGATCGCTCTCGGACCGCAGGAGCTGCGCCTGGCCGAGGAGTTGACCGCCCGCGACGGCGCCGGGCTGCCCGCCGCGCTCACCGCCCTGTGGTGCGCCAAGGAGGCCGCCGCGAAGGCGCACGGCACGGGCCTCGGCGGCCGTCCCCGCGACTGGCGCGTGTCCGACGACCCCGGCTCGGGCGGGCTGCGGGTCACGGCCCCGCAGCAGCACGGCGGGAACGCGTACCCGATCCGCACGACTCTCCTGCCCGAGGACCACGTCGTCGCCTGGACCGCTCACCCCGCGACGGCCTCCCCCGTCCCCTTCCCCCTCATGGAGACCAGCCATGACCACCGCTGACAGCATCCTCGCCGAGATCACCGGCATGCTCGTGGAGATCGTCGGAGACGAGTTCCTCCTCTCGGACGAGGTCACGATGCAGACGACCTTCAACGAGGATCTCGCCCTGGAGAGCATCGAGTTCGTCGCACTCGCCGAGTCGCTGCACGAGCGCTACGGCGCCGGTGTGGACCTCATGGGCTTCCTCGCCGAGAAGGACATGGACGCCATCCTCGCCATGTCGGTCGGCGAGCTCGTCACGCACATCGGCCGGGTCGCGCACGCCGGGGCGGCCGCGGCCACGTCCACGTCCACGTCCACGTCCACGTCCACCGCCTCGAACACGGCCGGCTGATCCGCCATGGCCTTCGTCCTCGCCAACTCCCTCCGCTTCCACGTCCAGCGGCTCCCGGCCGCCGCCACCGAAGCCGCCGGCACCGCAGCGGCCCCCGCCGAGACGGCCGCCACCGCAACCGCGGCCGACCTGCCCGTGGTGGTCTTCCTGCACGGCCTGGTCGTCGACAACCTCTCCTCCTTCTACTGCCCCCTCGCCGTGCCCGCGGCCCGCGCCGGGAACGAGGCCGTGCTCTACGACCTCCGCGGCCACGGCCGCACCGAGCGCCCGGCCACCGGCTACGACAGCCGCACCGCCGTACGGGACCTCGTGGCGCTGCTCGGCGCGCTCGGCCTGGCCCGCCGGCCCGTCCACCTGGTCGGCAACAGCCACGGCGCGACCCTCGCCCTGCACGCCGCCCTCGCCCGCCCGGATCTGGTCGCCGGGCTCACCCTCCTCGAACCGCCGCTCAGCGGGGCCTGGGTGGAGAACATGGTGGACACGCTGTCGGCCGCCGCCCTCAGCCTGGAGGACAGCCCGGTTCCGGCCGAGCTGCTCTCCCTGCGACTGCGCAAGGCCGCGAACCTGACGGCGATCGCGGACGGCCTGCTGAACCGGACCAGTCTGATCGACGACATGGCCGCCAGCCGCCCCTTCACCCCGGCGGACTACGAGCGGCTGCGCTGCCCGGCGCTGATCGTGTGCGGGGAGCACTCCGAACTGGTGCCGGGGGCCCGGGAACTGGCCCGCCACGCACCCCGCGCCGTGATCGAGATCCTGCCGGGGCTGGGTCACGACGTCCTGAAGGAGAGCAGCGGCGTCCTGCGCAAATCCGTACTCGCCCACCTCGACGCGACGGCCGGCGCGTCCACGGCGCGGACCGCGCAGGCGGGGGCGCTGGTCCGATGAGGGTGCTGTTCACGGTCCCGCCGCTGGCGGGGCACGTCAACCCGACGGTCGCGGTGGGCGCCGAACTGGCCTCCCGGGGCCACGAGATCGCCTGGTGCGGGCCGGCCGGGGCGCTGGCGCGGCTGCTGCCCCCGCACGCCCGGATCCTGCCGGCCGGCGAACAGGCCGGCGACCGGGCCGGCCAAGAGGCCGGGCCAGAGGCGGCAGCCGCGGCCGCCGACGGCGGGTACGCGGCGCTGCACGAACGCTGGCGCGATCTGCGCGGCGTCGCGGCGCTGCGCTTCCTGTGGGAGGAGGCATTGGTGCCGCTGGCCCGGGACATGGTGCCGGGGGTGACGGACGCGGTCCGATCCTTCGCGCCGGATCTGCTGGTCGCCGACCAGCAGGCGCTGGCCGGGCCGGTGGTCGCGCGGCGGCTCGGGATCCCCTGGGCCACCTCGGCCACCACCTCGGCAGAACTGACGCTGCCCTTCGCCGACTTCCCCAAGGTCGGGGAGTGGGTCGACGGCCAGATCGCCGGGTTCCTCTCCGCGTGCGGGGAGCGGGAGGCGGGCTGGGATCCGCGGTTCTCCGAGCGGCTGGTGCTGGTCTTCTCGACGCCCGAACTCGTGGGCCCGGCCGACCGGTTCCCGCCCCACTACGCCTTTGTCGGCCCCGCCTTCGGGGCGCGCCCGCCCGCGCCCGGCTTCCCCTGGCACCGGCTGGACCCGGAGCGGCGCCGCGTCCTGGTGTCCCTGGGCACCCTCAACCAGGAGGCGGGCGCCCGGTTCTACGGTGCGGTGCTGGGCGCCGCCGAACGGCTGGCCCAGGACGTCCAGTTGGTCTTGGTGGCGCCCGCCGATCTGATCGGGGCCGTGCCCGCGAACGTACTGGTCCAGGACCGCGTGCCGCAGCTGGAGCTGCTGGCGCACCTGGACGCGGTGATCAGCCACGGCGGGCACAACACCGTTTGCGAGGCACTCGCGTACGGGCTGCCGCTGGTGGTCGCGCCGATCCGGGACGACCAGCCGATCGTGGCGCGGCAGGTCGTCGAGGCGGGGGCCGGGGTCCGGGTGCGGTTCGGCAGGACCCGGGCCGAGGAACTGCGTGACGCGCTCACGGCCGTGCTGGACGATCCCGGCCCCCGCCGGGCCGCCCGGCGTATCCAGGCCTCCTTCGCCGCGGCGGGCGGGGCCGCCGCCGCGGCCGACCGGTTGGAGAAGCTGCTATGACACCTCCCCCCTTCCACGGGGTCCGGTGGACCTCCGCGCTGCTGCTGGCCGCGCTCGGCGCGGGTACCGTACGCGCCCGCCGTCGGCTGCGGGCGATCCCCGTGCTGCCGCTCACCCCGCCGGGCGCGGCCGGGCTGCCGCGCGCCGCCGGGTGGCGGCTGCTGACCGCGCGCGGGGTCGAGCCCGACGCCGCGACGTTCCTGGCCGCCTGCGCGCACGCCGAGCGGGAGGGCCTGCGGGTGGTGGACCTGCTGCCGGGGGACCTCGCCGCCGAGCGGGCGCTGGGGCTGCTGCGCCTGGTGGATCCCGCCGGGTACCGGCATGACCGGCTCGGCGAGGGCCGCGGGGCCGGGTACGCCGTGCTCGTCGACGAGGAGGTGTTGGCGCGCGCCGGGGTGGAGCCGGGCGGTCCGCGGCCGGATCCGGCGGAACTCCTGGCGCTGGTGCGGCGTTTGAAGGAGTACGCGGCCGACGCGACGGGGCTGGCCGTCGCCCCGGCGCTGAGTGCGGGCCGCCCGGCCGAGCCGACCGGGCCGGTGCGGGTGGCCGAGATGCGGGCACAGGGGCTGCCGCCGGGGGCGCTGGCCGCCGCGCAGCTGGCCGGGCTCGCGATGCTGGCCGGGGTCGCCGCGCGCCAGGGCCGGTGGGGCGCGGCCGCGGCCGGCCTGTACTGGCTCCAGCCGTACCTCGCGCTGGGCGGGCCGGGCGCCCCGCTGCGCCCCGCCGATCTGGCCGGGGCGACCGCCGCCCGGCCGGTGCGCTCCCTGCGCGCTGCCCTCCGTACGGCCGCCGCGAGCACCCGTACGTCCGCGCGGGCCGAGGAGGCGGACGCGGCGCGGGCCGCCGCGTACCGGGCCGATCTGGCCGCCGGCACCGACCGGTTCCTCGAACCGCGCCGGCCGGACTGCCCCTGGTGCGGTTCGGAGCGGCTCGCGGTCCGCGTCCGGGTGCCCGACCTGCTCCAGGGCAAGCCCGGCCTGTTCACCCTGGAGCAGTGCGCGGACTGCCGTCACGTCTTCCAGAACCCCCGGCTGACCCTGGAGGGGCTGGACTTCTACTACCGGGACTTCTACGACGGGCGCGGCGGCGAGGGCGCGGGCACGGTCTTCGGGCGGCTCGGCGCCGCGTACCGCGGCCGCGCCGAGATGCTCCGGCCGTACACGGGCGCCGCCGGCCCCGGCTCCTGGCTGGACGTCGGCACCGGGCACGGCCACTTCTGCAACGCGGCGCGGGCCGTGTGGCCGCACACCCGGTTCGACGGTCTGGACATGGGCGACGGCGTCCGCGAGGCCGAGCGGCGCGGCTGGGTGGAGGCCGGATTCCTGGGCCAGTTCCCGGAGTTCGCGGACAAGCTGGCGGGCCGCTACGAGGTGGTCAGCATGTACCACTACCTGGAGCACACCCGGGATCCGCTGGCCGAGCTGGACACGGCCGCGGCGGTGCTCGCCCCCGGCGGGCTGCTGGCCATCGAGCTCCCCGACCCGGAGTCGCGGATGGCCCGGCTGCTGGGGCCTGCCTGGTTGCCCTGGTTCCAGCCGCAGCACCAGCACCTGATCCCGGCGGCGAACCTGCGCGAGGCGCTGGCCGACCGGGGGTTCGCCGTCCTGGCCGAGGAGCACGGCCCGGCCCACCAGGGCAACGACTTCTTCGGCGCGGTGGCCCTGACCGCCACCCGGCTGGCCCCGGACCCGGACCGCCCCTGGGCCGACCCGGCGACGCCCCGGCAGCGCGCGGCGGCCGTCGCCGTACGGGCGCTGGCGCTGCCCGCCTTCGCCGGCGCGGCGGCGCTCGACGCGGTGCGCAGCGTCGCGGCCCGGCGCACGGACGGCGGGAACGCGTACCGGATGCTGGCCCGCCTGACCCCCACCGGGGAACGACCGTGACGGCCACCACCGGGGCGGGAGCCGCCGGGGCAGGGGCGGGAGCCGCTGCCAGGGCAGAGGCCGCCACCGGGGCAGGGGTCGCCGTCGGGGCTCAGGACATCGCCCGCCGGGCCACCGCCGACCCGCTGTTCCGGCTCGTCGCCTACGCCCTGGAGGCCGCGCACGACCGGCCCCCGGCCGCCGTGTGGAGCGCCCCGTACGCCTTCCACCTGGGCTCCCCCGGGCTGGTCGCGGCGGCCGGCTGGCCGGTGGCGGCCGCCGCCGCGCCGCGCACCGACGGCCTGGTGCGGCTCAGCTCCCTCGGGCACCCCGCCGACAGCTGCGATCTCCCGCTGACCCCGTCCGGGCCGGCGCCCGACGCGCCGGCCTGGGCGGTGCGGCCGTACGCCGTGCTACGCGCCCTGGCCCGGGCCGGATACGGGCGCGGCGGCACCGACCTGCACCTCCAGGGCTCCCTCACGGCGGCCGCCGGGCTGGCCACGGCGGAGCCCGCCGACTGCGCGGTGGCGCTCGCGGTGGCCGACGTCCACACCCCGGCGGGCCAGGACCCGGACCGCGAACGGCTGGCCCGGCTGCTGGCGCGGGCCCTGCCGGACGGGGACGAGGCGCTGCGCCGGGCGGTGCTGTTCGCCCGGCCGGGCGAGGCGCTGCTGACCGGCTCCGGGAGCGGGCTGCGGCACGTGCCCTTCGACCCGGCCGCTTCGGGGGCGCGGCTGGTGCTGCTCGCCGTCCGGGGCGATCCCGGCGACCGGGCGGCGGAACTGGCCCGGGCGGTGGCGTGTGCCCGCCGGGCCGGGGCGCTGAGCGCCTGGCCGCCGGGGCAGGGGCCGGGGCGGAGCGTGCTGGTGCTGCTGCCCGAGGCACGTCTGGCGGCGGTGCGGGCCGCGGTCGCGGAGGAGTTCCGCGACCGCGGGCGTCCCGTGCCGCGCTTCCTGAACATCGCCGTGGCCGGCGCGGCCCGGCGGGAGGAATGAACCCCGACCTCCAGGAACCCCGACCGCAAGGAACCGCCGCCCTCAAGGAACCACCGATCCCGAGGAACCACCGGTCCAGGAACCACCCATCCCGAGGAGGGAACCGCTCATGCCATCACCAACGGCTGCCGCGAGACGCCGGACCCGAAGGTCCGCGCTCGTGGCCGCACTCGGCGCGCTCGGCCTGCTGGGCGCCTTCACCGTGGCCAACTCCCAGGCCGCGGAGAGCAGTCCGGGAGCCGCCCGCACGACGGCCACCGCCGCCGCCGGGCTGCCGGCGTACGACCACGTGGTGGTCGTCGTCTACGAGAACAAGCAGTACGGCGAGATCATCGGCAGCGCCAACGCCCCGTACGTCAACCAGCTGGCGAACGGCGGCGCGAGCCTGACCGGCATGAAGGCGCTGACCCACCCGAGCCAGCCGAACTACTTCAACCTGTTCTCCGGCAGCACCCAGGGCATCACGGGAGACGGCTGCTACACCCCGCAGTCGATGACCGCGCCGAACCTCGGCCAGGAGCTGATCGCGGCCGGCAAGAGCTTCGCGACGTACAACGAGGACCTGCCGGGCGAGGGGTCCACGGCGTGCACGAACGGCCAGTACGCGCAGAAGCACAACCCGTGGTTCGCGTTCAAGAACGTGCCACTGAACACCGGGAAGACCTGGGCGCAGTTCCCGCAGAACAACTTCGCGGCGCTGCCGAACCTGTCGTTCGTCGTCCCGAACCAGTGCAACGACATGCACTCCTGTTCGGTGAACACCGGTGACACCTGGACGAAGAACAACATCGACGCGTACGCGCAGTGGGCGAAGGCCAACAACAGCCTGCTGGTGCTGACCTGGGACGAGGACAACTACCTGGGCTCCAACCAGATCGCCACCGTCTTCTACGGCGCGAACGTGAAGACCGGCAAGTACGCCACCGCCTTCAACCACCACCACCTGCTGCGCACCTTCGAGGACCTGTTCGGCACGACGCACGCGGGCAACGCGGCCAACGTCCAGCCGATCACCGAGGTGTTCACCGAGGGGGGCACGACACCGACCCCCACACCCACGCCCACCCCGACACCCACGCCCACCCCGACCCCGACGCCCGGTGACCTGAAGCTCGCCAACCCCGGCCCGCAGACCTGCAAGTTCAACCAGTCCTGCACCATCCAGCTCACCGCAACCGGAGGCAAACCCGCCCTCCGCTACGCCGCCACCGGCCTCCCCTGGAACATGACCGTCGACGCGGCCACCGGCCGCATCACCGGCAAACCCTGGGCCACCGGCACCGTCCAGATCGTCGCCACCGCCACCGACACCACGGGGGCGAGCGCCGCCACCACGTTCGCGCTCACCGTCAACTGGTTCTGATCCCCTCCGAGTCAGGGAGACATCCGTGTACCTGTCCGCCAGCCGGGCGGCGGACGCCGCCCAGGGCCTCCCCGCCCCCGGCCGCCGCTCGGCGGTACCCGGGACCGTGCTCGCGCTCGGCCTGGTCAGCATGGTCACGGATGTCTCCGCGGAGATGGTCACCGCCGTCCTGCCGCTCTACCTGATGGTCGGGCTCGGGATGTCCCCGCTCGCGTTCGGCGCCCTGGACGGGCTCCACCAGGGCGCCACCGCACTGCTGCGCCTCGCCGGCGGCCGGATCGCCGACCGCACCCGGCGGCGCAAGCTCGTCGCGGGCACCGGCTACGCCCTGTCCGCCGTCTGCAAGGCGGCCCTGCTCGCCGTCAGCACCCCCTGGTCGGTGGCCGCCGTACTGGCCGCCGACCGGACGGGGAAGGGCCTGCGGACCGCCCCGCGCGACGCGCTGATCTCGCTGTCCTGCCCGCCCGGCGAACAGGGCCGGGCCTTCGGGGTGCACCGCGCGCTGGACACGGCCGGCGCCCTGCTGGGGCCGCTGGCCGCCTTCGGGGTGCTGTGGCTGGCGGTGGACGGCTACGACGCCGTGTTCACGGTGAGCTTCTGCGTCGCCGTGCTGGGAGTGGTGCTGCTCGCCCTGTTCGTACGGGAGGCCCCCGCGACCGCGACCGGGCCGGTCGCCGCGACCCGCCCCGCGCAGCCCGCTTTCCGCACGCTGCTGCGGATCCCGGGCCTGCGGCGGCTGTGCCTGACCGCCGCGCTGCTGGGCGTGTTCACGGTCGGCGACGCCTTCCTCTACCTGCTGCTCCAGCGCCGGCTCGACCTGCCGGCCGCGTACTTCCCGCTGCTGCCCGTCGCCACCGCGGCCGTGTTCCTGCTCGGCGCGCTGCCCGCCGGCCGGCTCGCCGACCGGGTGGGCCGGCACCGGGTCTTCCTCGCCGGGCACCTGCCGCTGATCGGCGCCTGCCTGCTGCTCCTCGCGCCCTGGCCGGCCGGGCCGCTGCTCGCCGTCGGGGTGCCGGCCCTGCTCGGCCTGTTCTACGCGGCCACCGACGGGGTGCTGATGGCCGCCGCCGGGCCGTTGCTGCCGCCCGACCTGCGCGCCACGGGGCTCGCCGTGCTGCAGACCGCCCAGGCCCTGGCCCGGTTCGCGGGCTCCCTGCTGTTCGGCGCGGCCTGGACGCTGTGGGGCCCGTCCCCGGCCCTGTGGGCGGCGGCGGCCGGGCTCCTGGCGGCCCTGGCCGTGGCCGCCTGGAGGCATCCGGCGTATCTCCGCGCCCGGCCGCCGGGGGCGGCGTAACGTCGGGGCATGGCCGAACCACAGCGGACACTCGAAGGCAAGGTCGCCCTCGTGGCGGGGGCGACGCGGGGCGCGGGGCGCGGGATCGCGGTCCAGCTGGGCGCGCGGGGCGCGACCGTGTACGTATCGGGGCGCAGCACGCGCGGGCGGCGGTCGGAGTACGACCGGCCGGAGACGATCGAGGAGACGGCCGAGCTGGTCACGGCGGCCGGCGGGCACGGCATCGCGGTGGTCGCGGACCACCTGGTGCCGGCGGAGGTCGAGGCGCTGGTGCGGCGCATCGAGGAGGAGCAGGGCCGGCTGCACGTCCTGGTGAACGACATCTGGGGCGGTGAGCAGCTCTTCGAGTGGGAGAGCACGGTCTGGGAGCACGACCTGGACAACGGGCTGCGGCTGCTGCGGCTCGCGGTCGAGACCCATGCCATCACCAGCCACTACGCGGTGCCGCTGCTGCTGCGCGAGCCGGGCGGGCTGGTGGTGGAGATGACGGACGGCACGACGGCGTACAACACGGACCACTACCGGGTGTCGTTCTTCTACGACATCGCCAAGTCGTCCGTGCTGCGGATGGCGTTCGCGCTCGGACACGAACTGGGTCCGCGCGGGGGGACGGCGGTGGCCCTGACGCCGGGCTGGCTGCGCTCGGAGATGATGCTCGACAACTACCGGGTGACCGAGGCCAATTGGCGGGACGCGCTGGAGAAGTCCCCTCACTTCGCCATCTCCGAGACGCCCTCGTACGTCGGCCGCGCGGTCGCGGCGCTGGCCGCCGACCCGGACGTGTCGCGCTGGAACGGGCAGTCCCTCTCCAGCGGGCAGCTCTCCGGGGTCTACGGCTTCACGGACCTGGACGGCAGCCGGCCGGACGCGTGGCGGTACATGGTCGAGGTCCAGGATCCGGGCCGTCCGGCGGACACGACCGGCTACCGCTGAGCCTCCTCCACCAGCCGGGCCAGGCCGTCCAGGACGCAGCGCAGCCCGAAGGCCCATACCGTGTCGGGGCTGTACGCGCCCACCGACGAGCCGACCCGGCCGGCGAGCGGGTAGCGCTCCGGGTCCATGGCCCGCTCCAGCAGCGGCGCGCTGACGGCCCACCAGTCCTCGTCGCTCTGGCGTGCGTTGTGGGCCGCCGTGTCGGCGGCCGCCAGGGCGCCCGCGTGGACGAAGCCGAGGAGATGGGTGAGGGCGGCGTCCATCTCGGTGTCGGTGAGGCCGATGCCGTCGAAGGCCGCCAGCTCGTGCTCGTACTTGCCGATCACCCCGGGGCCCAGCGGGGGGCGGGTGACGGCGAGGTCGGCGATCCAGGGGTGCCGGACCAGCAGTGCGCGGTTCTCCTCGGCGACCCGCGTGACCTTCGCGCGCCACGCCTCCCCCGCGCCCGGCTCCCCCGGCTCGGCCTCCGCCTCCGCCTGGCGCTCCATGGTGCGGTAGGCCTCGTCGAGCATCAGGTCGAGCAGCTCGGCCTTGCCGGGGACGTACGTGTACACGGTCATCGGGGTGACACCGAGACGCTGGGCCAGCGCCCGCATGGTCAGCGCGGCGAGCCCCTCCTCGTCGGCGAGCCCGATGGCGGCCCGTACGACGGCGTCGACGGTGAGCCCCTGGCGCGGTCCGCGCCGGCCGCCCCGCGGCTCTTGGCCGGGCTCGCGCCACAGCAGCTCCAGGGTGCGGACGGGGTCGCCCGCCCCGCTCCGGTCCTTCGCCATGCCGATCCCTTCCCCAGCCCCGTCCATAAACTTTCTACGCCGTACAGAATACTATGTACAATGTAGCGCGAGACACCGGCCCAGCAAGGAGTTCCGTGCAGATCACCAGCACCGCGATATCCCTGACCGTTGACGACGTCACCGCCTCCGCCACCTTCCTGGCCAGGCATTTCGGCTACCAGGAAGCCATGTCCGCCGAGGGCTTCGCCTCCCTCTCCCACCCTTCGGGCCCGCAGGTGATCTTCCTGCGGCGCGGCATCGAGGTCCTGCCCGAGGACTTCCGCGACCAGCGCGCGGCGGGGCTGATCCTGGCCCTGACCGTGGCCGATCTGCCGGGTGAGTACGAGCGCCTGCGCGCCGAGGGCGCCCCGATCACGATGGGGCTCCGCGAGGAGCCCTGGGGCGAGCGCCTGTTCCAGGTCACCGACCCCAACGGGGTCGTCATCCAGCTGGTGGACTGGGTCGGCGGCACCAGCGCCGCCGGCGACACCGACGCCACCGACACCAACGCCGCCGGAGCCGGAGCCGCCGACGCGCACCAGGCCATCCAGGTCCGCGGCGCCCGGGAGAACAACCTCGCCGGCGTCTCCCTCGACATCCCCAAGCGCCGCCTCACCGTCTTCACCGGCGTCTCCGGCTCCGGCAAGTCCTCGCTCGTCTTCGGCACCATCGCCGCCGAATCACAGCGCATGATCAACGAGACGTACACCGCATTCGTCCAGTCGTTCATGCCGAGCCTGGGCCGGCCGGACGTGGACGGGCTGCACAACCTGAGCGCCGCCATCGTGGTCGACCAGGAGCGGATGGGCACCAACTCCCGCTCCACCGTGGGCACCGCCACCGACGCCTACACCATGCTGCGGATCGTCTTCAGCCGCATCGGCGCCCCGCACATCGGCACCTCCAGCGCCTTCAGCTTCAACAACCCGGAGGGGATGTGCCCCCGGTGCGAGGGCGTGGGCCAGGTCTCCGACATCGACGTGGACCGGCTCGTGGACCGCGAACTCTCCCTCAACGAGGGCGCGATCAGCGCCCCGGGCTTCGCCGTGGACTCCTGGTACTGGCAGGTGATGGCCAACTCCGGTTTCTACTCGCCCGACACGAAGCTCAAGGACTTCACCGAGCAGGAGTGGGCGGACTTCCTGCACAAGCCCGCCGTGAAGGTGAAGTCCGGCTCCACCAACATCACGTACGAGGGCCTGATCACCAAGATCCAGCGGACGTACCTCTCCAAGGACCGCGAGTCCATGCAGTCCCACATCCGGGCCTTCGTGGACCGGGCCGTGGTCTTCGCCGACTGCCCCGACTGCGGCGGCACCCGGCTCTCGGCGGCCGCGCTCTCCTCGCGGATCGACGGCATGAACATCGCCGAGTGCTCGGCCATGCAGATCAGCGACCTCGCCGCGTTCGTCCGCCGGATCGACGACCCGGCCGTGGCCCCGATGCTCGCCGGCCTACGGGGCCTGCTGGACTCCCTCGTCGAGATCGGCCTCGGCTACCTCAGCCTGGACCGCCCCTCGGCGACCCTGTCCGGCGGCGAGGCGCAGCGCGTCAAGATGGTCCGCCACCTCGGCTCCTCGCTCACGGACATCACGTACGTCTTCGACGAGCCGACGACCGGTCTGCACCCGCACGACATCCAGCGCATGAACGACCTGCTGCTGCGGCTGCGCGACAAGGGCAACACCGTGCTGGTCGTGGAGCACAAGCCGGAGGTCATCGCGATCGCCGACCACGTGGTGGACCTCGGGCCGGGCGCGGGCACGGCCGGCGGGCAGCTCTGCTACAGCGGGGACGTGGCGGGGCTGCGCGCGTCGGGCACCCTCACCGGGAACCACCTCGAACACCGGGCGCGGCTTCGGGAGTCGGTGCGGACCCCGCGCGGGCTGCTCTCGGTGAAGGACGCCGATCTGCACAACCTCAAGGACGTCAACGTGGACGTGCCCCTCGGGGTGCTGACCGTGGTGACGGGCGTGGCCGGCTCCGGCAAGAGCTCGCTGATCCACGGCTACCTGGCCGGGCGGGACGGGGTGGTGGTGGCCGACCAGTCGCCGATCCGCGGTTCGCGCCGCTCCAACCCGGCCACGTACACCGGGCTGCTGAACCCGATCCGGACCGCCTTCGCCAAGGCCAACGGGGTCAAGGCGGCTCTGTTCAGCGCGAACTCGGAGGGTGCCTGCCCGAAGTGCAACGGCCTCGGGCTGCTCTACACGGACCTGGCGATGATGGCCGGGGTGGCCTCGGTCTGCGAGGAGTGCGAGGGCAAGCGGTTCACGCCCGAGGTGCTCACGTACCTGCTGCGCGGCAAGAACATCAGCGAGGTGCTGGACATGCCGGTCGCCGAGGCGCGGGAGTTCTTCCCGACCGGCCAGGCGGGGGCGATCCTGGGGCGGCTCGCCGATGTGGGCCTGGGCTACCTGCGGCTCGGGCAGCCGCTCAACACCCTCTCGGGCGGTGAGCGGCAACGCCTCAAGCTCGCCATCAACATGGCGGAGAAGTCCTCGACGTACATCCTGGACGAGCCGACGACCGGGCTGCACATGGCCGACGTGGACAAGCTGCTCGCGCTGCTGGACCGGCTCGTGGACGACGGGAACTCGGTGATCGTCATCGAGCACCACCAGGCGGTGATGGCGCACGCCGACTGGTTGATCGACATCGGCCCGGGCGGCGGCCACGACGGCGGCCAGGTGGTGTTCGAGGGCACTCCGGCGGCCCTGGTGGCCGAGGCGGACACCCTGACCGCCCGCCACCTGCGCGCGTACGTCGGCGCGCGGTAGCGCAGGGGCGTCGGGCGTCACGGCCCCGGGGTCAGTTCGCGGCCCTCCCCCAGCGGGGCGAAGAACCGGGCCACGTCCTCGCCGGTGACCTCGGCCAGGGTGGCCGGCGACCAGCGGGGGGTGCGGTCCTTGTCGATGACCTGCGCCCGGATCCCCTCCACGAGGTCGGGCGAGCGCAGCGCGTTGCAGGAGACCCGGTACTCCTGGACCAGCGCCCGCTCCAGGTCGCCCAGTTCGCGGGCCCGGCGCACGGCGGCGAGGGTGACCTTGAGCGAGGTCGGGGACTTGGCCAGGATGGTCTCGGCGGCCTCCTTCGCCGCCGGGCCGCCCTCGCCCCCGGCGTCGCCCTCGCCGAGCAGCCGCTCCACGATCTCCTCGACGGTGTCGGCCGGGTAGCACCGGTCGATCCAGGCGCGCCGCCCGGCCAGTTCACCGGGCTCGGGCCGGCCGGTGTGGCGCGGCAGCGCCTCGCGTACGGGCGCTCCGGCGAGCAGCTCGGCGGTGAGGTCCGCCAGCCGGCCGGCGGGGACGAAGTGGTCGGCGAGGTCGCAGAGCAGCGCGTCGGCCGCGCCCACCGCGGCTCCGGTCAGCGCGAGGTGGGTGCCGAGCTCCCCGGGGGCGCGTCCGAGCAGGTGGGTGCCGCCGACGTCGGGGACGAAGCCGATGCCCGTCTCCGGCATGGCGACGCGGGAGCGTTCGGTGACGATCCGTACGCTGCCGTGGGCCGAGAGGCCGACCCCGCCGCCCATCACGATGCCGTCCATGAGGGCGACGTACGGCTTGGGGTAGCGGGCGATCAGCGCGTTGAGCCGGTACTCGTCGCGCCAGAAGCCGGCGGAGGCGCTGGTGCCGGCCTTCGCGTCGTCGTGGATGGCCCGGATGTCGCCGCCTGCGCACAGTCCGCGCTCACCGGCGCCCCGGATCAGGACCTGGGTGACGGCGGGGTCGTGCTGCCAGGCGGTGAGGGCCTCGGTGATCCGCAGCACCATGGGGTGGGTGAGGGCGTTGAGGGCCTTGGGACGGTTGAGGGTGATCACCGCCGTGGGTCCGTCGGCGGCGAGCAGGACCGTGTCGTTGACGGCATCGTCGGTCTTCACACCGGCCAGTATGTAGCGTGGTCCGCCATGCGAAAGATCATCCTGATGTCGTCGGTGTCTCTCGACGGCTTCGTCGAGGGGCCCGAGCGGCAGATCGACTGGCACAGCGTGGACGACGAGCTGCACCAGCACTTCAACGACGAACTCGCCGCCATGGGCGGTTTCATCCACGGCCGCGTCACGTACGACCTCATGGCGGAGTACTGGCCGACCGCCGACGCCGACCCCTCCGCAGGCGGGCCGGAGGCCGAGTTCGCGGGGATCTGGCGGGACATGCCGAAGTACGTGTACTCGCGCACCCTGAGGCAGGCCGACGTCGGCTGGAACTCCACCGTCGTGGGGGACGTCGTACCCTCCGAGGTCGCCGCGCTCAAGGCGGCCCCGGGCGGTGACCTGACGCTGGGCGGGGCCGATCTCGCGGCCTCGTTCCTGCGGCACGACCTGGTGGACGCGTACCGGATCTACGTGCACCCGGTGCGCCTCGGCCGGGGCAAACCGCTGTTCCCGGCGGTGGACTACGCCCCGACGACGCTCCGGCTCGAAGGCACCCACGCGTTCGGCAACGGGGTGGTGCAGCTGCGCTACGCCCGCCCGTAGGGAGTGTCCTGCCGGCCGGGGTGCGCGCCCGGGGTGTGCCCGAAGGCCCGCCGGAAGACGTCGATGAACGCGCTGGCGGACGACCATCCGCAGCGGTGCGCGACCGCCGTCACCGGAGTGCCCACGGCCAGCAGCCGCAGCGCCTGGTGCAGCCTCAGCTGGGTGCGCCACTGCGGGAAGGTCATGCCGAGCTCGGCGCGGAACAGCCGGCTCAGGGTCCGCTCGCCGGCCCCCGCCCCCGCCTGCGCGGCCAGCGCCGCGAGCCCCCGCGAATCCGCCGGGTCGGCATGCAGCAGGTCGCACACCGCCGCCAGCCGGGGGTCGGTGGGCGCGGGCAGGTGCAGGGGCTGGAGCGGCGAGGCCTTCAGCTGGTCGAGCAGCACGCCGAGCATCCGGCGCCGCTGCGGGCCGTCGTCCTCGGGGGTCCGGGTGTACGCCAGGATCAGCTCCCGCAGCAGCGGTCCGACGGCGAGCACGGCGGGCGCGTCCAGGGACAGCGGGTTGAGGTGGACGGGCAGGCCGACGGAGTGCAGGTCGGTGCGGCCGTACGCGCGGTGCTCGTGCACGGTCCCGGCGGGGATCCACAGCGCCCGGGTCGCGGGGGCCACCCAGGTGCCGGCGTCGGTGGTGACGGACAGGACTCCGGAACCGGCGTAGGCGATCTGGTGGTCGTCGTGCCGGTGCGGGTCGATCCCGACGTTGGTGTCCAGCGCGCGGATGCTGGTCGCGGCCCTCGGGGTGTGCCGGATCGCGGCGTGCCGGATCGGCGGCCGCATCGGGGCTTGGCGGTTTTTCTGCATCACCCGGCAATTTATCGGAAGCGGGACGCGGGCGGCGCGGGTGATTCTCGTCCGGTGAACCCTCAGAACCCGGTGAAGCCCCCGTCCCCGTCGCCGTCCTCGCCCCCGTCCTCGCCCCCGTCCTCGCCCCCGTCCGTACGGCGCCGCACGGCCGCCCTGTCGGCGGGCCACGCCTGCGTGGACGTCTACCAGGGCGCCGTCGCCGCGCTCGTCCCCTTCCTCGTCTCCGAGCGCGCGTACGGGTACGCGGCCGCCTCCGGCATCGTGCTCGCCGCCTCGCTGCTGTCCTCCGTCGTCCAGCCGCTGTTCGGGGTGCTGAGCGACCGCCGGCCGATGCCGTGGCTGATACCGCTGGGCACGGCCGCCGCCGGGGCGGGCGTCGCGCTGGTCGGCGCGGACGCCGGCTACCCGGCCACGGTGGCCGCTGTCGCCCTGTCCGGGCTGGGGGTCGCCGCGTACCACCCGGCGGCCGCCCGGCTGGTCCGCACCGCGCTGGGCGGCGCCGGGCACACGGCGATGAGCTGGTTCGCGCTGGGCGGGAACATCGGCTTCGCGTGCGCGCCGCTGCTCGTCTTCGGCGCCCTGTCGGTGCCCGGGGCGGCGGGCTGGTGGCTGCTGGCCCTGCCGGCCGCGCTGGGCGTCCTCCTCGGCCGGCCCGCGCCCGCCTCCCGCCGGCCCGGTGGCCCCGGCGCGGGCTCGCCGGGCGGCGCGGCGCCGGGGGCCGCGCCGGGCCCGGAGGACCGGCGGGCGTTCGCACGGCTGTCGCTGGTCGTGATCGTCCGCTCGGTCGCCTTCACCGGGCTGAGCACCTTCATCGCCCTGTACGTCCGCGAGCGCGGGGGCGGTGACACCGCCGGCACGGTGGCGCTGTTCGCCCTCTTCGCGGGCAGCGCGGGCGGCACCCTGCTCGGCGCCCGGCTGGCCTCCCGCTGGGGCCGGGTCGCCACGGTCCACCGGGCCTACGCCGCGGCCGCGCCCGCCATCGCCGGGATCCTGTTCCTGCCGCTGCCCCTGGTGTACGGGTGCGCGGCGCTGGCCGCCGCCGCGCTGTACGTGCCGCTCTCGCTCCAGGTGACCCTGGGCCAGGACTACCTGCCGAGCCGGATGGGCACGGCGAGCGGGGTGACCCTCGGACTGACGGTCAGCGTCGGCGGTGTCGCGAGCCCGCTCATCGGGGCCGCGGCGGACGCGGCCTCGCTGGGTACGGCGCTGCTGCCACTGGCCGTGCTCCCGCTGCTGGCGTGGGCGCTGGCCCGGCGGCTGCCGGAGCCCGTCACGGCCCGGCCCGAGGCGGCGGAGGCCGAGACCGCGCCGGCCGGGTGAGCCCGGGCGCGCCGAGACCCCGCACCCCTGGCGGACGGGGCGCGGGGCTCGCGGGCGTCAGTTGCGTGCGCCTCAGTTGCCGTGCGTGTCAGTTGCCGCGGGCGTCAGTTGCCGTGCGCGTACAGCGACTTCAGCGTCGCCAGGTCATCCGCGCTCGGGTACACGGAGATGCCGTTGGCCACCGCGTCGCCCGACATGAGGCAGCTCGTCCGGGTGAACTGGTGGTCGAGCCCCAGCACGTGCCCCTCTTCGTGGCAGGCGGTCTTGCGGGTCTGCGTCGCGTTGCGCGCCAGGCCGCTGTTGAGCCACACCTCGGCCGAGGTGAAGTGGCCGTTCGCTCCGATGTTGTAGAAGGTCACGCCGTACCGGTTGTCGCCGCTGTCGTTCCACTCCCACACGTTGACGCAGTGCAGCCAGGAGCCCGGGCACGACGTCACGTAGTACGAGTCGACGCCGGACGCCTTGTTCCACTCGTTGACGGTGCCGCCCACGGGCCAGTTCGCGCCCGTGTGGTCCACGAAGTAGATCTGCGCCCGCGCCAGGCCGTCCTTCGCCCAGTGCCCGCCGATCAGCGGCCCGGCGGCCGCCGGGGGCGCCGTCGTCAGCAGGGCCGTCAGCAGGGCCACGGCGACGGCCGGCAGCCCGAGTAGCTTGCGCGTACCGGCTCTCATCGGCTGCCCCCGATCGCCTTCGGACGGTCGCACAGGCTCTTCTTCGCCGCTTCCGTGAGCCCCTTGGCCGGGTCGGCGAGGTCGGCCATCGCGACCCCGGACACCGTGCCGTCCGGGTTGAAGCAGACCACCGCCTCGCCCGGGTGCTTGGCCGCGAGGGCGTTCGCCTCGGCCAGCTTCTGCGCCTCGGTCAGCGGGGCTTCCTTGTGCACCCCACCCTTGGGCGGGGCCAGTTCCGGAGTCTTCTCCGGGTTGATGTTCATCGGCTGCCGGGACTTCGGCTGCGCTTCCGGCCAGGTCGGCGTTGCCTTCGACGATCCGTCCGAGGACGCCGACGCCAAGGTCGCCGCGCCCGTCACTGCCGCGCCCACCAAGAGCGCGGCTCCCACCCCCAGCACCAGCCGGCGACGCGCGGAGCGCGAGCCGTCAGAGTTCCTTTGAGTGCTCATGTCGGCAGGCTGACACGCATGACTAACCGTAACAACGCAGTCCGGCCTGGGGAGTTGACTCCGGCCGAAATCGAACACTCCCTGGCCTGAACCGGCTTTCCGGCGACCGGAAGTCGACTCCGGGGCGTGCGCCGGAGGCTCACCCCAGGGGCTCGGGGAGACACGGAGAGAAGGATTGACAGGCAAACTTGCAAGTCTGCCTGAAGATCTCCTAGGGTCGCCCCATGACCGAAGGCCCGCCTCCCATACCCCCTCCGCAGCCGCAGCCGCCGCGCGACACCGCCGAGGAGCTCCAGCTCGCCCTCGGCATGCTGGTCCGACAGCTGCGCACCGCCGCCGACGGCGGGGTGAGCCTGTCGCAGGTCTCCGTACTCAAGCGGCTCGACCGGCTCGGCCCGTCCACCGCGTCGGAGCTGGCCCGGGCCGAGAAGATCCGGCCGCAGTCGGTCATCGCCACCGTGAACACCCTCCAGGCGGGCGGCCACGTCGTCCGCACCCCGCACCCGACCGACGGCCGGCAGCTGCTGATCTCCCTCACCCCCGGGGGCCGGGCCTTCGTCCGCGAGCGCCGCGAGGCCGGGCACGGGCGGATCGCCGAACTGATCGCCGAGCGGCTGACCCCGGCCGAGCAGCGGCTGCTCGCCGAGGCCGTCCCCCTGCTGCGACGGCTGGCCGAGGACTGAACGCCCTTCCCCGCGCCCTCCCCCCACGTACCGAGGAGCTCCCATGACCGACACGCTGACGCTCGACTCCAGCACCGCGCTGGTCCTGATCGACCTCCAGGGCGGCATCCTGAGCATGCCGACCAACAAGCCCTCCGCCGAGGTCCTGCGCAACGGGATCGCGCTCGCCGAGGCCTTCCGCGCGCACAAGCTGCCGGTGGTCCTGGTCAGGGTCGCCTGGTCGCCCGACGGCGGCGATCTGCCGATCACCGATGTCGACCGCCCGGGCCCCGACACCGCGCCGCCCGCCGCGTTCTCCGAGATCCCGGCCGAGCTCGCCGCGCTGGGGGACGTGGTCGTCACCAAGCGCCACTGGGGCGCCTTCACCGGTACGGAACTCGACCTCCAGCTGCGCCGGCGCGGAATCCACCGCATCGTGCTGGCCGGCATCTCCACCAGCGCCGGCGTCGAGTCCACCGCCCGTACGGCCTGGGAGCACAGCTACAGCCTGGTCTTCGCCGAGGACGCGACCGCCGACCGCGACGCCGCGTCGCACGAGCACAGCTTCGGGAAGATCTTCCCCCGCATCGGCAGGGTCAGCACCACCGCCGAGATCATCGCGGCCCTCAACGCCTGACGAGCCGACCCCGCCAGGCGCCGGCGGTCACCGGGCAGCCCCGCACCCTCGCCGGACCGGGGCCGGGCAGGGCACCTCCACCCACACGCACTTGCCGCCCGCCCCCGGCCGGCACCCCCAGTCGCGGGCCAGGCGTTCCACGATCAGCAGCCCGTACCCGCCGGGCCGCGCCGGCCGGGAGAGGCGGCCGGCCAGCGGCACCGGCGGCGCCGGATTCGCGTCCGTCACCTCGATCCGCAGCCGCTCGTGGGTGCAGTCCAGGACCAGGGCGGTCGGCCCGCCGCCGTGCAGGCAGGCGTTGGACACCACCTCCGACACCAGCAGCAGGACGTCGTCGGCGGCCTGGCGGTCCTCGTCCGCCTCGGGCGGCAGCCAGTGCCAGGCGGTCAGCGCCCGCCGCGTGAAATCGCGGCTGCGCGTGACCACGTCGGCGTCCCCGGCAAAGGCCAGGCGCCGGATCCGGCCGGACGGCCCACACGGTTCCATGGCGCTCAGGTCCCTCCCCCGCGCCCCAGCGCTTGCGCCACATCGGCGTACACGTCGAACACCCGGTCCACGCCGGTGATGCGGAACATGCGGGCGACCGGCCCGCGCGGCTCCCCCACCCGGAAGGCACCGCCGGCCTCCTGGACGGCGAGGCGGCCGCGCAGCAGCTCGTTCAGCCCGGCGGAATCGCAGAACCCGAGTTCCGTCAGGTCCACCACCAGCCGCGCGGCCCGCACGAGGGCCGCGTCGAGGGCTCGGCGCAGCGCGCTGGCCGTGTCGTGGTCCAGCTCCCCGGCGAGCGCGAGGACGACGGCCCCGTCGACCGTCTCCACCTTCACGGTGAAGCGCTCCTGAATCACTCCCGTCGCCATCCGGCATCACCCCTCACCCCCCGGTCACACCGTTTCGCCCGGCGCCTGCCCGGATCCAGGCGGGATACGCCTCGGCTCGCGATGCCCGCGATGCCCGCGGCGGCTACGCGCGGACGCGTCCGGACCCGCGCATGCCCGCCGCCGCGCCGCCGGGCACGGGGAACGGCGGGCGGCGGATCATCCGGGAGACCCGGATCAAAGCCCGCTGGTCGAGGGACGGCAGCGCGGTCGCGGCGCCGTCGTCGAGGAGCGGGGGCTCCGCGTCCCCGGACGCCGTCTTGGCGGCCATGGCGTCGACCAGAACGGCGGCCTCCACGGCGGCCGCCACCTTCTCGGGGGTCAGCCGCAGGGCCGACGCCCGCGCCTGCGCCGCCCGCGCGACGGCCGGGTTGCGGTACGGCCGCAGGGCGAGCCGGCCGTCCTGGACCTCGGCGACCCGCCGGGTGGCCTTGAGTTCGACGTCCCACCACGGCACCGGCAGCGCGGCCGCGACGGCCGGCGTGGCCTCCCGCAGGGCCCGCCACAGCGGTCCCAGTTGCAGGAAGACCCGGTTCTCCCACAGGGTGCGCTCCACGCTGCCCCCGACCATCGGCAGCATGAAGCCGATGCCGGTGAACAGGGTGCAGGCGAAGGCGAACCCCCGGGAGACCTCGGAGTCCAGCCAGTCCCACCCGGTGCCCCCGCACCAGCGTGCGCCGACGGCGAGCAGCTTCGCGGCGTCGAGGCCGATGTTGAGGGCGAAGCCGAGGATGAGCACCCGCAGGCCGCGGCGCAGCCACTTCGGCCCGGTGACGCCCGCGGCCCAGCGCACGCACAGCACGGTCGCCATGACGCCGGCGACGGTGTGGGCGGCGAGGTAGAGCAGGATCATCTCCCGGATGTACGGGGTCCTGGCGTAGTACGGGTCGAAGTCCACGCGGCGTTCCACCGGCGCGTCCCCGAGGGCGAACAGGACGACGATCCCGATGACGGCGAGTCCGTAGGCGACCATCAGCCGGCGCACCCAGCGGCCGGCCTTCTCCCGGCTCCAGTCGCGCCAGTAGATGATCAGGGTGAGGACCAGCGCGCTCTCCAGGGTGAGCATCGAGTACACCAGGGGCGCGCTGACGTTGGGGATGCCGGTGGCGGCGTTGACCACGCCGATCACGTCGGGGTTGGCGCAGGCGAAGCAGGTACCGCCGAGGAGCAGGACCCCGCAGACGAGGACGTACAGCGGGTCGCGGTTGTGGCGCAGGCCGGGCGCCTTGACGAGGAACGCGAGCCACATCAGGCCGGAGACGACCCAGAAGCCGACGTTCTCGGTCACCAGGCGCCACCGCCGGCGGGGCCGAGGGAGACGTTGAGCTTGTGTCCGAAGGCGCTGGAGGACTGCGGGACATGGGCGCCCTTGCCGAGCCAGTGCTTGCTGCGCATGGCGAGCAGGGAGCCGAACAGCTCGCAGGCGCGCTCGCCGTCCTCGCCGCAGTCGGTGCGCGCGGAGGAGCGGGCGGCGATCCGCTCGACGGTGCTGGCGGTCAGGTCGGGGGCGAAGAGGTCCGCGCAGTCCGATTCTCCGAGGATCTGGGCGTGCCCGGAGTCCTCCTCCATGTGCCACAGCTCGTGGCCGAGGATGCCCAACTGGTGCTCGGGATCGGTGTTGGCCTCGATCAGGACGAGATTGCGGGTCCGCGTCCACACGAGCAGGCCGCTGACGGTACTGACGGGAAAGGACACCAGGTGCGGTTCGACGGGCTGGCCGTGCCGCTTGGCCATCGCCTCGCACAGCGCACGGAAGACGACGGCGGGTTCGACGGGAGCGTGCAGTTCGATGCCGCGGATGAGGTCGTCCCGGGTGCGGCGCATTCTCTTGATGTCCATGTCGTCCTTTGACCTGAGGAAGGGGTCGTGCTCCGCGCTACCGGCCGCCCGTGCCGGGGCGCAGAATGCTTTCCACCAGGCCGAGCAGGGTGGCGGCGGTGGCCTTGTCCCTGACCGACACCCCGGCGCTCCGCCCGGCCGTCGCCAGCGCCGCGCCGCTGTCCCGGCACCGCCGGCGCAGCCGGTCCACCTCGTCGGCGTCGTGTGCGGCCCGGGTCTCTTCCGCGTCGGCGGGGCCCGGGAGGCCGAGGGGGTGCGCGGCGGGCGCGCCGCCCGCCGGACAGGGGGCGGCGGGCAGGCCGGACGCACGGGCCGACTCCAGGGCCAGCAGCCTGCGTTCGACGGCCGCCACCGCGGGGTGCGTCTCGGGCCGGACGAAGTAGTCGACGCCGTCGAGGCGGAAGAAGGCGGCCAGGCTCAGCGCCCGGTCGAGCCCGGGCACCGATTTCCCGTTGCGGAGATTGGCCACGTGCTGCTGGCTGATGCGCGTGCCCGCGGCGATCTCGACGTCGAGGTAGCGGGCGCCCCCGTCCGGATAGCGCAGTTCGATCAGGCGGCTGAGCCGGGCGCCGAACAGTGCGGCACCCGTGGCCCGTTCGGCCGGCACGCCCGATGCAGGGGGGATCATGATTCGGAATCGTAGGTCCCGGGCGCGACGCTCCGGAAGGGACGATCCACAATTGTTGATCTGACCTGCGATATCGGCCACATCCGGGGAAACGATCGCGCCATCTCCGGCAGGCGCCCCGCCTCGGCGCGACGCCCGCCGGATCCCGTTCAGCGGCTCATGAGGCCTCCGTGGCCGCGGCGAGGGAGTGCAGGTAGCGCATGAGCGTCATCAGGACGTCGCGGCTGGAGTCGCGGCGCCGGGCGTCGCAGACGACGAGCGGCACGGACGCGGGCAGGTCGAGGGCGGCGCGCAGCTCGTCCAGCGGGTGCTCGGGCGCCTCGGGGAAGGAGTTGACGGCGACCACGAACGGTACGCCTCGCTCCTCCAGCCGGCCGATCACGTCGAAGCTGACCTCCAGCCTGCGGGTGTCGACGAGGACGACCGCGCCGAGGGCGCCCTCGAACAGGCCGTGCCAGAGGAACCAGAACCGCTGCTGGCCCGGGGTGCCGAACAGGTACAGCACCAGTTCCTCATTGATGCTGATGCGGCCGAAGTCCATGGCCACGGTGGTGGAGCTCTTGCGCTCCACCCCCCGGATGTCGTCGACGCCGACCCCGGCCTGGGTCATCGTCTCCTCGGTGGTCAGGGGCCGGATCTCGCTCACCGAGCCGACCAGGGTCGTCTTGCCGACCCCGAATCCGCCGACGATGACGACCTTGACCGCGGCGGCGGCCGTGGCCGGCAGCGCGTCCTCCCGCCGCGGGCCGGCGGGCTTCTCAGAGCTTTCGAAGTCCATCGATGACTGCCTCAATCAGTGCCAGATCCGGGAGTTGGGCGGGTGCGACGGGTGGGCGGGACAGCACCTGGTTGGCGTCGAGCAGGTCACCGAGCAGTACGGTGACCACGCTCACCGGCAGGCCGAGGTACGCGGAGATCTCGGCCACCGAGAGCGGCGACTGGCACAGCCGCATGATCGCCGCGTGCTCGGGCTGCATCCCGGGCCTGGGCCCCGACCTGGCGATGATCAGCGTCACCAGGTCGAGGGAGGTGGACTGTAACGGTCCGCTGCGACCGCCGGTGATGACGTAGAGCCGCTCGGGGGTGCCGTCGTCCCAGCCCCGGCCCGGGTTGCTCACGCGGGCTGCCCCTCGCGGCGCGGCGGGCTGCTCAGGTGCTCTCCGATCCGGGCGACCAGGTCGCGCATCCGCTGGCCCATCAGGCCCGCGTCGACGCCCTCGTCGGCGAGTACGGCGAGGTAGGCGCCGGCGCCGGCCGCCATCAGGTAGAAGAAACCGCCGTCCATCTCGATGACGACGAGCCTCATCCGCCCGCTGCTGTTCGGGAGTTCGGAGGCGACCGCGCCGGCGAGGCTCTGCAGCCCGGCGCAGGCGGCGGCGAGCCGGTCCGCGGTGTCGGTCTCCGCGCCGTACTGCGCCATGCGCAGGCCGTCGGCGGAGAGCACGATGACGTGGCGGGTCTGCGGAACGCTCTCGGCCAGGTCCTTGAGCATCCAGTCCATATTGGTCTGCAGCTGACTCATGGCTGTTCCCCCTTGCTCGCCGAGTCCGGCGAGGCGTCTGTGTTCTGGCTTGCTCCGCCGGTCCGGCTCGCGGCGGTCTGACTGTCCCCGGCCAGGCCGCCCTGGAAGGCGGCCAGCCACATGCCGGGCTGCACCTGGGGCTCGGGCTCGGTCACGGCCCGTGCGGCGGGTACGGCGGACGCGGTGGCGCTGGTCGGGTCGAGGGCGCCGGGCAGGGCCGGCGCCGGGGTGTGGGCCTTGCGGCGGCGCTGCGGGAGGCCGTTCGCGGTGCGCTCGGTGACCACGGGGATCTCCTCGTCGGCCGGCATCGGCCGCGGACCGGTGGCCGGGCGCGGGGGCGCCTGACGTACGGCCGTGGTATCGGCCGCGTGACGGACGGCCGTGGTGTCGGCCGCGTGACGGACGGCCGTGGTGTCGGCCGCGTGAGGTACGGCCGCGGTGTCGGCAGCCTGGCGTACGGCCGCGGTGTCGCCGGCCGGCGCCGCGGTCCTTCCGGCCCCCGTCGGCAGGGCCGCCCGGGGCCCGGAGGCGGTGCCGATGCCGTGGGCGACGCCGGTGGCGGCCTCGGCGGTGGTGATCAGGTCCTGGGGGATGACCAGGACGGCGCGCACCCCGCCGTACGCGGAGGCGCGCAGGGAGACCTGGAAGTCGTACGCCTGCGCGAGGCGGCCGACGACGGCGAGGCCCAGGCGCGGGGTCTCACCGAGGTCGTTGAGGTCGATGCCCTGCTGCGCCTGGCGCAGCATGCGCTCGGCCCGGTTGCGGGCCTCCTCGCTCATGCTCACGCCGCCGTCCTCGATCTCGACGGCGATGCCCGAGTTCACGTCGACGGCGGTCAGGTGGACCCTGGTCTGCGGCGGGGAGTAGCGGGTCGCGTTGTCCAGCAGCTCGGCGAGCGCGTGGATGAGCGGTTCGACGGCGGGGCCGACGACGGCCACCTGCGAGACGGAGTGCAGCTCCACGCGCTGGTAGTCGATGATCCGCGACATGGCGCCGCGCAGCACGCTGTACAGCGGGACGGCCTTGTTCCACTGGCGGCCGGGCCGGGCGCCGCCGAGGACGGCGATGGAGTCGGCGAGGCGGCCGATGAGGGCCGTGCCGTGGTCGAGGCGCAGCAGGTCGCCGAAGACCTTGGGGCTGCGGCCGTGCCGGTCCTCCATCTCCCGCAGTTCCTGTGCCTGCTGGTGCACGATGGCCTGGACGCGGCGGGCGATGTTCACGAAGGCGCGCTGCGCCGAATCGCGCAGGTCCTCCTCCGCGACGACGGCGTCGAGCACCGAGCGCAGCACCGCCTGGTGGGCGGCGCGGAACGCGGGGGTCAGCCCCGGCTCGTAGGCGTCGGGGTCCTCCAGGGAGGCGAGCACCTCATCGGGGAACTCCCCCTTGCGCAGCCGCTCCACGACGTCGGGCAGCAGGTCCTGCGCGAGCCGTACGGTCTCGGTCTCCTGGCGCGTCAGGGACGCCTCCTGGCCGGCGACCGTGGCCCGCAGGGCCCTGATCACCCGACCCCGCCGGGCGGCCTCGGCACAGGACAGCGCCACCGCGACGAAGGCCACCGCACCCACCCACGCGACGGGTGTGCGGGCAGGCGCGGACACCATGACGAGGGCGACCACCGCGGCGGCGGCGGTCGCCAGGGCGGGCAGCGCCCACACGACGGGTGAGGTGGGCCCTGGACTTCCGGGCGACGATCCCACTCGAACCATCAGAACCCTCAAACGATCGAAAGCGAATGATCATATGACAACGGCCCGGAAGCTTAGCGGCTTTACGCACGTGTCTTGACAGCAGGTCATGATCTGGACGGTGAAGGCCTGTTGGGCGTGCCGGAAGTGGCCGAAACCCACAGGCTGCACCAACCGGTCGAGCGTCCTCCGATTCCACTTCCCATACGCGCGGAGCCCGTTGTGGCGGGTCTCCCGGGCTCCGGAACGGACTGCCGGATCGCCTCTGCGGATCGGCCGATTCCCGCCGTAGCAGGCCCCGCCGCGTACGCCGGATTTGCCGCTTCCGCCCGCCAGGACAGGCCGATGATCAAGAAGATTCGCAGGTCAGGGACAATCGTGAGGGGCAGGACACAATCCGCGCCCCGTCGACCCAACGACTGAACAGGAGCTGGCGCGTTGAACCACGAGAAGCGCGAACAGGCCCAGAGGTTCCTGCGTCCGGATGAGCGGCTGATCGCCGCGTGTGCCTACGAACTGGGGCCCGGCGTACCGCTTCCGCCCGAGGACCTGCTGGCTCCGGCAGAACCCCTCGACCTCGGCCGGCGCATCGAGGCCAGACTCCCGCGCCCGCTGCGGCAGCTCGTCACCCGGGGGCAGGACTCCCGGCCGTCGCGGCCCGCCGCGGCGGCGGACGCGGCCGGCCGCGCACCGCAGGACCCGGTGGACGACCCCGGCGCGCGGCTCGCGCACGGCACGAGCATGGAGGGCGGCTGGCAGAGCTCGGCCGGGCACTTCCTCGTCAGCCGCGCCAACGTCCGCGGCTCGGTCACGGGAGTGCTCGCCGTCACCGACCGGCGCTGGTTCGGGCTGAGCGACGTGTCGCCGCTGTGGCAGACGACGCCCGCGCTGAAGCAGTACTGGGAGGCCCCCCGGTCGGCCATCACGGCGCTGCGCGCCAACCCGACGGGCGTCCTGCAGCGGGGCCGGATGGAGATCCAGTTCACCGACGGGTCGTGGGTCGCCGTCCTGGCGACCCTCCCGGCGCACGCGGCCCCCTTCGCGGCGGCCGCCGCCCGGCTGCGCTGACCTTGCCGCGCTGACCTTGCCGCGCTGACCTTGCCGCGCTGACCTTGCCGCGCTGACCTTGCCGCGCCGGCCGGGTGCGCTGACCGGCCGCGTTACAGGATGCGCCGGCCGGCGCTCTGACCTGCGGCTCTGGCCCGGGTCAGGCGGCGGGCTGCCGGGAGGCACCCGGGGCCGCGGCGGCCTCGGCCGTCTGCGCGGGTGCCCGCGTCCCGGTCTGCGCCGGGGTCTGCGCCGGCGCCGGCGTGGCCGACCCGGTCGGGGCCGGCTCGTCGCAGGTGACCTCGTCACGCGGGGTGTAGTGGGTCCGGAAGGTCTCCTTCTTGACCTCCTGGCCGCCCTTCACGAAGACGCGGTCGACCGAGACGTCGAACCCCTCCAGCGGGGTCTGCACCTCGCACGTCGGACCGGTGCCCGTGCGCTTGCCCGGCGGGACGGGGTTGCTGCGCGGGCTCTGGGTCGCGCGTATCTCGTCGTACTTCTTGGTGCCGAGGAAGCTGATGGTCACCGAGGTGTCGGTGGACTGCGCACGGACGTAGATCGCGTGACCGGAGTCGTTCCGCCAGCGCAGGTCGAGGGTGCCCCAGGCGACGGTGGCCTCGCGGCCCTCGGGGTAGCGCTCGATGTAGAACGAGTGCGCCCCGTGCTCCAGCGGCTTGACGCCCGCGAAGAACAGGGCGTTGTACATGGTCGTGGCGACCGCCGAGACACCGCCGCCGGGCGACTTCGTGTACTGGCCGTCGTTGATCATGATGCCGTCGACGAACCCGTTCTCCTTGGTGCGCTCGCCGACCGTCTTGTTGAAGCTCCAGGTGTCGCCCGGCATCACCACCGAGCCGTTGATCAGCTCGACGGCGCGCCCGATGTTGGTGGTGCGGTACGGCGCGGCCGGGAAGTTGACGGTGAAGGACGAGACCTTCTCCTTGATGCCGAGGCGCTCGGCCTCCGCGCCCGTCAGGCGCGGCTGGACCGCCGGCACGGCGAGTTCCGCGGTACGGGCGTCACCCGAGCGCGTCAGCAACGGCATGACGGCGTCGCCGAGGGCCTTGGCGGTGACCCGCACCCCGGGGCGCCCGGCGTCGGCGACAACCACCCGGTCCGCGTCGTCGAGACGCAGCGTCGCGTCGCGCGGGGCGGGGGCGGCCTCGGCCACCTGACGGGCGACCTCGGGGTCGGCCAGCAGCCCCGGCGCGTCGAGGTGGGGTACGAGGCGGCCGTGGCCGTCGTCCTTGACCGTCAGGTACGTACCGAGGACCTCGGGGGTCAGGGTGACGGGCTTCCCCGCGACGACGAGGGTGACCGGGCCGGACATCGCGGGCTCGGCGAACTCCTTCATGGCCCGGGCGGTCTCCTGGGACCCGACGGCCGGGGGCGTCTGCTCCACCGGCAGCGCGACGGGGCCGGTCCGCGGGCGCAGGTAGGCGGCGCGGACGGTGTCCGCCGCCTGGTCGGTGCGCAGGGCGACACCGGTGACGGGGCCGGTGACCTTGGCCTCGCCCCCGTCGAAGGTGATGGCGCCGCTGCGGGCGTCGCGGTGGCTGGCGGCGGCGAGCCGGTCGGCGGCCTTCGTCCCGGCCGGGGCGTCCACCCGGACCACGGGCTCGACGTCGCGGTCCCGCTCCGGGGCGAAGAGGCGCCCGATCACGGAGACGGGGTCCGCCGCGGAGTCGGTGGCGCGGGCGGCGGTGGCGGCGGTGTCCACGGACAGCCCGAAGGAGGCGGGGGCGGCCTTCTCGATCCGGTCGCCGATCTTCAGCTCGATCGGCGCGGCGGCCTTCGGGCCGAGGTGCCGGTCCAGGGCGGTCTTGGCCTCCGTACGGCTCATTCCGCCGATGTCGACGCCGCGCACGCTGGTGCCGTCGGCCACGGCGTCGCCGGTCACGATCAGACCGGTGACGTAGAGGCCTCCGAAGCCCAGTACGGCGGCGCCCGCCGCGAGGGGCAGGGCTATCCGCAGATTGGCCTTCCGGCCGGGTACGCGTCGCATCTCTCTCCCGGTGGCGCTGTGACGTCAGGGGCGCCTGGCAACCCACCCACGAATCCGAAAAATCCAGCCAGACCGGACACCATGATTCACCAATTCGGACTAAACGGGTCATAAATGTGCCGGTTCTCACCCCGGGCGGGAGCGCGGGGAGGGCGGCCTGCCCAGGGCCGAAATCCGAGCCTCGAAAACAAGGCCACTTGGATCGGATTGGCCCTGTCCGTGCCGTACGGGGATGCCACACGGTGGGCTCTGCCCCCCTTTGGCCCCAGGAAAGGCTGGCCCCACCGGTGTCCACCACCCCTCCGCCCCCGCCGCGCCGCCTCACCCGCCGGCTGTCCCAGCTCTACGTGGGACTCGCCCTGTACGGGGCGAGCTCGGCCTTCCTGGTCCGCGCGGGCCTCGGCCTGGACCCGTGGGACGTCTTCCACCAGGGTCTGGCCGAGCGGCTCGGCTGGAGCATCGGCACGGTGTCGGTGACCGTCGGGGCGCTGGTCCTGCTGCTCTGGGTACCGCTGCGGCAGCGGCCGGGGCTGGGCACCGTGTCCAACGTCTTCGCGGTGGGACTGTCCATGGACGCGACGCTCGCCGTGCTGCCGGACGTGCACGGCATCGCCGCGCAGGTGGCGCTGCTGACGGCGGGCATCGTCCTCAACGGCGTCGCCACCGGCCTCTACATCAGCGCCGCCTTCGGACCGGGGCCGCGCGACGGCCTGATGACCGGACTGCACCGCCGGACCGGCCGGTCGGTGCGGCTGGTCCGCACGGGAATCGAGCTCACCGTCCTGGCGGCCGGCTTCCTCCTGGGCGGCACCGCCGGCTTCGGCACCCTCGCCTACGCCCTGGCCATCGGCCCGCTGTCGCAGATCTTCCTGAAGGCCTTCGCCCTCCCCGAACCCCCGCCGGCCCGAGCCGAGGCGGGTGCGGCGCCCCCGGCCGACGCGGGGGCGGCAACCCCGGCCGACGCGGGTGCGGCGACCCCGGCCGACGCGAGCGCGGCCGTCCCGGCCGACTCGGTTCCGGTGGCGGCCGGCGGGAATCCAGGTGCGCAGCGGTAAGAGCCACTGCCAGCATGCGGGCATGACCCCAACTGCTGCCGCCCGCGACTCCCTCGAAGGCCTCGCCCTCGGTGACGCCTTCGGAGAGCGCTGGTTCCCCCGGTTCTGGCCCGGCCAGGACCCGTACGAGCTGATCCGCGCGCGCCGGACCCCCGAGGACCCGGCCTGGCGCTGGACGGACGACACCGCGATGGCGCTCGCGCTCCACCAGGTCCTGGTGCTGCACGACGCCGTGCACCAGGACCAGCTCGCCGAGGCGTTCGCGGCGGCCTACCTCGACGACCGGTACCGCGGCTACGGGTACGGCATGCACCAGCTGCTGCCGAAACTGGCTCAGGACCCGTCGAGTTGGCGGACCGAGACCAGGGACCTGTTCGACGGCCAGGGCAGCCTCGGCAACGGGGCGGCCATGCGGGTGGCGCCGCTGGGCGCGTGGTTCTGCGAGGACCTCGACGAGGTGGCGGAGCAGGCGGTGTTCTCCGCCGAGGTCACGCACGCCCACCCGGAGGGCGTCGCGGGCGCGGTGGCCGTGGCCCTGGCCGCCGCCCTGGCCGCCCGCAGCCGGAACCGGCCCGCCCCGCACGGCGCCGCGTTCCTGACGGAGGTGGCGGACCGTACGCCGTCCGGGCGGATCCGGGACGGCCTGCGCGCGGCCGCCGCTCTCGCCCCGGGCACGGGCGCGCGGGAGGCCGCCGAGGTCCTCGGCAACGGCCGGCGGATCCGCGCGAGCGACACGGTGCCCTTCGCCCTGTGGTCGGCCGCGTGGAACCTGGACAGCCTCGCCGACGCGCTGTGGACCACGGCGGAGGGCCTCGGCGACGTCGACACCACCTGCGCCATCACCGGCGGAGCGGTCGCCGCCCGCACCGGCACGTCCGCCGTCCCCGCACTCTGGCGCGAGCGCCGCGAGCCACTGCCCGACTGGCTCGTGAACGCCTGAGCCGGGGGAGGAGGCCGGGGGAGGAAACGGTACGTTTCGCTGTTCATCGGGCGCCGTCGGCGGCGTTAGGCTCAGGCCGCAGAACGACCTCCGGCGCCCTTCCCCCCGGCCCACGGCCACCGGGGGCCCAGGGGCCCGATCAACGCCGATGTCGCCGGCCGACGGCATCACCGACCGGCGGCATCGCCAACTGACGGCATCGAGGAGCCACGTTGACGTCACCGAATCCGCCGGAGCGCAAAGCGCCGCCGAAGGGCACCCCGTTCGCCGCGCTCGCCGCCGACCCCTTCGGCCCGCTGCGCACCCGCGGGTACCTGAAGCTCCTCGCCCTCGCCGCCCTGCTGGGCGTCGTGGTGTCGGCGGGTGCGTACGGGTTCCTCCAGGCGGTCGATCAGATCCAGCAGGCCCTGTACGACGACCTCCCCAAGGGCCTCGGATTCGAACGGCCGCCCGCGTGGTGGCCGCTGCCCCTCCTCGTACTGTCGGGCGTGCTGGTCGCGCTGACGGTGCAGTACCTGCCGGGCAACGGCGGCCACCAGCCGGCCGAGGGGCTCAACACCAAGGGGGCGCCGCCCTCGGCGGAGATCCCCGGCATCCTGCTCGCGGCCCTGGCCGGGCTGGGCTTCGGCGCGGTGATCGGCCCCGAGGCCCCGCTGATCGCCCTCGGCGGCGGCGTCGCGCTGTACGCCGTCCGGCGCGTCCAGCCGCACGCCGACGCCACCACCCAGGCCGTCGTGGCCGCCGCCGGCAGCTTCGCGGCGATCAGCGCGCTGCTGGGCTCGCCGCTGATCGGCGCGTTCCTGCTCATGGAGACCGCCGTGGTCGCCGGGCCCGCGCTCGGCGTCACGCTGATGCCCGGACTGCTGGCCGCGGGCATCGGCTCGCTGGTCTTCACGGGGCTGGGCTCCTGGACCGGGGTCGGCGCCGGCCAGCTCGTCATCCCGAGCCTGCCGGCCACCAGCCGCCCGGACCTCGCGCAGTTCGGCTGGGCGCTCGTGGTCGGCATCGCGGCCGCCTTCGTGGGCACCGGGATCCAACGCCTCGCGCTGCGGCTGCAACCGCACGTGAACCGGCGCCGCCTCCTGTGGACCCCCCTCTTCGGCCTCGCCACGGCGGGCCTGGCCATCGCCTACGCGCAGGGCACCGGCAACGACTCCGCCCAGGTGCTCTTCTCCGGCCAGAGCGCCCTGCCCGACCTGCTCCGCCACGCCACCGACTACACCGGGGGCGCGCTCACCCTGCTGGTCGTCTGCAAGGGGATCGCCTACTGCCTCTGCCTCGCGGCGTTCCGCGGCGGCCCGATCTTCCCGGCCCTCTTCATCGGCGCGGCGGGCGGCATCGCCCTCTCGAACCTCCCCGGCCTCCCGTTCGTCGCGGCCGCCGCGATGGGCATGGGCGCGATGTCGGTGGCGCTCCTCAAACTCCCGATGACGTCGGTCCTGCTCGCCACCCTGCTCCTGGGCGCGGACGGCGTGACCGTGATCCCCCTGGTGATCGTGACCGTCGTAACGTGCCACGTCACCGCCTCCCGCCTGACCCCGCCCCCGCAGCCCAAGCCCACCGCCGCTGCCGCCGCCGCCGCCGCACCAGCAGGGCCCTGAGACGGGCGTCCGTCAGGCCGCTCCCCCTCCGGCGCGGCCCACCAGGCGCGCCTCCAACGCGCGCTTGGCCTGCGGCCATTCCGGCCGGGTGATGCTGTACACCGCCGTATCGCGGATCCAGCCGTCCCGCATGACCATGTGGTGGCGCAACACGCCCTCGTGCGTCGCGCCCAGCCGGGCGATGGCCGCGCGCGACTTCGCGTTCCGCACGTCCGTCAGCAGCTCGACCCGGTTCATCCCCATCGCCTCGAAGGCATGGGTCAGCATGAGCAGCTTCGCCTCGGCGTTCAGGCCGGTCCGCTGCCAGGACTCCGCGAGGAAGGTCCAGCCGATCTCCAGCCGCCGCTGCGCGGTGTTGATCATCATCAGCCGGGTCGACCCGACGACCCGCCCCGTCGCCACGTCCACGGTCGCGTAAGGGATCTGCGCCCCCTCGGCACGGGCCGCCATCGCCTCTTCGATGAAGCCGCGGACATCCTCCGGATGTGGAACGAGCGTCACCGGCAGCTCCCACAGCCTGCCGTCCCGAACCGCCTCGCACAGCCCGTCGTGATGCCGCAGCCCCAACGCCTCCAGCCGCACCCGCTCCCCCACGAGCTCCACCAGCCCCGCCGCCCCCACACGCTCCATCCCGCCCCACCCGTCCCCGCAACCACCACCGACAGAGCGGACCCTACCCGGCGCCTCCGGAAAACGATCAAGGGCCCTGCCTCACCGAAGTGAAACAAGGCCCTGATCAACGACTGCGGAGCTGACTCCCAGTCGGGACGACAGGATTTGAACCTGCGACCCCTTGACCCCCAGATGGCTGCGCCAGGCCCACAGTCAGGACATGTGGCGCTATTTGAGGGCGAGGAACGTGTGCCAATGTGCGTGCCGTGCACCTGCGCGCAGCGGCACTGGTCCCCAACTGGTCCCCAACCAGTCGTCACCCCAAGGCGCCACTCGGGAGGTTCGGACGGATTGGGCGGGCCGCGCACGCCCTGGGCTTTCAGCCCACTCCCTCAGCCGAGCCGGACCCACTCCTTTCGATTGTGACGCTCCTCACTCCCACGGGCGACCTGAAAGAGCGTTTTGTCCTGTCGATGGTGTTTGGTAAAGGGGTCAGCTGTCGCGCCGGTTCGGTGTGGATTCACGGGTGAGGCGTCGACTCATGAGGTCGATCATCGCGAGGTGGATCATGGCTTCGGAGCGGTGCGGGTGGGCCTCGTAGTCGCGGGCAAGCCGGCGGTGGTGCATGAGCCATCCAAAAGTCCTCTCCACGACCCAGCGTCGCGGGATGACCTTGAAGCCTTTCCGGGTGGGGTCGCGGTGGAGGACTTCGACGCCGATGCCGAGGCGGGCACCGTGGTCGATGGCCTTGTTGCGGTAGCCGGTGTCGGCGCAGGCCTTGGTGATGCGGGGGTGGGCTGCGGCGATGTTCGAGAGCAGGTGGATGCCGCCGACGTTGTCCGAGACGCTGGCGGCGGTGACGAGGACGGCGAGGAGGAGGCCAAGGGTGTCGACGCCGATGTGGCGTTTACGGCCTGCGATCTTCTTGCCCGCGTCGATGCCCTGGCCGGGGGCAGGCACGTTCGCGGAGGTCTTGACGCTCTGGGCGTCCAGCACGCAAGCGGTCGGCTCGGCATCCCGGCCCTCGGCCTCCCTGACTAGTCGGCGGAGGAGGCCGTTGAGCTGCTCGAACACGCCGTCCTTCTGCCAGGCGGCGAAGTAGCCGTAGACCGTCTCCCACGGGGCGAAGTCGTGTGGCAGGTACCGCCAGGGGATCCCGGTTCGATCGACGTAGAGGGCCGCGTCCATGATCCGGCGCAGGTCGCGCTCGGGCGGCCGGCCGATATCCAGGCCCTTTCCTCTCCGCTCGGCCCGCCAGGCCGACAGAATCGGTTCGAGCAGTTCCCACCGGGCATCGGACAGGTCACTGGGATAAGGCCACGGTCGTTGGCGCATGTTTCGGGAGTACTGCCGGCCGACGGCCCAAGACAGGGCGCAAACAGGGGTGAGCGGGGGCGCCTTGGGATCAGACAGGAGCGAAGGGACCGAGATGGACCTGCAGCAGCCGTCACCAGCCACACGCTTAACACCACAACCAGCCGCCTCAGCCACCCGGCGACAGCCACCCGCCCAGATTCGAACCAAACACCATCCACAGGACAAAACGCTCTTTGAGAGGGTGGCTCGTGAGTCTTTGTGTGTTTCTACCGTCGCCTGATGGTGTGGGTGCGGGCCGAATCGGGCGGGTCCTGAGAAGCGGAAGTGGAGGTGGAGGTTAGTCCCTGCTTCTCACGGGTTGGCGCCGTTCCCCAGGCTCATGTGCTGTGGATGTGCCCTCGTGCGCCCGGGTTCTGGGCGGTCCGGGACGCCAAACGTTCTGCCCAGGGTGGGTCTGCGCCGGGGACGGAGCAGGTGAGGGCGGCGACGCGGGCGGCGAAGGAGCAGGCGTCGGCGGTGCCTTCGAGGGTCAGGGCGTCGAGTCGGCCGCCAAGGTGTCCGAGTGCGGTGAGGCGGTGCAGCAGGCCGGCAGTGAAGGCGTCTCCGGCGCCAACGGTGTCGATGACGTCGACGGTCGGGGCCGGGACGGTGACGCGTGCGCCGTCGAGGGAGGCGAGGGCGCCACGTCCGCCGAGGGTGATGACGACGAGGCGCGCGCCGGCCGCGTGCCAGGTATCGCAGGCCTGTTCGGGGCTGGCCCCGGGGAGGAGCAAGCTGAGGTCGTCTTCGCTGAGGCGGAGGATGTCGGCCACGGCGCACCAGTGGTGGAGCCGCTGGTGGTAGGCGGCGGGCGGTACGAGGAGTGGGCGGACGTTGGGGTCGATGGACACGGTGGCGTGCTCGCGTGCCTTGGCGAGGTAGTCCTCGATGTGGCTGCCTCCGGGGCTGCGTATCAGCGCCAGGGAGCCGGTGTGCACGGCGACGGTTTCGCCCGGCACGGTGTCGGACAGTTCGTCGGCGGTCCACTGCCAGTCGGCGGCGCCGTCGGCGAAGAAGGAGTAGGTGGCCTGGCGGGTCTCGTCGAGGTCGGCGATGGCCAGGGTGCTGGGCTCGGGGGCGGCCACGCTGCCGCTCAGGTCGACGCCGGAGGCGCTGAGGCGGTTGCGGAAGAGGGTGCCGAAGACGTCGTTGGAGATCCGGGCGAGGAAGCGGGTGGGGGTGCCGAGTCGGGCGAGGGCAACGGCGGTGTTGGCGGGGCCGCCACCGGGCAGGACGCGCAGGGCGAGATCGGCGGGGCTGGACAGGGCGGGGTCGGTGAAGGCGTCGGCGACGCACTCGCCGAGGACGGTGACGCTGCTGGTGGGGATGTTCATGGGCTGTCTCTCTGTAAAAGCGCAGTGCGGGGGGCTCGGTCGTAGCGTTCGTCCTTGACCTTGCGGATGGACACGCGCCGGACTCAGCCCTTGACCGCAGAGCTGGCCACGCCTTGGACGAACCACCGCTGGAAGAACGCGAAGACGATCAGCACCGGTAGGACCAGCAGGACGCCGAAGGCGAGGATCTGGCCCCAGTCCGGGGGCTGCTGGCCCTGGAAGACGCTCATCTCCAGCGGCAGCGGGCGGACCGACGGGTCGGAGACCATCAGCACCGGCCACAGGAACGAGCCCCACTGGATAAGGAAGGTCAGGATCGCCACTGAGGCGAAGGCCGGCTTGCTCATCGGGACGATGATCGCGAAGAAGGTGCGCCAGGGGCCCGCGCCGTCGATCCGGGCGGCTTCCTCGATGCTCGGTGGGATCGAGCGGAAGAACGTGTGGAACTGATAGACCGAGAAGGCGTTGGCGATGAAGGGGAGCGCCAGGATGTAGAGGGTGTTGCGCTGGTCGTTGAACATGTAGAAGAGCGGGACGGCCACCGACTCGAACGGGACCAACATCAGCAGCAGAATGAGCGTGAAGACGGCTTCGCGTCCGCGCCACTTCAGCCGTGACAGCCCGTACGCAGCCATCGAGTTGACGAACAGGCCGCCCGTCACGACCACGAACGCCAGCAGCAGCGAGATGCCCATGAAGCGCCAGAAATAGCCGGTGCTGTCGGAGTTGAGGCTGCTCAGGACGGCGGAGTAGTTGTCGAAGGACAGGTCGGTCGGGAGGAAGCCGGAGAGGCCGTTCAGGATCTCGTCGGACGGCTTGAGGCTGCCCAGGAACAGGTAGATCACCGGTAGCACGAAGACGGAGGCCAGCACGCTGAGTACGGCGTAGTCCATGAAGCGGCGCAGGGGCGTAGGGGTCGTGCCCATGAGTCAGTCCTCGTTTCCGGGCCGGACGACGCGGCGCTGGATGAGGGTCAGGACGACGACGATCAGGAAGAAGACGACGGTGATCGCGGACGCCTGGCCGATGTTGTTCTGGTCGAAGGCGGTGGTGACGGCCTGGTACATCACGGTGCGGGTGGCGTCCTCATCCAGACCGCCCCCGCGGACGAGGACGTACACCTGGTCGAAGACCCGGAAGGAGAGCACCGAGGTGAGCATCGCAACGAAGACGAGGGTGGAGTGGATGCCGGGCAGGGTGACGTGGCGGAACTGCTGCCAACGACTGGCGCGGTCGAGTTCGGCGGCCTCGTAGAGCTCACCCGGGATCTGCTGGAGGCCGGCGAGCAGGATGACCATCTGGAAGCCGACGCCCTGCCAGATGGACAGCACGACGATCGAGGCCATCGCGGTGGCGGAGTCGCCGAGCCAGTCGAAGGCGCCCCAGTTGCCAAAACTCGCCGCGTCCAGCGCGGAGTTGAGCATGCCCTGGTCACTGCGGGCCAGTATGAGCCGCCAGATCACGGCGACCAGCGCCATGGGGAAGACGACCGGCATGAAGAAGAGCGACCGGAACAATCCGATGGCCTTGAGCTTGCGGTTGAGCAGGATCGCCAGGGCCAGTGCCAGGGCCGTCTGCACGGGTACGACGAACACGGCGAAGGTCAGGTTGTTGAGCAGGGCCCGCAGGAACGGGCCGGACAGGTCGGGGTCGGTGAACAGCCTCCGGTATTGCTCCAAGCCGAAGAAGCTGGGCTCCAGCGGGGAGCCGAGGCGGACGTTGTAGAAGGAGAGCACCACGGCGTAGCCGAACGGCACACCGACGAAGACGATCAGTCCGACGACGGCCGGGGCGGACATGAGTAGTCCGTGCAGCCAGTCACGGTTCTTGCGGCCCGGCCGCGCTGATCGCGTCGATCGCGCGGATGTCACGGATGTCACGGATGAGGCCGGCTCCGGGCCGGGCGGCGCGGCGTGCGCGGGTTCCACGGATGTCACGGATGAGGCCTGCTCCGGGCCGGGCGGCGCGGCGTGCGCGGGTTCCACGGATGTCACGGGAGGGTCCTGTTCCTGGCGGGGTGGGCGCGGCAGCCGCGGCCGCCCGGGCCGATGGGTCCTACGGGATCTTGTAGCCAGCGTTGTCGGAGAAGTCCTGGTCGATGGCGCGGGCGGCCTTTTGCAGAGCGCTCTCGGGGTCGGCGCCACCGTAGATGGAGTTCAGGGCCTCGCTGAACTTCGAGGTGACCAGGGGGTAGCCGGGTGTCACCGGGCGGGTGACGGCGACGCAGGACTTGGTGATGTCCTTGTCGCCGCAGGGCTTGGCGAGCTGGTCGGCGTAGAGCTGGAGCGGGCCGCCCTGCTTGTAGAGCTCGCTCTTGTCGAGCGCGGTCTTGGTGGCGGGCACCGCCCCGTTGGCCGTCGTCATGGCGGTGATGTTGGCGTCGTTCAGGAGGGTGTCCAGGAACGTGCCGGCGGCCTTGGCGTTCTTGCTGTGGGCGCCGATGCCCCAGGCCCAGGAGCCCTGGCCGGTCTTGGGGCCGTTGCCGAAGTCGGGCAGCGGCAGTACGACGAGGTCGTCGCCGAGGGCCTCGCTGTAGGCGGGGTACATCCAGTGGCCGACCCAGCTCAGGGCGACGCGGCCCTTGGCGAAGGCGTTGCCGTCGGTGTTGGGGTCGACATACGTCTTCCAGGACTGGAAGGTCTTCATGGCCGAGATCACGGCCGGGGTGTCGAGGGCGCCCTCCGCCTTGCCGTCCTTGAGGAGGGAACCTCCCGCGGACCAGACGACCGGGGCGAAACCGTAGGTGCCCCACTCGTTGGCGTAGCCGCCGGTCTCCTGGAGGTCGAGGGTCTTGCCGTCGGTGTCCATGGCCTTCAGCGCCCCCAGCGCGGCGGTGAACTCCGTCGCCGTCCAGTCATTGGACAGGCTGGTCGGGTACTTCACCCCGGCCGCGTCGAGCAGCTTCTTGTTGCCGTAGATCCCCAGGCCGGAGTCGAACATGCCCAGGCCGTAGTGCTTGCCGCCGACCTCGCCCTGCGCCTTGCTCGCGTCGGTGGCGTTGTCCATGGTCTCGGTGGAGACGTGCGTGTCGATGGGGGCGAGCTTCTTGTTGTAGACGAAGTTCGCCATGGTCGGGCCGTCGAACTCCATCACGTCCGGCAGCTTGGAGGCGTCGGTGGCCGTGATGGTCTTGGTGTAGTCGGCCTCGGGGATCAGCTTCAAGTCGACCTTGATGTCGCCCTGCGAGGAGTTGAAGGACTTCACCGCGTTCTGCAGCGCACTGGCCTCGTTCTTCTGGCCCTGGTGGGCCCAGACGCTGATGGTGCCCTTGCCGCTTCCGGCCTCGGCGGAGGCATCGGTGCCGCCGCCCGAGCCGCAGGCGGCCAGCGCCACCACGGGGAGAGCGAGGGCCAGGCCCGTACGGACGGTACGGCGGTACTTTCTGTTGGTCGAGCTCATGGTTTGTGCCTCCGTGCTGTGGCGAGGGTTCGAAGTGCGGGGGGAGCTTCCCGGGGCGTGGGGGTGCGGCGCTCGGGGGGTTACCTCGGGCCGCGCAGGCGCGGCGGGGCGGTGGTCTCGCGCAGGACGAGACGGGTGGGCATCTGCACCTGCCCCGGCGGCTCGGCGTCGGGTTCGTCCAGTTGCCGCAGCAGCAGCCGGGCGGCCTCGGCGCCCTGGTCGGCAACCGGCTGGGCAACGGTGGTCAGTCCGACCACGTCGGCGAGTTCGTGGTCGTCGAAGCCGACGACGGACACGTCGTCCGGCACCTTCAGCCGGTGGCGGCGCAGGGCGCGCAGTGCGCCCATCGCCATCTCATCCGACTGCGCGAACACGGCAGTCGGCGGGCGGGAGACAGCCAGCAGCTCGGTCATGGCCCGCTCACCGCCCTCGACGGTGTAGTCGCCGTCCGCTTCCAGGGCCGCATCGTGCTCTATCCCCGCATCGGTCAGGACGTCCAGGTAGGCGCTGCGCCTTTCGACGGGGGTGGTCCAGTGCAGCGGCCCACTGGACCCGCTGATCATCCCGATCCGTCGGTGACCGAGGTTCACCAGGTGGCGTACGGCGCTCTCCGTTCCGGCCCGGTCGTCGATGCCGACGACGGTGAAGCCGAACCGGGCTCCGCCGACCGTGGTGGCCAGCGGCACCCCGAGTGAACGCAGTGCAGCCGACTCCTCCTCGTCAGGGATGAGGAGCGACAGCACGGCGTCCACCCGCTTGCGGACCGGCAGCTTGGTGAAGAAACGCTTGCGTGTCTCCGGCGATCCCAGGTTGTACAGCAGCACGTCGTACCCGGCGGCGCTGAAGACCTGCTCGGCGGCGTCCAGCACGGTGCCGAAGAACCAGCGGCCCACGTACGGGACCACGACCCCGATGGTGAAGGTGCGCCCGCTGGCCAGGCTCGACGCGGAACGCGAGGCGGTGTAGCCGAGCTGGGCGGCGAGGGCCGCGATCTGCGTCCGCACCTCCTCGGACACGCCCGGCCGTCCGCGCAGCGCGCGAGACACGGTGGACGTCGAGACTCCGGCGGCGCGGGCGACATCGGTGATGCTGGCCGTCACGGCGCATTCCCTCCCGTTGGTTTCACGTCGATGTGATCTGCAGGTGACGTGACCGTAAGCCCGCCCTCGTTGTTGCGCAAGCGTTTGCGTTCGGATTTACTTGGGCTGACCCTTGAGAGACCTTTTTGTTATCAAGCATCAGCGCATACGTTTGGGCGCTGTGAGCCGACAGGAATGTGCATGCGATACGCCCCGCCCGGCTTCTGCGTGAACGACTTCGCCCTCCTGCGGGACGAGGACGGCACATACGCGGTGCTGCACCTGCAGGGGCCCTGGACAACGGAGTTCGATCATCTGCGGATGGAGACCTCCTACGGCCGGGCAACCTCCACCGACCTGGTCCACTGGCAGCCCCAGGGCACCGCCTTCGGCAACGGCCTGCCCGGCCGCTTCGACCAGCAGGCCGTGTGGACCATGCACCCCATCCGGCACGGCGACGCAATGACGATGTTCTACACCGGCGTCTTCGGTCTCACACCGGGCGGCTGGCCGGTCCAGTCGGTCGGACTGGCGTACTCGGACCGCACGGACGGCACCGGTTGGCGCCGCCATGGCACCAGGCCGGTCGTCGAGGCGGACCCGCGCTGGTACCGCACCAGCGAGAAGATGGCCTGGCGTGACCCGTTCGTCGTACGCGATGACGCGTCGGACGGCTGGGTCATGGTCGTCTGCGCCAGCGACGCCTCCCTCCCGGTGGAGGTCAGCGGCTGTGTCGCCCTGGCCACCTCGGCGGACCTGGAGCACTGGACCGTCCATCCGCCGCTCATCTCCCCCGGTGACGTCGATGAACTGGAGTGCCCGGTCCTGGAACGCCTCGACGACGGAAGCTGGCTGCTGCTCGGCTCCATCGGCGCGACCCGCGGCTTCGAGTCGTGGACCGCCCCCAGCCTGCGCGGGCCCTGGACCCGCCGCGGTCCCCTCGGCCCGGCCGGCGCCTACGCCCCGCGCGTCATCGTCGCGCCCGATGGCTCCCGCGTCGTGCTGCACACTACGCCTCGCCGGGTCGGCCTCACTGACTCCGGCGAGACCTGCCGCGGGATGCTCGCCCAGCCCAAGTCCCTTGTCATGTTGGACGGTTCGACGCCCCGCCTGGAATGGTGGCCCGGCCTGGACGTCTGGCTCAGCGAGGAAACGGAGCACCCCGCCCCGCACGCAGTCGGCGACATCGGCCTCACCGGGCCCGTCGACGTTATTCTCCGCACCGATTCCCCGGACGGCAGCCCCGCCCTCGTTGTCGGCTGCGACGGCAAGAACCTCTGGGTCACCGGCCCCGAGGGGACCCGGCTCGGCGAGACCGTCCTGACCGAACCCGCCGCCACGCTGCGCATCCTCACCATTGGCGAGTACGTCGAGGTCTACGCCGACGGCCTCTTCGTCCTGACCACCCTGTGCTACTCCGGGCACCCCGCCCCGTGGACGGCCGCCACCGAAGGCCGCAAACGCACCATCCCTGTCCGCCCGATCCGGCTGCCCGACCCGCACCGCGACGACGCCTCGGCCATCTGGCCAGGCTCTACAACACCCTGACGGGCGACAGCCCACGCCCGTCTGATCGTCACCCGGCACGACCCCGGAAAGGCTCAATCGGGTGTGCGAGGACATCGACCGCCCGCCAGGAACTGGCGAGTCAGCTCGAGCGCTCCACCGGGCGGAGTGCCACGATCTTCCAGAGGGACACCTTGCTGTCCATGGCGTTGACTCGGGCCTGCGTCATGCCGACGGCAGCCGCGATGCGCGCCTGGCTGGCCCTGCTGTACTGCTGGCCGTGGCGGAACACGGTGCCGATATCGCGGGTGCGGAGGGCTTGGCGGACATCTGCGCGCTCCCATGCCCAGTCAGGCAGAGACGTTGGTACGAGCGGTGTGGTCACGGTCCTCGACGACGACCTCGGCGCCACCGCGCTCGCCGCGCACACGGGAGTCAGTGCGCGCCACCTGGCCCGGCTGTTCCTCGACCAGCTCGGACAGACACCTGCCCAGTTCGTACGGACCGCCCGAGCCGAGGCGGCCGCACAACTCCTCGTCTCCACGGCACTGCCGCTGGCCTCGATCGCCAGGCGCTGCGGGTTCAGCTCCGCCTAGACGATGAGGCAGGTGTTCCTGGAGCACTACGGAACGACACCCAGCCAGCACCACACCCTCCACAGCAGTTCCCGGGTCGCACCCTCCGAAGTGCCAGTGGTTGGATGTTTCGACTCGGACGGCGACGCATCGTGGCCTGCGGTCGCACGTGGTCCACGAGCACGGGAGCGACACGGCCCGCAGCACCTCCGCGTGGTCCCACGGCGACTGGCGCCTGCTTGTGCCCGCCGAGTGGCAGGACGACACTGAACGCCGCATAAAAGCCGGCCTACCCGAAGAGGTCGGGCACCGGGAGAAATGGCGCCTGGCCCTGGACCTCATTGACGAGGCGGTCGCCTGGGGCCTGGAGCCGATGGTGATCGTCGCCGACGTCGGCTACGGCCAGTTCACCGCGTTCCGCCACGGCCTGGCGGAACGCGGGCTGGACTACGTCGTCGCCGTCCGCTCGGACGAGTCCGCGCACCCGCAGGCGGCCGCGCCCAGCGCATCGCCGTGGAGCGGGAACGGCCACCATCCCGCCACCGCCACCCTCCGCACCACGGCTGGCCACGGCCGGAGTGAGGAGCAGCGCCGGAGTCGCACGCGGCCGGTAAGCCGACAGCGGACCCGTGTCAGGCCATAGCCGCGCCGGTTCCCGCGATCACCTCGGGCCGCAGCAGGGCGGCGAGCCTCTCGGCCGGCAGCAGGCCCCTCTCCAGGACCAGCTCGGCCACACCCCGGCCACTGGCGAGGGCTTCCTTGGCGATGTCGGTGGCGGCCGTGTATCCGATGTGCGGGTTCAGGGCGGTCACCAGGCCGATGGAGTTCTCTACGGTGGCGCGCAGCACCTCGGTGTTGGCGGTGATGCCGGCCACGCAGCGCTCGGCGAGGGTGAGGCAGGCCGCGCGCAGGTGGGTTATGGACTTCGACAGAGAGTGCAGGATGACCGGCTCGAAGGCGTTGAGCTGGAGCTGTCCGGCTTCGGCGGCCATGGTGATGGTGATGTCATTGCCGATCACCTCGAAGGCGACCTGGTTGACGACCTCCGGGATCACCGGGTTGACCTTGCCGGGCATGATGCTCGAACCCGCCTGCACCGGCGGCAGGTTGATCTCGCCGAAGCCGGCGCGCGGCCCGGAGGACAGCAGGCGCAGGTCGTTGCAGGTCTTGGACAGTTTGACGGCGATGCGCTTGAGTACACCGGACATCTGGACGAACGCGCCGCAGTCCTGGGTGGCTTCGACCAGGTTGGCCGCGGTGACCAGGGGCAGCCCGGTGATGTCGGCAAGGTGGCGGCGGGCCGATTCGGCGTATCCGGCGGGGGCGTTGAGACCCGTGCCGATCGCGGTCGCGCCGAGGTTGATCTCAAGAATCAGCTCGACGGCCTCAGCGAGCCGGCTGCGGTCCTCGTCGAGCATGACGGCGAAGGCGGAGAACTCCTGCCCGAGCGTCATCGGCACGGCGTCCTGCAACTGGGTGCGGCCCATCTTCAGAACGTCGCGGAACTCGACGGCCTTGCGGGCGAACGTGTCCTGGAGGACGGCCATGGCGTCGAGCAGGCCACGCACCGCGGAGACGGTCGCGATCCGCACGGCGGTCGGGTAGACGTCGTTGGTGGACTGGCCGAGGTTGACGTCCTCGTTGGGGTGCAGGTGCCGGTACTCGCCCCTGGCGTGGCCCAGCAGCTCCAGCGCCCGATTGGCGATGACCTCGTTGGCGTTCATGTTGGTCGAGGTGCCGGCGCCGCCCTGGATGACATCGACGACAAACTGGTCGTGGAGCTTGCCGCCGCGTATCTCCTGGCAGGCGGCGACGATCACGGCTGCCTTCGCGGGCTCCAGCAGGCCGAGTTCCTCGTTGGCGAGGGCGGCGGCCTCCTTGACGGCGGCGAGGGCGTCGATCAGGTGCGGGTAGGCGGAGATGGGCGTCCCGGTGATGGGAAAGTTCTCGGTGGCGCGCAGGGTGTGGACGCCCCAGTAGGCGTCGGCGGGGACGTCGCGGTCTCCGAGCAGGTCGTGTTCGCTGCGGGTGGCGGCGGTCATGGGTGTGCGGCCCTCTTCCTGAGGTGGGTGGGTCAAAGTGGTGAAAGGGGATGGAGTCAGGCGGTGGCGGGGACGCTGGGCGGGTTCAGCGCCGCCACCGGCTGGATGCCGCCGACGGGCCGGCCGCCGCCGGTCATCGGCTCGCCCTCGAACCCGGCGAGCAGCCGCGGCTCGACTCCCGCCCGGGCGAGGGCTGCGGCCGTGACCGGGATGCGCGCCCGGTCCGCCCCGTCGGCGATCTTCACTGCGACGGCGCGGCCGTCGGGCAGCGCGGCCACCTGGACGCCCTCGAAGCCGTCCTTGGCCAGCAGCCCGGGCACCGCGCGCATCAGCTGGGCCGTGTCTCGCCCTGTGCCGGAGGCCATCTCCGGGTGGACGCGCAGCGCGTCCGCCACCCGGCGCCCGGCGGTGTCCGGACCGGCCGTGGCGATGCGGGCGGCGGCGCGGGCCAGGCCGTGCAGGGACACTGCGAACAGCGGGGCTCCGCAGCCGTCGACGGTGACGTTCGCGATGTGCTGGCCGGTGAGTTCCTCGACGACCTCGGCGATCGCCCTCTGAAGCGGGTGGCCCGGGTCGAGGTAGCTCTCCAGGGGCCAGCCGGCCAGCTTGCACAGGTACAGCATCGCCGCGTGCTTGCCGGAGCAGTTCTGGGCGAGCCGGGAAGGCCCGCGGCCCTCACGCACCCAGGCATCCCGGACCGCCCGGGCGTACGGCACGTCGGGGACGTTGCGCAGGTCGTCCTCGGTGAGGCCGGCCAGTTCGAGGATCAGCCGGGTACCTGCGAGGTGGTGCTCCTCGCCGGAGTGGCTGCCCATCGAGAGGGAGAGCAGGGCGCCGTCGAGCGGCAGCCCGGCCCGCACCATGGCGAGGGCCTGGACCGGCTTGAGGGCTGAGCGCGGGTAGCAGGCGGCCTCGATGTCTCCGATGCTCAACCGGACGTCGCCATTACCGCCGAGGACGACGACGGATCCGTAGTGGACTCCCTCGATCACGCCGCCCCGGGTGACGTGGGCGACGGGTGCATGCTGGGGCTCGCGCATCGCGGGCGCGTCCGCGAGGAGACTGCTTCGCATCACTGCCTCGTTTAGTGGTGGGTTGCTGCTGACCGGGGTGGCCGGCGGCAGGCCCGGCCAGGGGGACGGGCCGCGTCCGCCGCCCGGCTCAGCCGTCGCTCTTCGCGGCGGCGCGCGCCACGCGGCCGCGGACGGCGTACCAGCCGGCGACCAGCGCCGCGGCGATCAGTGGCACGCACAGCACGGTGGTGCGCGCCGCTCCTCCGTCGGCGTACATGAGGACCAGGACGGAGGCGAGGAAGGCCAGTGTCACGAGTTCGGTCCACGGGGACCCGGGCAGGCGGTAGGAGGGACGGGTCAGTTTGCCGTCACGGGTCTTCCGCCAGAAGAAGAGGTGGCAGACCATGATCATGCCCCAGGTGGCGAGGATGCCGATGGCCGCGAGGTTGAGCACGATCTCAAACGCATCCGCCGGAACCACGAAGTTGAGCCCGACGCCGAGGACGCACATGCCGCTGGTGAGCAGGATGCCGCCGTAGGGCACCTGGGTGCGGCTGAGCCGGGCGGTGAAGCGCGGGGCGGAGCCGTTGACGGCCATCGAGCGCAGGATGCGGCCCGTGGAGTAGAGGCCGGAGTTGAGCGAGGACATGGCGGCGGTGAGGACGACCAGGTTCATCACGCCGCCGGCCGCCGGCACACCGATGTGGGAGAGCACGGTCACGAACGGGCTCTGGCCGGCGCTGTAGCTGCTCCACGGCATCAGCATCGACAGCAGGACGACCGAGCCGACGTAGAAGAGGCCCACACGCCACATGATCGAGTTGATCGCCTTCGGCATGATCTCCTCGGGGTTCTCGGTCTCACCGGCCGTGACGCCGACCAGCTCGACGGAGGCGTAGGCGAAGACGACCCCCTGGATGATCAGCAGCATGGGCAGCAGGCCGTTGGGGAAGATCCCGCCGTTGCCGGTGATCAGAGCAGATCCGGGGACGGCGCCGTCGACGGGATGCCGGGTGACCAGGAGGAAGATCCCGATCCCCATGAAGACCACCAGCGCGCTGACCTTGACGATGGCGAACCAGAACTCCAGTTCGCCGAAGATCCGCACCGAGATGAGGTTCACGGTGAGGACCACGGCCAGGGCTATGAGGGCGATCACCCACTGGGGGACATCGGAGAACAGGTGCCAGTAGTGGGTGTACGTGGCGACGGCCGTGATGTCGGCGATGCCGGTGGTCGCCCAGTTGAGGAAGTACATCCAGCCCGCGGTGTACGCGCCCTTCTCCCCGAGGAACTCCCGGGCGTACGACACGAAGGCGCCGGAGGACGGCCGGTACAGGACGAGCTCGCCGAGCGCGCGCACGACGAGGAACGCGAACACGCCGCAGACGGCGTAGGCGACGAACAGGGAGGGCCCGGCCTCGGCGAGGCGCCCGCCCGCGCCGAGGAACAGCCCGGTGCCGATCGCACCCCCGATGGCGATCATGTTGACGTGCCGGGGTTTCAAGGACTTGCTGTAGCCGGTGTCCCCGGCGTCGACATGACGGGCCGTGGGGCGCTTCTCGTCTTTGAGGAACTGCTCGCTCACGCCTCGGGTCTGCCTTCCGTGGAAGTGTCCGTGCGCTGGGGGCGCACGATGTCGGTGAGGGTCGTCTCGACCCGCAGCAGGTGGTGGGACATGGCCTCCACCGCGTCGTGCTCGGAACCGTCGACCAGCGCTTCGAGGATGGCCCGGTGCTCGCAGTTGGACTGCTCGCGCCGGCCGCCGAGCTCGTTGAGGAAGGTCGACTGACGCGCCAGCGCGTCGCGGATCTCCTCGATGACGCGGCGGAAGACGGGGTTGCGGGATGCCTCGGCCACCGCCAGGTGGAAGACGGTGTCCATCGCCACCCACGCGGTGGTGTCGGTCTCCTGCTCCATCCGGTCGAGCAGGTGGCCCAGATGGTCCAGGTCCTCCGGGGTGCGGCGCAGCGCGGCGTACCCGGCGACCGGAATCTCGACGTGCCGGCGCACCTCGAGCAGGTCGCTTGCGGCGTAGTCGCCGAAGGTGGGGTCCTCGACCGTGTTCGCCAGGACGAACGTGCCCTTGCCGCTCCTGGAGACGGTCAGGCCCATGGCCTGGAGAGCTCGGAGCGCCTCCCGCAACACGGGCCGGCTGACCTCGAGGCTCCGGCACAACTCGGCTTCGGAGGGGAGCTTGTCACCCACGACGTACTGACCGCGCTCGATGGCGCTGCGCAGGTGGCCGTAGACCGCTTCCATCGCGCTTACGCGCCGCGGTACGCCACCTGTCTGGCTGTCTGACAGGTTCACGCTGCGATCTTGCGGGCTGCGCCAGGAGGGTGTCAAGACACCTGTGTCGGGAAAATCGGGCCCGGCGGGCTTCGTACCGGGCGCACCTTCCGGCCGGCCACCCGAGCAGGCTCGGCGCTCGCGGCGGAACTCGCAGCCGCCACCAAGGCGTGCACGACCGGCGCGTCGACACCCATCTCCGGGTGCCACTGGACGCCCACGGCGAAGCGGTGCCGGGAGCTCTCGATCGCCTCGACGGTGCCGTCCGCCGCACGGGCGGCCACGATGAACCCGGCGCCCAGGCGATCCACCGCCTGATGATGATGCGTGGCGACCTCGCGGGTCCCCGGCAGGAGGGCGCCGATCCGGGTCCCCGGCACGGTGGTGACGGCGTGGGCGCAGAAGTGGCCCCGGTAGGGGTTGTGGTCGTCGTGTCCTACGCTGTCGGGCAGGTGCTGGATGAGGGTGCCGCCCGCGTGCACGTTCATCAGCTGCATTCCCCGGCATACTCCGAGCACGGGTATGTCGCGGGCGAGGCAGGCGACCAGCACAGCGCGTTCCCACCGGTCGCGCTCGCGGACCGGCGGGCCCGTGCGCGGGTGGGGCGGCGCACCGTACAGGGCGGGATCCAGGTCCTCACCGCCCGTCAGGATGACCGCGTCCAGACGCTCGACCACATCGGCCGCGGCCTCCGGCGCGTCCGGCGGCAGCAGAACGGCGCGGCCGCCCGCCGCCCGGAGACAGCCGACGTAGGCCGCGGGCAGCACCGCGGCGGGCAGGTCCCACTCGCCCCACTGGGCGTCGGCCAGGTAGGTGGTGAGTCCGATGAGTGGTGGCTGGGGCATACCACTTCCTTTCAGGGCATGCGAGGTGATCGTCGACGGCCGGATCCACACCCGCGCCGGCAGACGTCCCCGGCCGCGGCGGGCTGCGGCAGAAGACGGACGGGGCACTGGCGGAGGGGCACCGCGACGGCGAGGGGAGCGGCGGTCACGCCCCGGCAACGCGGGCTTGCGTTTTTCTTGCCGCGAGCAGAATCCTGCTGGCGTTCATCCGCAATCACAAGAAAACACATCTTCGCGACAGATAAGTGAGCCTTAACTCCGTGCACGGACTCGACCCCCGCCTGCTCGCCACCCTCGAAGCCGTCGTGCGGCACGGCTCCTTCAACGCCGCCGCACGCGAGCTCGGCTACAGCGCGCCCGCGGTCTCCCAGCAGATCGCCGAACTCGAACGCCGCGCGGGCCTGAGAGTGCTGGAGCGCCGGCCCGTGCGCGCCACACCGGCCGGCGAAGTCCTTCTCGACGCCGAGCAGGGCGTCCGCAACGCGTTGGCGACGGCATCGGTGGAACTCGACGCCATGCGCGCGGGTACGGCCGGACGGATCCGTCTCGGCGCCTTCGCCTCGGCCGCCACCAGCATCGTTCCGCAAGCGCTGGCCCAACTCCACACGGCCTACCCCCACGTGCAGGTCAGCCTCGGCCAACTGGAACCCGAGGCCTGCTACAACCGGCTCAAGCGGGGGGACATGGACCTGGCCCTCAGCTACGACTACGACTTCATCCCCGTCCCGCCACCCCGGATGCTGCGCCGGACGCTGGTCGCACGGGATCCGGTGGTGGCCGTGGTCCCGGCACACCACCGCCTGGCCGACAGGGAGGTCATCGACCTGGCCAGCCTCGCGTCCGAGACCTGGATCGCGGCTCCGGAGGCCGCACTGCGCCTGGAACTGCTTTCCCAGATGGCCAAGACGCCTGGCTTCCAGGCCCGCCTGCAATACGAGGGGGACGACTTCAACACCGTGCTCGGCTTCGTGGCCGCAGGCCTGTGCGTGGCCGTCATGCCGCAACTCGCCCTGCCCCGCGCCAACACCCAGGTCGTGGCCCGCCCCCTGGCCGAGCCGCAGTTGACGCGCTTCATCTACGCCGTTCGCATCGACACCCGGCACGCCCCGCGCACCGTCCTGGACCTGGAGCAGATGCTCGCCGCGCAAGCGCTGGCCGCGCTCGCATGAGGCTGCGGCGGGCGGCTACCGGAGGCGAACGGAGCGTGAACCCACGTGAAATGCGCCAAGTTGACGGCGGCCGCACGCGCGTAGACCGGGTGGCGACGCCCGGTCTCCCGGCTTGTCCGACTACCGGACGCGGTGGCTGAAAGTTAAACTATTCTGTGACGGGCGGCCTACGTTTGCGGCGGTTGACGTTCCAGCGAGAGGAAACCCCTCATGACCGCCGCCGACAGTGCGCCGCGAACGGCCCGCGTTCTCACCGGCTACCGCCCCGAGGACGGCTTCATGGCCGTGGAGCTGGACCCCCCTCCGGGCGAGTACGTATGGCACGACGAGCACGCCGAGCAGCAGGAGCAGCGCTACGGCCCGGGTGCGGGCTACCATCAGTGGCTGGCAGTGGACGCACGCGACGGCGCCGTATGGTTCGGCGACATCGACTGGCGGGCCCCGTCCGAAGACCTCGGCAGCCAGCTCCCCGGCCTCCCCCGCAGGGCACTCGGCGACGGGGCCGTCCCGGCCTCCGGAATAATGGTGCAGCTGCTCGGCCACCTGGCCCATGACGAACAGCGCGGCTGCTCCTGGCGCTTCTTCACCGCTGAGGAACTGCACGCGCTCGCCCTGCGCATACTCCCCGCCGTGCAGCGGCTCGTGGACTCCATCCACCGCATCGGACCGGGCGACGAACTGGAGTGGTCGGCCGAGGCCGCCACCGCCTGGGACGACATCGAGCAGGCCGCGACCCACACCTTCGATCCCTCCGGCGATCTCCGCTGGCCCAGGCTGCGCACGACACCGGTCCCTGCCTGGCGTGTCGAGGTCGGCGCGTTCCTCGCCATGAACCCCGGTCTGTGCGATCCCTCCTGGGGCCTGGCCACGGACGCGGAACTCGATGCCTACGCCGACTACAGTCCCGAGAGCGGCTATGGCGGTGTACCGGGGCGGATGTGCCGCGCCGCCGACCGGCAGATCGAGGACGGTTTCACTTTCTACGGCCACCGTGCCGCCCTGTACGCCTACCGCGCGCAGGCTTGCGGCGACCGTGTTCCGACAGACGCCCGCGTCTGGCTGGAGACGACAGAGGCGGGTCGGGGCACCTGGGAGGCAGCCAAGCCCCCCGGGGCCACCCTCGCCGACGTCCCCGACTGCGTGCTGGCGGCCTTGGCCGAAGGGTTCCAGAACTCCGCGCACCAGGAGGGTCTGGTCCTGACGGGCCTGGACGCCCATCTGCGCCGGTTGCGCGCCGAGGAACGCTCCGCCGTCGACCAGCAGCTCGTCCGCGAAGCCGAGGAAGTCAAACGCCACGAAAACATGCTCAAGGACTTCCGCGCGGCACGGAACCGCACCGTGACACGGATCCTGGCCTGGTCCGATGGGCGCAGCGACGGGGAAATCGCCCGCCTGGCGTCCATGCCCGACGATTACGTCAGCGACTGGCGGGCCCGCCTGACCGACGAACAGACGACGGCCACACCCGCAACCTAAAGCATGTGCGGCGAAGACAGGGCACCCGCTCCGCAGCCTCACCGCCCGGGCAGCCCGTCGAGCGCCACGGCCGTCCGTAGACCGAGGCGACGGCCCGAGGCCTTGAGCTGGCGCCGCCGGCCCGCGGCGAGTACCGCTTGCGCGGGGTAGCCGGAGCCGGACCTGGCCGCTGTACCGGCGAGACGACCGGAGATGGTGCTCGTCGACGGCCTCGGGACCAAACGCTCCTGGCTTGCTGCGCCCCGAGCTCCGGACTCCGGCCGCTGCGATCCGAAGCCGCCATCCTCAGCCGGTGCCTACGACCGGACATCGTGAACCCCTGCGCAGGGCAGCGACGCGGATGCAGTGGGCGCACGCAGCGCTAACAAGGGAAAGGCATTGGTCGCGGCGGCCTCGGGAGCGCGGTGGTCGCCTGTGGTCGCACCCTGGAAGCGTCCGAGTCGGCAACCGCCGAGGCGGAGCCGAGTTCGTGCCCGGCCTCGCGCTGGGCGGCCGACAGAAACGGCATCACGGCCAGGGACAGAGCGGCGAGCACGATGCCGGGGATGGACCGCTCGGCCTCTCCGGTGCCAGAGGGCGCCAGGACGGCGTCGACGGCGACGTCCGTGGCGAGCGCGAAGAACGAGAAGGCGATGATCTGACCACCACTCAGCGCTACCTCCACCCCGACGCCGGCCAGATCACCGCAGCTGGTGCCGCGCTGTCCGCGCACCTCATGGTGCTCCGTGCACCTCGTTCGCTGCCAGTCACGGCCGTCACCGCGATCTGACCCGCACGGGCCGACCTGGTCCCCAACTGGTCCCCAAAAATGATCAAGGGGCCGTTTCGGATTGCTCCGAAACGGCCCCTGACCTCGACTCTTTCGAGTCGGGACGACAGGATTTGAACCTGCGACCCCTTGACCCCCAGTCAAGTGCGCTACCAAGCTGCGCCACGTCCCGATGTGCTTCCGACTGGGCTTCCCACTTGGGGATTCCCGTCCCGGCGGCACATGCAGAACATTACCCCACGCCGAGGGGTGTGCACGCACGGGTAATCGGCGGGAGGGAGGATGAGGGGATGGACGCACGGGATCGGGACGCTGAGGGGCGGGCGCGGAGTGCTCGGCCACGGGATGGGCTGGGGCGGCCGCTGGCGTACGGGGAGGCCGGGGTCGAGCGGCAGCCCGAGGGGGTGGTGCGGACTCCGGTGGAGACCGTGCGGGAGGCTCAGCGGCTGCTGGACGCCGGGATGCCGTTCCACGCGCACGAGGTGTTCGAGGACGCCTGGAAGACCGGCCCCGAGGCCGAGGCCCCGCTCTGGAAGGGGCTCGCGCAGCTGGCCGTGGGGCTGACGCACTCCGCGCGCGGGAACGCGGTCGGCGGGGCGCGGCTGTTGCGGCGCGGCGCCGATGCCCTGGCCGCGCGGGGCAAGGGGGAGGCGGGCGAGGCGTACGGGGTCGACGCGGCCGGGCTGGTGCGGTGGGCCCGGGGGCTGGCGCTGCGGGTGGAGGCCGGGGAACGCGTCGACGCGGGCGCCGAGGCGCCCCGGCTCTCCTGAGGGTCGGACCGGCGGCTACGCCTTCGGCTCCAGGAGGTCCCAGCGGTTGCCGTGGAGGTCCTCGAAGACGGCGACCGAGCCGTACGGCTCGTGGCGCGGCTCCTCCAGGAAGCGCACTCCCTCGGCGGTCATCCGGGCGTGGTCGCCCGCGAAGTCGTCGGTGTACAGGAAGAAGCCGACGCGGCCGCCCGTCTGGTCGCCGACCCGGGAGCGCTGGGCGTCGTCCTTGGCGCGGGCCAGCAGGAGAGCCGATTCGCGGGCGCCGCGCGGGCGGACCACGACCCAGCGGGAGCCGTCCGGACGCGCGGTGTCCTCGACGAGGTCGAAGCCGACGGCCCGGGTGTAGAAGTCGATGGCCTCGTCGTAGTCGCGGACCACGAGGGCGGTGAGGGCGATGTGTGCGGACATGAGGCCTATTGTGCGCCGAGCAGTACGACCTCCAGGGTGCGGGGCCCGTGCACGCCCTCGACCCGGTCGAGCTCGATGTCGCTGGTGGCCGAGGGGCCGGAGATCCAGGTCAGCGGGCGCGTCGGGTCCAGGAGCGGCAGCGCCCGCGGGACGGAGTCCACGACCTGGTCAGGGACCCGCACCACGCAGATGTGGTGGTCCGGGATCAGGGTGATGCGCCGCCGGCCCTGCCCGGGGCCGCCGTCGAGGACGATCGTGCCGGTCTCGGCGATCGCCAGGGCGCAGCCGGTCACCACGCTGTCGACCGCGTCCAGTTCGTACGGGGTGGAATCCGCCCGGTCGTGGACCCGCGTCGGATCCGCCGCCGGGAGCCAGTGCGGCGGCAGCCCGGCCGGTACGAGGACGCTCCGCGCGCCCCGCTCGGACAGGAGCCGCGCCAGCAGGGGCGCGAGGCCGTCCTCGTCGGTCCGGTGCACCTTCGCCCGGTACTCGGCGAGGTTCGCGGCGAGGAGGGCCGCCGTCTGGGCCGGGGTGCGGGCGCCGTGGACCGGGAGGTAGTCCCGGGGGACGGCGGGGGCGGGGGCGGCGGTCGCCGTGGCGCGGCGGATGCGGCCCAGGATGCGGTCCCTGCTGCTCACGTCCGGCCTCCCCGGTCTCGCCGATCTCCCCGGTCTCCCACGTCTCCCCGATCTCCCGTATCTCCCCGATCTCCCCGGCCTTCCGTATCTCCCAGGCTTCCCCGGCCTCCCCGCTCCCGCGCCCACCAGTCGCGGAACGGCTCCGCCGGGAGTTCCGGCAGCTCGCGGCTGTCCGTCCACGCCCGCCCGGGCCCCGGCAGCCGGCGCGGCCGCAGCCGGCGGGCCCGGGCCAGCAGCCGCTCCCCCGCGCGCAGCGCGCACGGGTGGTCCAGGAGGTGCCGGGCGGCGCGCATCGCGGCCCGTTCGGCGGCATGGCCCCGCGCCGGGCGGATCCGTACGCGGATGCCCTCGCGGGTCACCGGGCCGCCTTGGACCACCCGTTCGCGCAGGTGGACCAGGACCTCCGGAATGTCGATGGCGACCGGGCAGACCTCGTAGCAGGCCCCGCAGAGGGTGGAGGCGTAGGGCAGCGAGGCATCGATCTCGCTGCCGGTGCCCCGCAGTTGGGGGCTGAGGATGGCGCCGATCGGGCCGGGGTAGACGGAGCCGTAGGCGTGGCCGCCGGCGCGCTCGTAGACCGGGCAGACGTTGAGGCAGGCGGAGCAGCGGATGCACCGCAGGGCCTGGCGGCCGACCTCGTCGGCGAGGGTGTCGGTGCGGCCGTTGTCGAGCAGGACGAGGTGGAAGGCGGAGGGGCCGTCGCCGTCCGTGGTGCCGGTCCACATCGTCGTGTACGGGTTCATCCGCTCGGCCGTGGAGGAGCGCGGCAGTGTCTGGAGGAAGATCTCCAGGTCGCGGAAGGTCGGGACCACCTTTTCGATGCCGACGACCGAGATCAGGGTGTCGGGCAGGGTCAGGCACATCCGGCCGTTGCCCTCGGACTCGAAGACGACCATGGTGCCCGTCTCGGCGACCATGAAGTTGGCGCCGGAGACGGCGACCTTGGCGCGCAGGAACTTCTCGCGCAGGTGCAGGCGCGCGGCCTCGGCGAGTTCGCGCGGGTCGTCGCCGAGCCCGGCCGGTGCCGCGCGGCCCCAACTCCCCATCTCCGCCTCGAAGATGTCCCGGATCTCGGCGCGGTTGCGGTGGATGGCCGGGACCAGGATGTGCGAGGGCCGGTCGCGGCCGAGCTGGACGATCAGCTCGGCGAGGTCGGTCTCGTACGCGGCGATCCCGGCGGCTTCCAGGGCCTCGTTGAGGCCGATCTCCTGCGTGGCCATGGACTTGACCTTGACGACCTCGCGCTCGCCCGTGGCGCGCACGAGGCCGGTCACGATCCGGTTGGCCTCCTCGGCGTCGGCGGCCCAGTGGACGACCCCGCCGGCGGCGGTCACCGATTCCTCCAACTGGAGCAGGTACCGGTCGAGGTGACGGAGCGTCTGGTCCTTGACGGCCTTCCCTGCGGCGCGCAGCAGTTCCCAGTCCGCCAGTTCCGCCACCGCCCGGGCGCGCTTGTCGCGGATGGTGTGCGTCGCGTGCCGGAGGTTGGCCCGCAGCACCTCGTCCCCGACGGCATCCTTCGCCGCCTCGGGAAAGGCCGGCATCCCGATGAACGTGCCGCCAGTCACAGCGGCGCCTCCTCCTCCGTCGCGGCCAGGATCTCGGCCAGGTGCAGGGCCCGCAGCGGGGCGCCCCGCCGGCGCAGGATGCCGTCGAGGTGGGCGAGGCAGGAGTTGTCGGCCCCGCACAGCACGGCCGCGCCCGTGGCGGTGGCGCTCGCGATCTTGTCGGCGCCCATGGCGGCCGACACGGCCGGGTTCTTGACGGCGAACGTGCCGCCGAACCCGCAGCACTCCTCGGCCCCGGGCAGCTCCACCAGCTCCAGGCCCCCGACCGCGGCCAGCAGCCTGCGCGGCCGGTCCCCGAGCCCGAGGCCACGCAGGCCGTGGCAGGACGGGTGATAGGTGACGGTGTGCGGGAAGTACGCGCCCACATCGGTCACCCCGAGCACGTCGACCAGGAACTCGGTCAGCTCGTAGACCCTCGGAGCCAGTGACGCCGCCGCCTCGGCGAGCTCCGCGCCCCGCCCCTCGGCGGCCGCCTTCCGCCCGATCCGCGGGTAGTGCTCGCGGATCATCGCCGCGCAGGACCCGGAGGGGGTGACCACGTACGGGTACCCGTCGAAGGCCGCGGCGGTACGCCGTACCAGCGGTTCGGCCTCGTGCCGGTATCCGGTGTTGTACTGCGGCTGGCCGCAGCAGCTCTGGCCCGCGGGGAAGTCCACCTCGACCCCGAGCCGCTCCAGCAGGCGTACGACGGCGATGCCCGTGCGCGGGTAGAGCGCGTCGTTGACGCAGGTGACGAACAGGGCGGCACGCATGACGGGCAGAATAGCCGGGTGAAGAAGTTCTCAGTGATCGGCATAGGCGCGGGCGACCCGGACCACCTGACCCTCCAAGCGGTCAAGGCGATCGGCAGGGCGGACGCGTTCCTCATCCTGGAGAAGGGCGAGGAGAAGGCGGACCTGACCGGGCTGCGGCGCGCCATGCTCGACGAGCACGCCCGCCCCGGCCACCGGCTCGTGGAGGGCCGCGACCCCGACCGGGACCGGGCCCCGGCGGACTACACCCCGACCGTGGACGGCTGGCGCAGCGCCCGCGCCGCCCTCTTCGAGCGGTTCATCGCCGAGGACCTGGCGGAGGGCGAGACCGGGGCGTTCCTGGTGTGGGGCGACCCCTCGCTCTACGACTCCACGCTCGCGATCCTGGACGAGGTGCTGGAGCGCGGCCGGGTGTCCTTCGAGCACGAGGTCGTGCCCGGCATCAGCAGCATCTCCTCGCTGCTGGCCCGGCACCGGACCAACCTGAACCGGGTCGGCCGCCCGGTCCAGATCACCACCGGCCGGCGGCTCGCGGAGGGCTGGCCGCAGGACGTGGACGACGTGGTGGTGATGCTGGACGCGCGGCACGCCTTCACCGCCCACCTCGACAAGGACCTCTACATCTACTGGGGTGCCTACGTCGGCACCCCGGACGAGATCCTGGTCCAGGGCAGGCTCGCGGAGGTGTCCGGCCGGATCGAGGAGCTGCGGACCGAGGCCCGCGCCCGCAAGGGCTGGATCATGGACACGTACCTGCTCCGGCGTAGCTGACGCCTCACCCCAGGAAGGCCGGGAGCGCGGCGGCGAGGCGTTCGTACTCCTCGGGGCGGTTGTAGATCTGCCCGCAGACGCGGATGCCGCCGCCGCCCGGCCAGGGCCAGATCAGCACCCGGACGCGCAGCCGCGCCGCCAGCTCCTCGCGCAGGGCTCGGGCGCTCTCCGGCGTCTCGGCGACCCCGGGCGGCAGCCGCAGCGCGCGCATCGCGAGGCCCTCGGTGTACGGGAGCGGGGTGAGCCCGGGGATCCGGGCGAGCAGGGCCGCTCCGTGGGCGGCGAGGGCGGCGTTGTGGGCGCGTACCTTGGCGGCGTCGAGGCGCTCCAGCAGCTCCAGCCCCTCCGGGGCCGCGAGCCAGCCGGTGTAGTCGGCGGTGGCACGGTATTCGACGGAGCGCGGGAATCCGTGCGCGTCCTCCCAGGAAGGCACCGGGGGCCGGATCCGGGCGCGGTGGCGCGGGGCGACGGCGAGGACGGCCGTGCCGGGCGGGGCGTAGCCCCATTTGTGGAGGTTCCCGAACCAGAAGTCGGCGCCGCCCGCGAGCGGGTCCGCGATCATGCCGGGGGCGTGCGCGCCGTCGACCACGGTGGTGATCCCGAGGTCCGCGAGTTCGGCGAGGAGCCGGGGCGTGGCGATGAGGCGGGCGGTGGGCGAGCTGATGTGGTCGAGGACCGCGACCTTGGTACGGGGCGTCACGCCGGCCAGCACCGCCTCGCGTACGGCGTCCTCGTCGGGCAGGAACGGGTCCAGCGGCACGGTGGTGACGGGGGCGCGGCGGGCGGCGGCCGCGACGACGGTGCCGTAGCCGTGGTCGGTGACCAGGATCTCGTCGCCCTCGGCCAGTGGGACGGCGTCGAGGGCCAGGTTGGCGCCCTCGGTGGCGTTGGCGATGAAGGCGATCCCGTCGGGGTCGGCGCCGAGGTGCGCGGCGACGCAGGTGCGGGCGGCGGTGATCCGCTGCGCCACGCCGACGAAGAAGGCGTCCGGGTCCTCGTGGGCCTCGGCCCGGAGCGCGGCCTGGGCTTCCTGGACGGGGACCGGGACCGCGCCGAAGGAGCCGTGGTTGAGGTGGGCGGTGCCGGGGTCCAGGCGGAACAGGGCCGGCCCGCCGGGGAACGCAACGGGGTGTGCCTGCTCGGACACGGGTGCCTCCCTCGCTCGCGCGGGTCCTGTGGGTGGCCCGCTGCGCGGAGCCTCTCCCCACCCTGCCGCTTCCCGAAACCGGGCTCCGCCCGGACCCGTGCGCCCGGCAGCGGCGCCGCACCTGCCGTGCGTGCGCAACTCGCGTGCGCAACTCGCGTGCTACTCGCGTGCGCTACTCGCGGCCGCTCGTCGCCGCGTAGTACTGGAGGTCCTGGACCGCCACGGTGTGGTCCACCGGATACGGCAGCTTCACCTCCGTCACCGCCCTGCCGCCCCGCACCACCTCCGCCGAGCCGGCGCCCGCCCTCAGCGGCAGCAGTTCGGAGTGGATCCCGGCCGGTGCCCTGTGGGAGCCCCTGGCCGGGCCGACGGCCGTACGGACGGTCCCCGGCTCCGTGAGGAAGCTGAGTACCTCCACCGTGTCACGGGGCGCGGCGCTGCCCTTGCGCGGGGACATCAGCAGCGACTGCGTGCCCGTCGGGGCGGCGGCCGCGAACTGGGTCCGGGCCGTCAGGTACAGGGTGTCCCGGACGATCTTCGGCCAGGCGCCGGTCTTGAAGCGGGTCAGGTAGTAGGAGGTGAGGTCCAGGTACGTGTACCCGTTGTGCAGCGAGGGCGCGAACTGGCTGCCCTCGGAGTAGTCGTTCCAGGTGGTCAGCTGCACCCAGTCGGCGCCGTCGTCGATGGCGTGCTCCCAAGTGGCCCGCAGGGTCGCGGTGTTGCCCGCCTCGTCGTAGACGCCCTGGTTGGGGCGGGCGTCCTGCACGGATACGGGCTGCATCCAGATCTTGCCCATGCCGTGCGCCCGGCGCGCGTCGCGCGTGGAGCTCTCCTGGCCCACGTAACTGCGGCTGCCCCACTCGGAGAAGCCGTGGCTGATGGGGGCGAACTCCCCGTGGTGCGCGCCGAAGTCCAGGAAGAGGGGGACGAACGCGGTGCGGATGCCGTGCTTGGAGTCGAGCAGGCCGAGGACCCGGGTCCACCAGGCCACGCTCTTCTCCTCCGCCTTGAACGGCGAGACGACGAGCCGGTCGTCGCCGAGCCGGTGCGCGGCGGGGTACTTGCCGAGGGCGGCGACGGCGTCGGCGAGGACACCGGGGTCGTCCGTCTTCAGCGAGGTCATGTCCGGCATCAGCATGATCCGGAAACCGGGGTCCACCGAACGGGCCGCCTCCATCAGGAGGTTGGAGCGCTCCCAGTTCTTGCCCGAGAGGGAGAGCAGGTCGAGGGTGAACCCGTCGATCCCGGCGGCGCGGGCGGTCCGGACCTCCTGCTGGAGGTTGGCGTACTCCCAGTCGCCCTCCTTGGGCGGCACGGGCAGCGGGCGGTCGCGCAGCAGCCCGCCGTAGCGCTGGTGCTTCCCGTCCTCGCCACCCGGTTCGAGGTAGTTGCGGGTGTAGTAGTCGCCGTTGGCGCTCGCGTTGTCGAGGGAGAGCGGGTACGGGGTGAAGTAGTGGGCGAACACCAGCTTCCCGCCCGCCTTGCCGGAGCGCAGCGCGGCCGGCTGGGGCATGTCGAAGGGCAGCAGCCCGGCGGGGCGCGGGGCCCCGGGGTCCGTGGCGGCGGGGGTGGCGCCCGGATCCGGCGTCTTGGCGCTCGGGGTGGCCCCCGGCTCCGGCGCTCTCGATGGTGCGACGGCCGTCGTGGGTGCGCCGGGCCGCGAGGGCGCCGCACCCGGGGCGGCTGCCAGCGGGCGGGAGCCGGATGGGAACAGGTCCTCGGCGATGCCGGCGGCGGCGAGGACGCCGACGAGCAGGAAGGCGGAGATCAGCAGGGCCAGCAGGGGCCGGCGCCCCGGGAAGCCCGGGCGGCGGCGGTGCGACGGGGGCCTCGCCCGACGTTCGGTCCGCCCGTCCGGTCGCCTGTCCGCTGCCATCGTGAGCCCCTCCCCCTGCGCCCGCCCCCGCGTTGGGGTTCGCACAGCAGTACAGCCGATGACCGGCTGCCGGACAACCGCCGGATCGCTCAGGAGCGGGCGGCCGCGATGTCCACGTTCTCCAGGATGCCGATGGCGTCGGGGACGAGGATCGCGGTCGAGTAGTAGGCGCTCACCAGGTAGGACATGATCGATTTCTGGTCGATGCCCATGAAGCGGACGTTCAGGCCGGGTTCGTACTCCTCCGGGATGCCGGTCTGGGTCAGGCCGATGACTCCTTCGTTGTCCTCGCCGGTGCGCAGCGCGAGGACGCAGCTGGTGTGGCCGCCGGTGATCGGGATCTTGCCGCAGGGCAGCACGGGCACGCCCCGCCAGGCCGGTACGGTGCGGCCCTCGACCTGGGTGGTGTCGAAGGAGAGCCCGCGCTTGTTGCACTCGCGGAAGAACGCCGCGATGGCCTTGGGGTGCGCCAGGAAGAACCGGGTGCCGCGCCGCATGCTGAGCAGGTCGTCCATGTCGTCGGGGGTGGGCGGGCCGGACCAGGTGCTGATGCGCTGTTCGTAGGCGGCGTTGTGCAGCAGCCCGAACTCCCGGTTGTTCAGCAGCTCCGACTCCTGTCGTTCGCGCATCGCCTCGACGGTCAGGCGCAGTTGCTGCTCGAACTGGTTCATCGGGTCGTTGTAGAGGTCGGTGACCCGGGTGTGGATCTGCAGGATGGTCTGGGCGAGGGAGAGTTCGTACTCGCGCGGGCTGAGGTCGTAGTCCACGAAGGTGGCGGGCAGGACGTGCTCGCCCTCGTGGCCGGAGGAGAGTTCGATGTCGGCCTCGCCGCGCCGGTTGACCGGGCGGCGGCCGTTCTCCACGTACCGCTCCAGGTGGGCGCGCAGGGAGGCGGAGCGGTCCAGCACCTCCTGGAAGGAGCGCCAGCGCAGCACCATCACGGTCGCGGCGGTGGTGGCCACGACGGAGTAGTCCCAGGTCGGCGCGGGCCGGCCGAGGGCGTCGTCGCCGAGCTGGTCGCCGTCGGCGGCGACGCCGATGAGGTCCACGGCGCCGTACTTGCCCGGGGCCCGCTTCTCGAAGCGGCCGTGGGCGATGACGAAGACCTCCTCGACGGGGGCGCCGGCCTCGACCAGGGTGTCGCCGCGGCGCAGGTCGCGTTTGACGAAGCGGGCCGCGAGGTCGGCGAGGACCGGCTCCTCCGGGAAGCCCTTGAGGGTGGGGAGTTCGGCCAGGGTGGGCGCGAGGATCCGCACGTCGTCGGCGCCGGACTGGACGAAGGAGACCCGGCCGCGGCCGACGGCGTGACTGAGGCGGCGGTTGACGCGGTAGGTGCCGGCGTTCACGTCGACCCAGGGCAGCATGCGCAGCAGCCAGCGGGAGCTGATGCCCTGCATCTGGGGCGTGGACTTGGTGGTCGTGGCGAGGTTGCGGGCGGCGGCGGTGCTCAGGGCCTGGCGCGGCGCGCCGGCTGCCGCCCCGGCCGGGGGCGCGGTGGATTCGGGTGTGGTCATGCCGGAGTCCCCTCCTGCGTCGGGCCGCTGCCGGTGGCCGGCTCGGCGTGGTAGCGGGCGGAGGTGCGGTGCCATTCGAGGTTCCCGCCGAGCCAGGCCCATACGTCGGCCAGGTAGCGGGTCAGCGGCGGGAAGCCGGCCGCGGCGAGGGCGGCGGACTCGTCCTCGAAGGCGTGGACGAGCTCGTCGTGGATGTCGGCGGAGCGGCGGACGGCCTCTTCGCGGGTGCAGCCGTCCTCGGCCTGGATCAGGGAGGGCAGGTTGTAGCTGACGGCCGTGCCCTGCTCCTCGCGGCGCATGGAGTAGAGGTCGTTGACGACGACGCCGGCGGAGGCTGCCTTCAGGACGGCGCCCCGCACGCGCGGGTCGCCGTACGTCTCGACGGGCAGTTCGTAGCCCCCGGCGGCGTCGAGCATCACCATGACCGGGAGGAAGCTGTTGTCCTGGCGGACGGTGAGGAACTCCTGGACGGAGGGGGTGCGGCCGGTGACGCGCCAGCCGGCCTCGGCGGTGTAGCCGGACCACAGGGCGGCCAGCTCGTGGCGGTAGCGGGTGATCTGGGACCAGGTGGCGTACTGCTTCAGGTGCGCGGCGCTGGAGCGGAAGGCCACGAGGACCGGGTCGGCGCGCAGCGTGTCCTCGTGGCCGGGCGCGTAGCGGGCGGGGAGGTAGGCGGGGTCGACGGCGGCGTTGGCCAGGGAGAGGTTGGTGGCGATGCGCAGCGGGTCGGCTCCGGCCGAGTCGTCGTCGCAGTAGTAGTCGTCGGAGGCCCACTGGGCGAGGGTGCACTTGGCGGGGGCGAGCAGCCGGTCGGGGTCGTGGACGTGGGCGAAGGCCAGGACGAAGTACCGGCCGAGGGAGAGCGCCCGGACGTCGTCGAGCCGGCCCTCGTAGAGGCCGGTGTGCTCGGCCCATTCGATGAGCCGGTCGTCGATCTCGCGGGCGAGCGCGTCGTGCTCGCGCAGGGCCGGCGGACAGTACAGCTCGGGCACCTCACCGTTCCCGCCGCCGCCCCCGCTGCCCGGGCGGCGGTTCGCGCCGGGCCGGGCGGCGGGCGGGACCCGGAGGGAGGCGGGCGGGACCCGTAGGGAGGCGGTGCCGAAGCCGGCCGGGCCGCCGCGCAGCCGCTCCAGCAGCGCGGCACGGGAGCGGGCGGAGGCGGGCGGGTGCGTCTGCATGGCATCGACAGTGCGGCGCGGGCCCGCCGGACCGGAACCCGCGGCGGCTGCGGCCGTGTTGAAAATCCGCCGGGGTTGAAGCTCTGCACGGATGTACGACGCTCAGGACACCCCGGCCCGCTCCAGCAGCGGCCGCACCACCCCGCTCCCCCGCACGGTCCGCAGCCGCGCCCGCATCCGGCGCAGCGCGTCGCTCACTCGGGCGGATTCCAACTGCGGTACGACGTCGAGCAGTTCGTGCCAGGCCGCGCAGGCTCGTTCCAGGTGCCCGCGTTCCAGGTGGAGTTCGGCGAGCCGGGCCGCGGTGATCGCCCTGGCCCGGCGCTCGGCGGGCGGCCGGTGCCGCAGCGAGGAGGTGAGCGCGACGATGGCGCCCTTGAGGTCCCCGAGCGCGGCCAGCGCCTCCGCCTGCTGGTGGGCGAGGGCCGCCCGGTGGTAGGCCCCGATCGGCGCGGACTGCCCGTCGGAGCGCTCCAGCAGCCGCTGCGCACACGTCAGGTGGTTCAGGGCCGCGCGCCGGTCCCCGCAGCCCGCCTCGGCGACCGCGAGCTGTCCGGTGACGAAGGCCGCCTGGACGTCCGGGAGCCGGGGCAGCTCGCGGGCCGCCGCCTCGGCCAGCTCCAGGGCCTGTTTGCGGTGGCCGAGGTGGTACGCCTGGACGCTCATCCCGCGCAGTACGGGCGCGTGGCACTGCGGGTCCCCGGCCTCGCGCCCGAGCCGCAGGGCGGCGCGGTAGTAGGCCTGGGCCATCCCCTGCTGGTTGCTGTCGAAGCACAGGAACCCGGCCGTGTAGGCGAGCCGGCAGGTGCTGCCGAGCAGCCGGTGGCGTACCGAGGGCGGCGCGTCGGCCCGCAGCCACGGGGCCACGGTGGTGGTGAGGTAGGCGATCAGGGCCGCGCGGGCGTGTCCGCTGCCGAACATCATGTCGGCGCCCCGGAAGACGGGCAGCACCGCGTCCGCCGCCTCTACGTGGTGCTGGCCGATCCGGTCTCCGCCCCGCCCGGCGGGGGAGGCCGTCGGCGGTGTCGCTTCCGTGGGCCGCCACGCGGAGGAGTAGACGGGGATCTCGCCGAGCAGCCCGGTCCCGCATTCGGGCCGGGCCCCCACCGCGAGCGACACGGCGGCGAGGGGGCCCGGGCGCTCGGGGGCCCCCTCGGCCGGGGAGGGCCGGGCGGCCCGGGCGGCCCGGGCGAGCCCGGTGTCGGCGGCGCTGACCCGCCGGCCGGTCCGGCGGCTGAGGGCCTCGGCGGCGAGGGCGACGACGTGGGCCGGCGGGCGGGTGCCCGCGAGCCAGTGGGAGACGGAGGTGCGGTCGTAGCGGAGGGTGAGGCCGGTCTCGGCGGCCACGCCGTTGACGGCGCGGGCGAAGTCCTGACCGCTCCAGCGAGCGTCGGCGAGGAGGGTGCGCAGTCGTCCGTTGGGTTCACGCTTGGCGATGAGAATCACCCATCTCGTACAGGTGTCCAGCGTTTCAACACGGTTGGACATTCAACAGGGTGGGGCCGGAACGGATGTACCGGGTGAGGCCGCCCTGCCCCTAACTAAGACGTGTGCACGCGGGGACACGCGGTCACACCGCGTGTCCGGTGGCGTGCGGGAGCACGGCAGATCACTCGGGAGCGGTAGCCCCCCTTCCGGTCACCCCCGCACGCCACCCCCACCGGCCCTCGGGGCTGATCACCCGTAGACCGACCGAGAGGAACACCTTCATGTCAGTCGACCCGGCCGCCACCGAGGAAACCACCGCCGCCGCCCGCCAGAGCCTGAGCACCGAGGCCGCCCGGAACCTGGCGACGACGACCAAGTCCGCCCCGCAGATGCAGGGCATCAGTTCGCGCTGGCTGCTGCGGATCCTGCCCTGGGTGCAGACCGGCGGCGGCACGTACCGCGTCAACCGCACCGTGAGCTACACCCTCGGCGACGGCCGCATCAGCTTCGTCAAGACCGGCACCGAACTGCGCGTCATCCCGGCCATGCTGCGCGAGCTCGGGATGCTGCGGCACTTCCCGGACGACGCGGTGGTCAAGTCGATCGCGGACCGGTTCGTCAAGGAGGAGTTCCGCAAGGGCGACGTCATCGTCCGGCGCGGCGAGCCCGTCGACAAGATCTTCCTGATCGCCCACGGCCGGATCGAGCGCCTGGCCCCCACCGCGTACGGGGAGGAGGCCGCTCTCGACGTCCTCAGCGACGGCGACCACTTCGGCCACCACCCGCTGCCCGACTCCCGCTGGGAGTTCACCGCCCGGGCGCAGACCGACGTGGTGACGATGACGTACAACCGCGGCGACTGGGACGCGGCCCTGAACGCCTCGCCCGCGCTGCGCCGGCACGCCGAGGCCTACCTGGAGGCCGAGCGCGTCGGCCGCAAGGGCAGCGACGCCGTGGACCTGTCCTCCGGCCACGTCGGGGAGCCCCTCCTGCCCGGCACGTACGTGGACTACGACCTGAGCCCGCGCGAGTACGAACTCAGCGTCGCCCAGACCGTGCTGCGGGTGCACACCCGCGTCGCCGACCTCTACAACCACCCGATGAACCAGGCGGAGCAGCAACTGCGCCTGACCGTCGAGGCATTGAAGGAGCGCCAGGAGAGCGAGCTGGTCAACAACCCGGAGTTCGGACTGCTGCACAACGCGGACTACGAGCAGCGGATCTACACCCGCACCGGCCCGCCCACCCCAGACGACCTCGACGAACTCCTCAGCCGCCGACGCGGGTCGCAGTACTTCCTGGCCCACCCCCGCACCATCGCCGCCTTCGGCCGCGAGTGCAGCCGGCGCGGCCTCTACCCGGACAGCGTGGACTTCCAGGGGCACCGGATGCCCTCGTGGCGCGGCCTGCCGCTGCTGCCCTGCAACAAGATCCCGGTGACGAGGGAGCGCACCAGCTCGATCCTGGTCGTGCGGACCGGCGAGGACAACGAGGGCGTCATCGGCCTGCACCAGACCGGCCTGCCCGACGAGTACCAGCCGGGCCTGTCGGTGCGGTTCATGCACATCAACGAGCAGGCGATCATCTCCTACCTGGTGAGCCTCTACTACTCGGCGGCGATCCTGGTCCCGGACGCGGTCGGGGTCCTGGAGAACGTAGAGATCTCCCGCTTCGACGACTGAGGACGGCCGCGACGATGAACCGTCAGGACCAACAGCCCTTCGAACTCCCCGAGTTCTACGTCCCGCACCCCGCGCGCCTCAACCCGCACCTGGAGGAGGCCCGGGCACACGCCCGCGCGTGGGCCCGGGACCGGGGGATGCTGGAGGGCTCCCGGATCTGGGACCTCGCCGACCTGGAGGCGCACGACTACGCCCTGCTCTGCGCCTACACCCACCCCGAGTGCGACGGGCCGATGCTCTCGCTGGTCACGGACTGGTACGTATGGGTGTTCTTCTTCGACGACTGGTTCCTGGAGGTCTTCAAACGCTCCGGGGACCGGGCCGGCGGCCGCGCCGCGCTGGAGCGCCTGGCCCTCTTCATGCCCGAGAAGGCCGCCGGCCCGCTCCCGGAGCCGACGAACCCGGTGGAGGCCGGCCTCGCGGACCTGTGGGCCCGCACCGTCCCCGGGCACTCGGCGGACTGGATCGCCCGCTTCTCGCGCAGCACCCGCAACCTCCTGACCGAGTCGCTGTGGGAGCTCGACAACATCAGCATCGGCCGCGTCTCCAACCCGGTCGAGTACGTGGAGCAGCGCCGCAAGGTCGGCGGCGCGCCCTGGTCGGCCGGGATCATCGAGCACGCGGTCGGCGCCGAGGTACCCGCGGCGGTCTCCGCCGAGCGGCCGATGCGCGTCCTGCGCGACTGCTTCGCCGACGCGGTGCACCTGCGCAACGACCTCTTCTCGTACCAGCGCGAGGTGGGCAAGGAGGGCGAGCTCAGCAACGGGGTGCTGGTGCTGGAGAACTTCCTCGGCTGCACCACCCAGGAGGCGGCCGACCGGCTGAACGAGCTGCTCACCTCCCGGCTCCAGCAGTTCGAGCACACCTTCTTCACCGAACTGCCCCCGATGATCGCGAAGGCGGGCCTGGACCCGGCCGAGGTCCTGGCGGTGCTCACCTACGCCCGCGGGCTCCAGGACTGGCAGTCCGGCGGCCACGAATGGCACATGCGCTCCAGCCGCTACATGAACGGGCGCACGGGCGGTACGGACCCGGCCGCCGCGCAGGCGGTCCCGGCACCCGCGTGGCTCCCCGGCGGCCCCTCGGGACCGGGCACGGCGGCGCTCTGCCTCAAGGCGCTGCTCGGCCTGCCCGGCGGCGGGCAGCGCGCCCGCCGGCACCGCCACGTCCCGCGACCGGTGGGCCCGTCGGTGATCCCGGAGTTCTACCTGCCGTACGCCGTCCCCCTCAACCCGCATCTGGCCGGGGCCCGGACCCGGCTCCTCGACTGGAACCGGGCCATGGGGATCCTCGACGAGGGCTACTGGTGGGAGGAGAAGGCCGCCGGGTACGACTTCGCGCTGTGCTCGGCCGGGATCGACCCGGAGGCTTCGGCGGAGGCCCTGGACATCAGCGCGGGCTGGCTGAGCTGGGGCACGTACGCCGACGACGTGTACCCGCGACGGTTCGGGGCGACGCGCGACCTGGCCGGGGCCGCGGCGCAGACGGCGCGGCTGCGCTCCCTCATGCCGCTGGACCCGGCTCCGCCGCCCATCACCCCGGTGAACGCCATGGAGCGGGGGCTCGCGGACCTGTGGCGGCGCACGGCCGCGCCGATGACGGGGGCCCAGCGGCGGCTGTTCCGTACGGCGATGGACCGGGTGCTCGACGCCTGGCACTGGGAGCTGGAGAACACGGCCGCGCACCGGGTGCCGGACCCGGTGGACTACCTGGAGATGCGGCGGGTGACCTTCGGCTCGCCGATGACCATCGCGCTGGCCCGGATGACGCACCTGGACGTGGTCCCGCCGGAGGTCTACCAGAGCGCGGCCGTGCAGTCCCTGGAGGCCGCCGCCTTCGACTACTCGGCGCTGATGAACGACGTGTACTCGTACCAGAAGGAGGTGGAGTACGAGGGCGAGGCGCACAACATGGTCGTCGTCACCGAGACCTTCTTCGACTGCGACTACCCGACCGCGCTGGGCATGGTGAACGACCTGATGACCTCGCGGATGCGGCAGTTCGAGCACGTCCTGGAGAACGAGTTCCCGGTGATGTACGCCGACCTCGGGCTCGACGCGGCGGCCCGGGCGGCCATGGACCGGTACGCGGAGGAGCTGAAGCGGTGGATGGCGGCGATCGGCGGCTGGCACGAGGGGACGCGTCGATACCGCGAGGAGGATCTGAAGCGGCACCACGCCGGCCGGACGGCGGCGCCGGACCGGCCGGCGTCCCGGCCACTGCCCGCGGCGCCGCACCGGCCCGCCTGGACGACCTGACCGGACACGACCCGGATGCTCAGGCGTGCAGGGCGTTCCCGTCCTCGACGTGCCCCTCGGGCTCCAGCTGGAGCGTGGAGTGGGCGATGTCGAAATGCCCGCCCACGCAGGCCTGCAACCGGGTGAGCAGCGCGCCGTGGTCCTCGCCGCGCAGGGTCTCGGCCGCGACCACGACGTGCGCGGTGAGCACCGGCATGCCGGAGGTGACGGTCCAGGCGTGCAGGTCGTGCACGGCGAGTACGCCGGGCTGTCCGAGGAGGTGGCGGCGCACGTCGGCGAGGTCCATGTCCTGCGGGGTGGCCTCCAGCAGGACGTGGCCCGCGTCGCGCAGCAGCCCGTAGGCGCGCGGGACGATCAGCAGGCCGATGACGATGGAGGCGATCGGGTCGGCGGCCTCCCAGCCGGTGAGGAGGATGACCAGGCCGCCGATGATGACGGCGACGGAGCCGAGGGCGTCGCCGAGCACCTCCAGGTAGGCGCCGCGCAGGTTGAGGCTGTGGTCCTTGGCGTCGCGCAGCAGCCACAGGCCGACCCCGTTGGCGGCGAGGCCGACCACCGCGACGGCGAACATCAGCCCGCCCTTGACTTCGACGGGCTCGCTGAACCGGCCGATCGCCGTGTAGAGGACCCAGACGAAGATGCCGAGGAGGAGGACGGCGTTCAGGACGGCGGAGAAGATCTCGACCCGGTAGAAGCCGAAGGTGCGGCGCGGGGTGGGGGCGCGCTGTGCGAGGGTGATCGCGCCGAGGGCGAGGGAGACCCCGATGGCGTCGGTGAGGCTGTGGGCGGCGTCGGCGAGCAGTGCGAGGCTGCCGGACAGGACCGAGCCGACCACCTGGACGAGGGTGATCGACACGCTGATGCAGATGGTCCACAGCAGCCGCTTGCGATAGGTCCCGCTGAGGGTTCCGGCTGCGGCCGGGGGTGCACCGTGGTCATGGCCCATGATCACCATCCGACCACAGCTCCCTCCGCCCCGCCCGGCGGCGCGGGCGATTTCCCCGGAGTCCGACATTCCCCTGGTCTTACGGGAGAACTGACGCATAATCATCCACACGCGGCCTGAAACAACCCTCTGCCGCGGACACGTCACGCATGCAATGGGGGGCATCGTGCCGATGAGGGAAACCGGCGGAGCCGGAACACTGCCGACGACGTCAGCCGAGCTGTCCCGGCTGCTCACCGCCGTGCGGCGGGGCCGGGTCCTGACGGTGACGGGCGGCTTCCGGGCGCCCCGGAGCCTGCTGGTCCGGGAGATCGCGCACCGGATCTCTTCCAACTTCTGCGACGGTACGGCGGTCCTCACCCTGGAACACCGCACCGGCGTACGGGAACTCGTGGCCGCGCTGGGCTGCCTGCCCGGGATGCCCTTCCTGCCGTGCGGGACGGCGAACGCCGCGTCATGGCTCGCCGAGCGGGACATGCTGCTCGTCCTCGACGACAGCGGCCGGCTGGACGCCGAGGCCCTCGCCTGGCTCCGCTCGCTGCTCACGATCGCGCCCGGGCTGCGCATCCTCGCGGCCGGCCGGCACCCGCTGGCCGTCGGCCAGGGCCGCGTCCACCGCCTCTGACGCTCAGCCCCGCCGGCCGAGCCCGAGCAGCCCGGCGAGCCGCGCCCGCAGGCCGCCGGGGCCGCCAGTGCCACCGGGGCGCGACTGCGCGGGTGCGGTCGCGGGGCGGCGGGCCCGCAGCTCGGCCCACACCGCTTCCGGGCACCGGCCCTGGGGGCGGGACTTCAGGAACGCGCGGTAGCGCACCGTACGGGGCTGCCGGCCGATCTCCACCCAGTGGAGGCGGCCCGATACCGGGCGGGCACGCTAACGCAGCCGTCAACACCGGCGCCAGGGGCGCGCGTCGGGGCGGCCCGGCGAGGTGTCAGCCGGCGGGCCGCCACTCGTCGGCGGGCAGTCCGAGGATCACCTCGTCGACGAAGGCCCCGGACACCCAGGCCGAGCGCCGCAGGGTGCCTTCGAGGGTGAAGCCCGCCCGGATCGCGGCGCCGATCATCGCCGTGTTGTCGGCGAGGGTGTCCACCTGGAGCCGGTGCAGCCCGCGCACGGTGAATCCGTAGTGGCACAGCAGCCGCACGACGTCCGTGCCGTAGCCCCGGCCCCGGCAGCCGGGCAGCAGGGACATCCCGAGGTGGGCACCGCGGTTGTGGGTGTCGATGCCCCACAGCAGCGCCTCGCCGGCGAGCTCCCCGGAGCCGGCCGCGACCACCGAGAAGACCGCCGCGTCGTCGGCCGGGGCGGCGGGCTCGTACGGGGAGTGGCCCGCGGCCGCGGCCCGCGGGCGCCAGGGCCGGGAGTCGGCGCGCGAGCGCGTCGCCACGTCCTCGTAGAGCTCCGCGTGGAGTACGGGTACGTCTTCGGGGTACCGGGCGCGCAGCGCGGTCAGCTGTCCTTCGATCACCGGCTCTTCCTAGCCGCTGATCGAAGGCCCCACAACCGGGTTTCGCCCCGACCGTTCCGCCCCGGACACGGCTCCGCCCCGGCCGGGCGCGGTGCCGGCCGGGGCGGAGCGGGTACTACGGGCGGCTCACGTCAGTCCGCCTGCCACTGGCGTCAGCCCAGGGTCGCGATCGCCTGGTTGAACGTCGCGGACGGGCGCATGACCGCCGCGGCCTTGGCGGCGTCGGGCTGGTAGTAGCCGCCGATGTCGGCCGGGGAGCCCTGGACGGCGATCAGCTCGGCGACGATCTTCTCTTCGGACTCGGCCAGCGTCTTGGCGAGCGGGTCGAAGGCGGCCGCCAGCTTCGGGGCGTCGGTCTGGCGGGCCAGCTCCTGCGCCCAGTACAGGGCCAGGTAGAAGTGGCTGCCGCGGTTGTCGATGCCGCCCAGCTTGCGGCTCGGCGACTTGTCCTCGTTGAGGAAGGTGCCGGTCGCACGGTCCAGGGTGTCGGCCAGCACCTGGGCGCGGGCGTTGCCGGTGGTGGTCGCGAGGTGCTCGAAGGAGACGGCCAGCGCGAGGAACTCACCGAGGGAGTCCCAGCGCAGGTAGTTCTCCTTGACGAGCTGCTGGACGTGCTTCGGGGCGGAGCCGCCGGCGCCCGTCTCGAAGAGGCCGCCGCCGTTCATCAGCGGGACGACCGACAGCATCTTGGCGCTGGTGCCCAGCTCCAGGATCGGGAACAGGTCGGTCAGGTAGTCGCGCAGCACGTTGCCGGTCACCGAGATGGTGTCCTCGCCGCGGCGGATCCGCTCCAGCGAGTACGCGGTGGCCTTGACCGGGGAGAGGATCTCGATGGTGAGGCCCTCGGTGTCGTGGTCGGCGAGGTACGTCTTGACCTTGGCGATCAGCTGCGCGTCGTGCGCGCGGCCCTCGTCCAGCCAGAACACGGCCGGGTTGCCGGTGGCGCGGGCGCGGGTGACGGCGAGCTTGACCCAGTCCTGGATCGGCGCGTCCTTGGTCTGGCAGGCGCGGAAGATGTCGCCGGCGGCGACCTCCTGCTCCAGGACCGTGTTGCCCGCGGCGTCGACGAGGCGGACGGTGCCCGCGGCGGCGATCTCGAAGGTCTTGTCGTGGCTGCCGTACTCCTCGGCCTTCTGGGCCATCAGGCCGACGTTCGGAACCGAGCCCATGGTGGCCGGGTCGAACGCGCCGTGCGCGCGGCAGTCGTCGATGACGGTCTGGTAGACGCCCGCGTAGCTGCTGTCCGGGAGGACCGCGAGGGTGTCGGCCTCGTTGCCGTCCGGGCCCCACATGTGGCCGGAGGTACGGATCATGGCCGGCATCGAGGCGTCGACGATGACGTCGGACGGAACGTGCAGGTTGGTGATGCCCTTGTCCGAGTCGACCATCGCGAGGGCCGGGCCCTCGGCGATCTCGGCGTCGAAGGAGGCCTTGATCGCGTCGGCGTCGGGCAGTGCGCCCAGGCCGTTCAGGATGGTGCCGAGGCCGTCGTTCGGGGACAGGCCGGCGGCGGCCAGGGTCTCGCCGTAGCGGGCGAAGGTCTTCGGGAAGAAGGCACGGACCACGTGGCCGAAAACGATCGGGTCGGAGACCTTCATCATCGTGGCCTTGAGGTGCACGGAGAACAGGACGCCCTCGGCCTTGGCACGCTCGATCTGGTCGTTCAGGAAGGTGCGCAGCGCGTCGACGTGCAGGACGGACGCGTCCACGACCTCGCCGGCGAGGACCGGTACGGACTCGCGCAGCACGGTGGCGGTGCCGTCGGCGGCGACGTGCTCGATGCGGAGCGTGCCGGCCTCGGCCATCACCGCGGACTTCTCGGTGGAGCGGAAGTCGTTCTCGCCCATGGTGGCGACGTTCGTCTTCGACTCGGAGGTCCAGGCGCCCATGCGGTGCGGGTGGGCCTTGGCGTAGTTCTTGACCGACGCGGGGGCGCGGCGGTCGGAGTTGCCCTCGCGCAGGACCGGGTTGACGGCGCTGCCCTTGACCTTGTCGTAGCGGGCGCGGATCTCGCGCTCCTCGTCGGACTTCGGGTCGTCCGGGTAGTCCGGGAGGGCGTAGCCCTGGCCCTGGAGCTCGGCGACCGCGGCCTTCAGCTGCGGGATCGAGGCCGAGACGTTGGGCAGCTTGATGATGTTGGCTTCCGGCGTCTTCGCCAGCTCGCCGAGCTCGGCGAGGGCGTCCGCGATCCGCTGGCCCTCTTCCAGGTGCTCGGGGAAGCTGGCGATGATCCGACCGGCCAGGGAGATGTCACGGGTCTCGACATTCACACCGGCCGTCGACGCGTACGCCTGGATCACAGGCAGGAACGAATACGTCGCGAGGGCCGGGGCCTCGTCAGTGTGCGTGTAGATGATGGTCGAGTCAGTCACCGGATGCTCCGCTCCACAGTCTGCGTCTCTCGTCTGCAACATTGCTCGACATCAAGATATCTCGTGATCGGGCCGCTCTGGACAGCCCCCTGCCCGAGTCCGGGGGAGACGCGCGTCACCCCGGAGCCGCTCGGGACCCCCCGGAACGGCGAAAACGCCGCCACCGGCTGTTTCCAGCCAGTGGCGGCGCTCAGGAACTCGGTCGTACGGGCCGGATCAGGCCTGGACGGCCTTCGGGCTCACGCCGTACGCGTTCGGCTGAGCGTGACCCTCGGTCGCCATGAGGACGATGATCCAGATGAAGCCGACGAGCGGGATGACGCTGACGAAGTACCACCAGCCGGACTTGCCGGTGTCGTGCAGACGGCGGACCGTGAGCGCCAGGTTCGGCAGGAAGGTGGCGAGGGCGTAGATACCCGTGAGCAGCGGGTAGGTGCCGAAGACACCGTCCAGGATCATCAGGACGATCGCGATGCCGAAGTTGATGAGGAAGAACATCCAGAACTCCTGGCGGCGCGCGCGGCCGGAGAAGGTGGCGTACTTCTTCATGACGTCGGTGTAGTAGTTCATGGGTCCCCCCAGAGGACGGTTCGTCGGCCCGTCCTGCTGGAGCAAGCCGGGGCAGAACTTATGCCCCGCTTACGTGGCGGTCAAGCCAGTTCCCAAGAGGCCGGAACAGCCGCATTCCTTGAGTTCATCAACCAAAACCACGGGTATCGGGCGCCACTTGGAACCCACCGGTCGTACTGGGTCACACGGGGTGAGGACACAAGGGTGACAACGGGCATTTCGTGTGGCCGCAGTGGCTGCCGAGCGCTTCGAACTCGGCGCGCGGGCAGCCTTGTCACCGGCGGACCGGGCCCGTCCGAGCCCACATCGTTACGGGTCCGCGACCTGTCGTCACGGCTCCGCGGAGCCGCGCCGCCCGCCGGCGCGGCGCCCCGCGCCGGTCAGGGGGTCCGGCCCGGGACGCCGGGAACTCACCGGCCGGTTCAACCGATGTGGAAGGAGTCCCCGTAGACCTTCCAGTCGAGCGGGGTGTTGAGGTTCAGGTTGCCCTTCTTGAGGAAGACGCGCTGGGCGGTGTCGACACGGCTGGTGTCGCTGTGCGCCTCCTCCTGCTTCATCGCCCAGACGCGGGCGTCGAGGAAGGCGCCCAGCCAGGTGGTCTCGTTGCCGCCCTGGGCCGGGGGCTTGGCCTTGGACAGCGCCCGCTTGCGGATGTTGCGGAAGCTGGTGGAGTCGGTGCCGTCGCCGTGCATGACGATGGCGTCGTAGTAGATGAACTGGCCGAGCGTGCCGACCCCGTCCGACTTGCCCTGGTTGACGGCCGGGTTGAAGTAGACCCGGTCGCGCTCGTGGTCCTGGGCCTTCTTGAACTCGCTGTCCTGGGCCGCCTTCGCCCAGTCCTTGGTGAAGTTCGGGTCGAGGCCGGCGTGCGAGTCGCTGCCGTCGACCTTGCGCAGCGCCGGGAGGTACTTGGCGAGCACGTTGCCCGGCTTGACCTGGGTGTAGTACTCGACGAGGTCGAGCATGTCGCCGGTGCCGGAACAGAAGCCGATGATGCCGGCGGTGTAGCCGCGGCCGTCGTCTATGTCCTCGATGTACTTGTACTGCGCCTTCCAGTCCAGCGAGGAGTTCTCGGCGCTGGAGACGATCTGCATGGCGATCTCCTTCTTCGCCGGGTCGTCGAGCCCGACGGCGGCCGCCGCCGGGGCCACCGCCGTGGGTGCCGGGGCGGGAGCGGCCGTCGCGTGCGCCGCGATCGGGGCGGCGAGGAGCGCCGTCCCGAGCAGGGCGCCGAACGCCATCGTCTTGCGCTGAGGAGTGAACACAGGGCCTCCATGCGGTAGTTGAGGCTTGCGATTCCGTTAGGAAACTTTCCTACCAGACATCCGGAGCGGGGAACACCCCTTGGACCGGGGCGGCCGGTTTGGATCATTGACCAGGCCGGGAGCGCGCCGCCGCCGCATTTTCCGTGTCCGAAACCAGTCGCCCGGAAGCCGCGCCGGTTGCTTGACTGACGGCACACTCCGAAGGCGAACCGGCACCGCGTTTGCGGCTCTCTCGCCCTGCCGGCCCCCGGAGCCGAGGGAGGTGTCCCCGCGCGCCGACAGCGGTGTTCTGCGCGCGGGGCCCTGGCATATGCGGCGATGGATCCGGCATCCTTACGCATCTGCGGCCTGCTCTGGCCGCCTGAGCCCGCAAGCGAGGGTGGAGGCCCGGATGGCCGTAGTCGTGATCGGTGACCCCGCATCGACCCCGGGCGCCGCCGGGGACTCCGCCGGCGCCGGGCTCCCCGCCGAGGTGGTGGCCGTGTTCGAGGCCGCCGGGCTACGGACGCATCTGTGCCGGCCCGGCGACGGGGATCCCCTTCCGGCCACGCTCACCGGCGCCGACGCGCTCGTCGTGACCGCCGCTGCGCCCGAGGCGTTGCCGCTGCTGCGCGCGGCCCTGACCGCCGAGGTCCCGGTACTGGCCCTGGGCGAAGGGGCACCGCTGCTGGACCGGGCCGCAACGGACTCGCCTCCCACCCTCCCCGCACCCCCGCCCACCGCCCCCCTGCCCGCCCCTGCACCCGTGGCGCACCCCGGCCCGCTACCCGGGGCCGGATCCGAGGCCGGGTCCGGAGCCGGGGATACGGCTAGGGCGGGGGCCGGTGCTGAGGCCGGGTCCGGGTCCGGGGCTAGGGCTAGGGCTGAGGCCAGGACCAAGGCCGGGGCCGGGACGGAGGCCGGGACCGGGACCGGGGTTGAGGTCCGGGCTGGGGCCGGGGCAGGGACTGGGGCTGGGGCCGGATCAGGGCCGGGACCGGGGCCGGTGCTGGCTCCCGGCCCGGGGGCGGACCCGGGCCCGGGGTGGGGGACACCGTCGGGCAGCGGCAGCGGCGGCGTCCGGCGGGTCGGCGGGAGCGCTTGGGCGGTGCCGAGCCCGCTCGGGGACCCGGACATCGCCCCGGTGCTCCGCCACTTCGCCGCGCTCACCGCCGCCCGGGCCGAACACACCGCCACCCGTGCCTTCTTCACCCCGCGCGCCGAGGCCTGGGAGGAGCGGTTCGCCTACCAGACCCCTGCCTACGAGGCCGCCGTGGCCCGGATGCGGCTGCGGCCCGGCCAGACCGTGCTGGACCTGGGCTGCGGCAGCGGCCGGGCGCTGCCGGCGCTGCGTGCGGGGGTCGGGGCGGCCGGCACGGTGCTCGGCGTGGACCTGACCCCGGCCATGCTCGCGGCCGCCGCCCGCGCGGGCCGGCGCGGCCCGGCCGGGCTGCTGGTGGCCGACTGCGGCCGGCTCCCGCTGCCGACGGGCACGGTGCACGGGATCTTCGCCGCCGGTCTGCTCGACCATCTCCCGCAGCCGCGCACCGCGTTGACCGAGTGGGCCCGCGTATCGGCCCCGGGCGCGGAGCTGCTGCTGTTCCACCCGTCGGGCCGTGCCGAACGGGCCGCCCGGCACGGCCGCGCCGTCAGCCCCGACGACCCGCTCGCCGAGCCGAACCTCCGCCCTGCGCTGCACGCGACGGGCTGGCGGCTGGCCGAGTACGAGGACGCCGGCACCCACTTCGTGGCCCGGGCGCGCAGGTCCGCGCCCACGCCCACGCCCACGTCCGCCTCCGCGTCCGCGCCCACGTCCGCGTCCGCGTCCACCTAGGGGTGGCCATCGCGGACGCGCCCAGGCCCCCTGGGGCCTGTCGTCACAGTGGCGCCAGTCAGGCCCGCGGCGAGGCGCGACGCCGGACGCCGCCGGCCAAGCGCCACTTTGACGACAGACCCCTAGAGCCAGCCGTTGCGCCGGAAGCCCCGGTGGATGGCGAAGCAGGCGATGGCCATGACGCCGAGGACGGCCGGGTATCCGTAGGTCCAGTGCAGTTCGGGCATGTGGTCGAAGTTCATGCCGTAGACCCCGCAGACCATCGTCGGCACGGCGACGATCGCCGCCCACGCCGTGATCTTGCGCATGTCCTCGTTCTGGGCGACGGTCACCTGCGCGAGGTGTGCCTGCAGGATCGAGTCGAGCAGCGCGTCGTAGGAGCCGATCTGCTCCGTGGCGCGGGTCAGGTGGTCCGAGACGTCGCGGAAGTACGTACGGATCTCCGGCGGGATGACCGGTATCGGCTGCGTGGCGAGCACCTGGAGCGGCCGGGCCAGCGGGGCCACCGCGCGGCGCAGCTCCAGGAGTTCGCGCTTGAGCTGGTAGATCCGGCCCGCGTCGCCGCGGCCGCCGTACTCGCTGAACACGGCGGTCTCCACGGCGTCTATGTCGTTCTGCACGGCGTCCGTGACGGCCACGTAGTCGTCGACGACGTGGTCCGCCATCGCGTGCAGCACGGCGGCCGGCCCCTTGGTCAGCTGCTCCGGCGAGGCTTCGAGTTCCTCGCGGACCGGGCCGAGGGTGCCCCGGCCGCCGTGCCGGATCGTGATGACGAAGTCCTCGCCGGTGAACGCCATCAGCTCGCCGGTCTCCACCACCTCGCTGGTCGCCGTCAGCTCCTCGTGCTCGACGTAGCGGACGGTCTTGAACACGGCGAACAGGGTGTCGTCGTAGCGCTCCACCTTGGGGCGCTGGTGCGCGTTGACCGCGTCCTCGACGGCGAGCGGGTGCAGGCCGAACAACGAGGCGAGCCCGGCGATCTCCTCCTGCGAGGGCTCGTGGAGGCCGATCCAGACGAACCCCTCGCCCGTCTTGCGGACCCGCCGCAGCGCCTCCTCGACCTCGGCGCAGCCGTCTTGCCGTACACCCTCGTGGTAGACCACGCAGTTGACGACCGCGCTGCCGAGCGGGGAGCGGGCCGGGTGGCTGAGGTCGACGGCCCGCCGGTAGCCGCGGCTCACCGCCCGGCGGAGATTGCTGAACATGGACAACGCGGGATTCCCTTCGGCCGATCACCGGCCAGTCTGCCACCGCCGCCGATCCGCCCACGCCAGGCGGGGTGGCTCGCCCGCGTGTACGCCGGGCGGACGGGGCGACGCGGTGTGGCGGCAGGGCCGCGACCAGCCAGAGCGGCCGGCTCAGGCGGCCGGCTCAGGCGGCCGGCGGCTGCGCGTGACCGCGTCGCGTCCTGCGCTCCGCCCGGGCGGAGCGCAGGAAGAAAGCGACCCCGGCGCAGCCGAACAGCAGGGACACCAGCGTGCAGGCCATGACCACGCCGAACCCGGCGTCGAGGATCCGCGGTACGGCGCCGAACGGCGCGGGAAGCCAGAAGCTGATCAGCGCGAGCGCCATCGGGCGCGGCGCGGCGACCCGCGCCCGCAGCCAGGCGGGCGTGCGCCCGGCCAGAACGAGCAGCGGCAAGGGCAGCAGAAGCAGCGTCGAGACCGCCAGCAAGGTGGCGTGTATCTGCGGGTTCCCGTTCATCGATCCCCTCCGGTGTGGGGTCAGGCTAGCCCGCGTCACACCGGCGCTTTCATGCCGGGGCCCGGCAGTTTTCGGCCACCGGCCGCTGCCTGCCGACAGCCTGCCCGCTACGCGCGCGCAGCCCGCCCGCTACGCGCGCGCCGCGAGCGGGGCCGCTCCGAAGGACACGTCGAACCGGTCGCACCAGATGGTGACGCTGGTGAACTTCGACAGGTCCACTCCGGCCGGGATCTCGTAGTTCTGGTCGCCCTTGTTGCCCTTGAGCTTGCCCAGGCTGACGTACTGGCCGTCGTCGAAGACCCGCCAGCCGGCCACGCCCTCCTTGAACGGAGCGTCCGTCAGCCACACCCGCAGGTCGGGCCCGTTGCTGGTGTCGAGGTTCTCCAGGCGCAGGGTGTGCGAGCCGTCCGCGAGGCGGATCACCTTCACGGTGCCGGAGGTGGTGTGCTCGTGGCTGATCAGCGCGCCCTCGGCCACGGTGCGCGGCTGCGCCGCCCCGGGCTTGGCGGACGCGGATGCCGACGAGCCCGGCAGGGCCTCCTGGACGGTCGCGTTCTGCCACAGCTTCCACGGCTGGAACCAGAACATCCCGAGGCCCAGCACCACCACGCCCGCACCCAGCAGCGCCCACTTCCACCGGCCCAGTACCCGCGCCACGACGACCATCCCCATTCAGCTTCAGCGTGCTCGCACCGGCAGCGCCGGCGTCCTCCCCATCCAACCGCCCGCGGCCGCCCCGCCCTACCCCAAAGCTGATGACGAAACCCTTACGTCGCGGCGTTGCGCCACGTCAGGGCCGGTCGACAAAGACACTCGTCGACTTCACCCGCGCCGTCGCCCGCGCGCCCACCACCAACCCGAGCTCCTCGACCGCCTCGCGCGTCAGCAGCGACACGATGCGGTGCGGCCCGGCCTGGATCTCGACCTGGGCATCGACCGTACCGAGCTTCACGGCGGTGACGATGCCGGGAAAGGCATTGCGCGCCGAGGTGTACGGGGCTTCCTCGCCGTCCCCGCCCTCCTGTGCGGCCTGTACGCAGAACGCGGCCAGGTCGGGCCCGTCGACCATCCGCCGCGTGCCCTCCCGGTGGGTGGGAAAGCGCTCCGCGTCAGCCCAGCGCCGGGCCGTGTCGACGCTGACGCCAAGCAGCCGCGCCGCCTGGCCGATCGTGTAGGACTCCATACCGGCAGCGTATCGCCCGCATGATCGGCAGCAGTCGGCCTACACCGCGAGGGCGGCCACCTGGAGGGCCTCGACGGCCGCCCTGATCGAGGGCCGGCGGTCGGCGTCCGCGCGCCAGACCACGTACACGTGGCGGCGCACCGCGGCGCTCACCGGCAGCAGCCGGACCCCCGGCGGGACCGGGCCGCGCCCGAGCCGGGGCGTCACGCACACCCCGAGTCCGGCCTCGACGAACGCCAGCTGGGTGTGGTGCTCCTCGGCGATGTGCGCGATGCGCGGCTCGATGCCGGTGCCGCGCAGGGTGTACACCAGCCACTCGTGGCAGAACTGGCCCTCGTTCCAGGAGATCCACTCCTCGTCGGCGAACTCGGCGAGGGAGATCCGGTCGCGGCCGGCCAGCCGGTGACCGGCCGGCACCGCGATGTCGCAGGAGTCGTCGAGCAGGTGCGCCCGCGTGAGCTCCGCCGGCACCGGCATCCGCTTGTTGTGCCAGTCGATGGCCAGGGCCAGGTCGAGGTCACCGCGGACGACGGCCGCCATGCTCTCCTCCGGCTCCTGCTCCCGTACGCGGGTCCGCAGCTCGGGGTGCGCGGCGCGCAGTGCGGTGAGCGCCCCGGGCAGCAGCCCGCGCATGGCGGTCGGGAACGCCCCGACCCGCAACTCGCCGACGGCACAACCCCGTTGGGCCTCGACATCGGCCTGGGCCAGCTCCACCTGGGAGATGATCCGGGCCGCGTGATCGGCGAGGAGGCGCCCGGCGTCGGTGAGGCGCACGCCGCGCCCGTTCTTGGCGAGCAGCGGCTGGCCGATCTCCCGCTCCAGCTTGGCCATCTGCTGGGACACGGCGGAGGTGGTGACGTGGAGTCCTTCCGCCGCGCCGCTGACCGAGCCGTGGCGGGCGAGGGCGTCGAGGGTGCGGAGCCGCTCCAGGTTCAACATGTAAGCGATGCTACGCCTTCTTCACCATGAAGTCTCGCTTGTTCTACGAGGTTGAACACCGCAGAGTTGACCGCATGAGCGCACCCGCCACCCCTCGCAGAACCCTCGCCCCACTGACCTCCCCGGCCTCCCCGACGACGACGCGTACCTCCCGGACGACGACGCGCCTGGACTGGCGGCTGCGCTTCGCGTTCCTCTCGGTGATCTGGGGCTTCAGTTTCCTGCTGATCAAGGTGGGTACGGAGGCCTACGCGCCGTTCCAGGTCGCCCTCGGCCGGGTCTTCTTCGGCGCGCTCGCCCTGCTGACCGTGCTCCTGTTCCGCCGCGAGCGCCTGCCGCGCGGCCGCCGCACCTGGGCGCACCTGACGGTGGCGGCGCTGCTCCTGAACACCGCCCCGTTCTCGCTGTTCGCGTACGCGGAGCTGAGCATCCCGTCGAGCCTGGCGGGCATCTGCAACGCGACCTCGCCGCTGTGGGGCATGGCGCTCTCGCTGGTGGCGCTGTCCGAGGACCGTCCGACGCGGCGCCGCTTCGCGGGCCTGGGCCTGGGTTTCCTCGGCGTGCTGACGGTGCTCGGCGCGTGGCAGGGCTTCTCCGGCGTGGACGCCAAGGGCACGGCGCTCGCACTGCTGGCCTCGCTCTGCTACCCGATCGGCTGGATCTACGTCCGCCGCACGCTGGCGTCGACCCCGGGCTCACCGGTGGCCCTGACCGGCGCCCAGCTCCTGATCTCGACACTCCAACTGCTCCTGGTCAGCTCCCTCTTCACCTCGGCCCCGACCTCGTTCCCGCTGTGGCCCACCCTCTCCGTGATCGCCCTGGGCGCACTGGGCACGGGCATGGCGCTCCAGATGCAGTACGGCCTGGTGACCGAAGTCGGCCCGACGACGGCCCAGATGGTCACGTACTTCATCCCGGTGATCGCCACCACGGCAGGCGTGGCCCTGCTGGGCGAGCAACTCCACTGGAACACCCCGGTGGGCGCCGCCATCGTCCTGGCAGGCGCGGCCCTGACCCAAGCCCGCCGATCCAGCCCCGGGGCCAAGCCCAGCGCCCCCGGGGCCAAGCCCAGCGCCCCCGAGGCCCAATCCAGCCCCGCCGGGAGCACATCCAGCTCCGCCGAGAGCAAATCCAGCCCCGCCGGCGTTTGAGGCGCGGAGGCTCGGGCGCGGAGCCCCCGACAACGGCGCCGCACCGGCACACCTCACCACCGGGGGCGGGAGGGGGTTCACCCCATCCGCCCCCCACCCGCCGGCCCCACGGCAGAGCACACCGCGTCGGCGAGCCCCGCCACCTCCCCCACCCCAACCCCCGACACGGTGATCCGGATCCCCGGCCCGGACTCCACCCGGAACCTCGCCCCCGGCGACACCGCCCACCCTGCGGCCAGCAGCCGCGTCACCGCCCCGGTCTCGTCCCCCACCGGCACCCACACGTTCATCCCGCTCCGCCCGTGCGCCCGCACCCCCCGCTCCGCCAGCGCCGCGACCAGCCCGTCCCGCCGCTCCCCGTACGACCGCGCCACCGCCGCCCGGTCCACCGCCCCCGAGGCCCACAGCTCGACCACCACGTCCTGGAGCAGCCGGCTCACCCACCCCGGTCCCAGCCGCTGCCGCCCCCGGACCCGGTCCATCGTCACCGCGTCGCCCGTCAGCACCGCGACCCGCAGGTCCGGCCCGTACGCCTTGGCCGTGGAGCGGACGAACGCCCAGTGCCGGGTCACGCCGCCCAGCGAGTTCAGCGGCAGGTCGACGATGCCGTGCCCGTGGTCGTCGTCGACCACCAGCGTCTGCGGGTAGCGCTCCAGCAGCGCCCGCAGCTGCGCCGCCCGGCCCGCGCCGACCGCCGCGCCGGTCGGGTTCTGCGCCCGCGCGGTCACCACCAGGGCCCGCGCCCCCTCGGCCAGCGCCCGCTCGACCGCGTCGGCCACCGGCCCGTCGTCGTCCACGGCGACCGGCAGCACCCGTAGGCCCAGCGCCGCCGCCAGGTCCAGCACGCTGCCCCAGCCCGGGTCCTCGACCGCCACCGCGTCCCCCGGCCGCAGATGCGCGATCAGCACCCGCTCGATCCCGTCCAGCGCCCCCGAGGTCACCCCCACCGGCCCCGCCGCCACCCCGTCCGCGTCGAAGTCGGCCCGGGCCCGCCGCGCCAGCTCCGGCGCCACCGGGTCGGCCCCGTACAGCGTCGGCTGCCGCGCGTGCCGCCGCGCGGCCGCGGCCAGCGCCGCCTCCAGCGACGGCAGCAGCGCCGGGTCCGGATTGCCCTCCGCGAGGTCCCGCACCCCCGCCGGCACCGGCATCCGCAGCGCGTCCCGCGGGGCCGTGGCCGGCCGCGCCCGCACCCGGCTGCCGCGCCGCCCGTCCGTCTCGATGACCCCGCGCTCCCGCAGCGTCCGGTACGCGGCGGCCACGGTGTTCGGGTTCACCCCGAGCTCCCCGGCCAGCTCCCGCATCGGCGGCAGCGGCGCCCCCGGTGCGAGCGCGCCCGATCCGACACCCGCTTCGACACTGGCCGCGATATCCGATGCGCGACGCCCAACGATCCGATAGTCTCCTAGCACAAAGCCGATTATGCACTAGTACAACGGAGTCCGCACCATGACCGCCACGACCGAGCCGACCAGAACGACCGGGACCACCGGGACCACCGCCTACGAGCCCACCGACCGCACGGTCCCCACCCGCTCCCGCGAGCGGGCGCGCTACGACCGCGAGACGGTGCACTCGATACTCGACCAGGCGTACGTCTGCCACCTCGGCTTCGTCCGCGACGGCGCGCCCGTGGTCCTCCCGACGCTCTTCGGCCGGGTCGGCGAGAGGCTGTACATCCACGGCTCCACCGGCTCCCGCCCCCTCCTCGCCGCCGGCAAGGCCGACCCCGGCCTGCCCGTCTGCGTGACGGTGACGCACGTCGACGGCCTGGTGCTGGCCCGGTCGGCCTTCCACCACTCGCTCAACTACCGCTCGGTCGTCGTCCACGGCACCGCCTACCAGGTCACGGACGAGGCCGAGTGCCGGATGGCCCTGGACGCCCTGGTCGACCACGTCGTACCGGGCCGCTCGGCCGACTCCCGGCCCGCCAACGCCAAGGAGCTCGCGGCCACCGCCGTGATCCGGCTGGACCTCGACGAGGTGTCCGCGAAGCTCCGTACCGGCGGGCCGAACGACGACGCCGAGGACCTGGACCTGCCCTACTGGACGGGCGTGGTCCCGGTCGCGCCCGCGTACGGAACCCCCGTCCCGGCCGCCGACCTGGCCCCCGGCATCGCCGTCCCGGACTACCTCGCGGCGCTCTGAGCCATCGGGACGGGCCGCACCCGCGGCCCGTCCGCCGGCCGCCGCGCCTCGGCGACGATCAGCGCACCCACCGCGGTCAGCAGCAGTACGGTGCCCAGCACCACGGCACCGGTCAGCCGCTCCCCCAGCAGCAGGACGGCGATCACAGCCGCGCTCACCGGCTCGATCAGCATGATCACCGACACCGTCGCGGCCCGCACCGAGGCCGCCCCGGTGAAGTAGAGCGCGTACGCCAGAGCCGTCGGCACGGTGGCGACGTACACCATCAGCCAGACCACCCGCCCGAGTTCCACGGTGTGCGGAAGCAGCCCCTCCACCACCGCGAACGGCAGCAGGCACACCGCGCCCACCCCGGTCGACCAGACGGTGGTGACCAGCGGGTCCCCGCCCGCCCCGCGCTGCCCGAGCCAGCGGGCCCGCAGCGTCATCGCCGCGTATCCGGCGGCGGACAGCAGCGCCCACCCCACACCGACGGGCCGCACCTCGCCGCCCCCGCTGCCCAGCACCAGCACGGCCAGCCCGGCGAGCGCCCCGCCGACGGCGACGACCCCGCCCGGACCGAGCCGCTCGCCCATCCAGTGCCGCGCCCCGAGCGCGATCAGCACCGGCCCGGCGCCCAGGGTCACCACGGTCCCGACCGCCAGGCCGGTCTCCTGCACGGCGGCGAAGTACGCGGCCTGGAACAGGGTGAACATCAGCCCCGTCGCGACCAGCGACCCCGCCGACGGCCGCGCCGCCCGCCGGGGACGGCGTACGGCGAGCACCCCGAGCAGCACCACCAGCCCACCGGCGCACCGCCAGAAGGTGAGGGAGAGCGGCCCGAGGTCACTGGCCAGGAAGAGCAGGGAAGCCGCCGCCCCGGCAGTGCCCCAGGCGGCGCCGGCGATGACGAGGTACAGCAGACTGCGCCCGGAAGAGGCGGGCGGTTGATTCAACACGTGTGGTCTCCGCGTGCGAGAAGGATGAGAGAGGTCATCGCATCGCGGGCAGCGCGAACCTCCCGGGGACTTCCCGGGCCGGGTTCTCGTACGAGTGCCTGCCGCCCGCGCTAGGCGGCAGGAGGCGGAAGCACGGTCTGCTGCATGATCGCCACCCTACGGCTTCCCCGCCGCCCGGACCAGCCCCAACAGGAAGCAAGCCCTCCGAAAGAGACCCGCGCCAGGCGGCGCACCCTGCTCACGAACGCCCTGCTCAGGAACGCCCTGCTCACGACCGGGGTCGGATCCACCCCACCCCACCTAGGCCTGCGCCTTCACCCGATCCGGCTCGGCCGGATCCACCGCCCCCACCAACTCGACGGGAATCCCGGCACCGGCGGACCGCGAGGACTGAGCGATGAACGCCCCGCCCAACACCAGCCCACCGCCCACGATCTGCCACGTGGAAAGGTGCTCCCCGAGCAGCACCCACGCCAGCACGGTCGCGATGACCGCCTCCAGGCAGGCCACCACCCCGGCCACCTGCGGCGAGAGCCTGCGCACCGAAACCACCCCGGTCAGGTACGCGAAGACGGTGGCGATCAGCACCACCCACCCCAGCAGCACCAGCGCGGGCAAGGTCGTGTCACCCATCGCGGCCTGCCCGCCCAGCACCTGCCAGTCGATCTGCCAGGGCCGCGCGATCACGGTCATCACCAGCGTGCCGACGATCATGCCGTAGGCGATCACGCCCAGCGGGTCGGGGACGTCGTCCCCGTCGGCGCCCTGGTCGGCGAAGACGAAGTAGCAGGCCTGGCAGCAGGCGGCGGCGAGGCCGAGCAGCACGCCGAGCAGGTCCAGACTCAGCCCGGCCCAGATCTCGACCACGCAGGCCAGACCCACCACGGCCACCGCCGCACCGGCCGCGGCCGCCCGCGTGACGGGCTTGCGCTGGACGAACCGGATGTAGCCGAGCAGCAGCGCCGGCCCCAGGTACTCCAGCAGCAGGGCCACGCCGACCGGGATCCGGGACAGGGAGGCGAAGTAGAAGGCCTGCACGCCCGCGACGGCGACCAGCCCGAAGCCGGCCAGCAGGAACGGTTTGCGGCGGACCAGATCACGGTGCCGCCAGGCCAGCGGGGAGAGCACGAGAGCCGCCCCGGCCACCCTGAGCCAGACCATGTGCAGCGGGTCCAGCCCCGCCTCGATCAGCGGCTTCGCCGCGACGCCCGACCCACCGAACGCGACCGCCGAGACGAGGGCGAGGCCCAGTCCGGCGTTCTTCCCTGACGCTTGCATCAGGCCATCATGTCAGGGCTCGTCAGGACCGTCACCGGCGTGACACCTGTTGAGACGGAGTCGATACCACCGTGACCGCAGCGCTACGGGCCGCACCCGGGCGGGGCTATTTCTGACAGCCCGTCAGTATTGAATGTTCCGCCCGCCGGGGCTACGTTCCGCCGCACGTACCCGACGAGAAGGGGTGGTCGCATGGCCGAAGTCACCGCGGAATCACGCATCGAGGCGCCCGCCGCGAAGCTCTGGGCCCAGCTGACGGACTGGGCGGCGTACGGCCAGTGGAGCATGACCCACACCAATTTCCCCAAGGGCGGCCCCGAGACCCTCGCGGTCGGCGCCACCTTCGAGGAGAACATGAAGATGATGGGCTTCCCGGCCGAGGTCGCCTGGACCGTCTCGGAGCTGGAGAACGAGCGGCTCTTCGCCATCACCGGCAAGGGCCCGATGGGCGTGGCCATCCTCACCCGGTACACCCTGATCCCGGACGGCGGGGCCACCACGGTCCGCATCGACGGGGAGTTCAACGGGGCCGCCGTCTCGCTGATGGCGGGCAAGCTCAAGGACTCGGCCACCGCCGCACTGAACGAGTCGCTGCGCAAACTGGCGGGCCTGGTCGCCTGACGAGGGCGCACACACGCACCCGCATGATGGTGCGCCCCGCGAGAAACCTCGCGGGGCGCACCGTCATGAAAGACGCCGACAGGATCAGTGATCGTCGGCCAGGATCAGGTAGAGCTTCTTGCGGGCGTCGTTGACGACGGCGATCGCCTTCTCCCGCTGCTCGGCGGAGCCGGTCTTCCAGACCTGCCCGAACGCCTCCATCAGGCCGATGCCGGCCGTCCGGATCTCGCTCATCGCCTCGCGGTCGAAGCCGCGGCCCGCCTCGTCCCAAGGCGCGGCGGAGCCCGCCTCGGCCTCGGTGCGGCCGGCGTCGGTGAGCGTGAACAGCTTCTTGCCGCCCTCGCTCTCGCTGGTGATGAGCCCCTCGTCCTCCAGCAGCTGGAGGGTCGGGTAGACCGAGCCCGGGCTGGGCTTCCAGGCCCCGCCGCTGCGCTCGCCGATCTCCTGGATCATCTCGTAGCCGTGCATCGGCCGGTCGGCGAGCAGCGCCAGGATCGAGGCGCGTACGTCACCCCGCCGGGCCCGGCCACGCGGTCCGCCGCGGCCTCCTCGCCCACCCCAGGGCCCGCCGCCGAAGCCCGGCCCGAACGGCCCGAACGCGGCGCGCCGCCCCTGGAACTCCTCCCGACGGTCCGGCCCGCAGTGGCCGTGACCTCGTCCGTGTTCGTGTCCGTGTGAACGCATGACTGCGCTCCTCTCGTCATTTCAGTGCCAACCAGGTCGTTCTCGTCGGTTTCACCTTCCGACATCTCCACTATCACTGACCGATCGCGATGCGTCAACGATATATCGGAAACTCTTCGACGATAGGGCCATGCACCCGGGATTGGCCTTTGTCGACGATCAAGAACCCGCCCTACGGTCGGGGGATGCGCCTCCGAATCGTCGACGCCTTCACCGACCGCCCGTTCGCCGGGAACCCCGCCGCAGTCCTGCTCCTGGAGGACGGGTTCCCCTCGGAGGTCTGGCTCCAGCAGGTCGCCGCCGAGGTCAACCTCTCCGAGACGGCCTTCGCGCACCCCCTGCCGCCCGGCGGGGACGCCGACTGGGCGCTGCGCTGGTTCACCCCCGCCGCCGAGGTCGACATGTGCGGCCACGCCACCCTCGCCACCGCCCACGTCCTGGCGACGAGCGGTCTCGCGACCGGGCTGATCCGCTTCACGGCGCGCTGCGGGATACTCACTGCGCAGGCGGCCACGGACGGCACGATCACCCTGGACTTCCCGACGTCCGCGCTCACCCGGATCGAGCCGGCGGCGCAGGTGCGCGGCGCGCTCGGCGCCGAGATCGCGTCGGTCCACGACACGTCGGAGCACGTCGGCGACCTGCTGGTCGAGCTGGCGGACGAGCGGACCGTACGGGAGCTCACCCCGGACCTGGCCGCCCTGCGCGGCTACGCCCGCCGCGGGATCATCGTCACCGCGCCCGCCGAGGACCCCTCGCGCGGGTACGACTTCGTCTCGCGCGGCTTCTTCCCGGCGCTCGGCATCGACGAGGACCCGGTCACCGGCAGCGCCCACACCGCCCTGGCCCCGTTCTGGGCCGCGCGGCTCGGCCGTACCGAACTCGTCGGACTGCAGGGCGGGGCCCGCCAGGGCCACGTCACCGTCCGCCTCCGCGGCGACCGCACCCTCCTGACGGGCGACGCGGTCACCGTCCTGGACGGCGAACTCCTCGCCCGCCCCTGAGCCGGGTCAGGCTGCCGACCCCCCGAAACAGGGGATCAGGGGGTCGGCAGCCAGCCCACCTTCCCCGCCAGCAGCGCGTACCCGCCGAAGGCGACGATGTCGAGCAGCGCGTGCGCGACGACCAGCGGCGCCACCCGGCCCCACCGGCGGTAGGCGAGCACGAAGACGGCCCCCATCACCATGTTGCCGATGAACCCGCCGATGCCCTGGTAGAGGTGGTACGAGCCGCGCAGCGCCGAGCTGGCCAGCAGCGCGCCCATCGGCGACCAGCCCAGCTGACCCAGCCGCCGCAGCAGGTACGCCAGCACGATGACCTCCTCGACCACGGCGTTCTGCACCGCGGAGAGGATCAGCACCGGGAACTTCCACCACACGTCGGGCAGCGCCTCCGGCACCACCGTCAGGTTGAAGCCGGAGGCGCGCGCCGCCAGGTAGAAGGCCAGGCCCGCGCTCCCGATCCCGGCCGCGACCAGCGCGCCCCGGCCCAGGTCCCACAGCGGCCGGGTCCGGTCGAAGCCCAGCACCCGCAGCCCGGGGGCGCCCTCCCGGGTCAGCAGGTGCGCGACCAGCAGCACCGGCACCAGCGCGCTCGCGATGCCGAACAGCTGCCAGGCCAGGTCCAGCCAGGGCCGGCCGGGCGCGTACGAGCCGTTGAGCGTGGCGGCCTGGTCCTTGAGGCCGCCCGGCTTGGTGAGCGAGCCGATGAAGCTGATCAGCGCCGAGACCCCGCTCGCGCCGAGCGACAGCGCCAGCACGAGCAGCGTCTCGGTCCGCAGGAGAGCGCGGTCCTGTCCGCCCAGCTCCCCGACCACCGGCTCCGACTCAGTCCGCACGCCCGACTCCCGTCCCGCCATCCCGCTGCGACTTCCCGCCCTGACCACCCCATACTGCCTCTTCGACGGGGGAACGGGATCACCGGACGGCCCGGGAGCCTTGCCACGACCTCACTCGCACGCACGCGGCCTCAGCGCCCGACCGGCACCGAGGCGCTCACCTCCTTCTCCGCCAGGCCCACGGGCCAGGTGTGCACGGGATCGCCCTTGTGCATCAGCTCGGTGTAGCGCCGCGTGGTCGCGGCCAGCGCCGCGTCCCGCTCCAGCCCCGCCGCCAAGGCCGCGTGGTACGTGTCCACCTGCCAGGTCGCCCCGTTCACCCGGCGCCGGCACCGCTCCTCGATGATGCCGAGGTAGTGGTCCCGGTCGGCGGGCTCGATGCCCCAGGCGTCCAGCCCCGCCGCCGCCATCGGCAGCAGCTCCTCCAGTACGAGCCGTACCGCCGGCACGCTCGCCAGTCCTCCGCCGCCCCGGCCCCGGCGCGGCCAGCGCAGCCGCGCGTCGATCCCGTACCGGCAGGCCGCGTCGAAGTTGGCCTCCGCCTCCGCGAAGGGCAGTCGGCTCCACACCGGGCGCTGCTCGTCGGCGAGGGTCCGTACCAGCCCGTAGTAGAAGGCGGCGTTGGCCACCACGTCGACGACGGTGGGACCGGCCGGCAGCACCCGGTTCTCGACCCGCAGGTGCGGGACCCCGTCGGCGACGCCGTAGACGGGCCGGTTCCACCGGTAGATCGTGCCGTTGTGCAGCACCAGCTCCTGGAGGCTCGGCACGCCGCCCTCGCCGAGCACCCGCAACGGCTCCTCCTCGTCGCAAATGGGCAGCAGGGAGGGGAAGTAGCGGACGTTCTCCGCGAAGAGCTCGTACGCCGAGTCCACCCAGCGCTCCCCGAACCAGGTCCGCGGCCGCACCCCCTGCGCCTGGAGCTCCGGCGGCCGGGTGTCGGTGGCCTGGGTGAACAGCGGCGGCCGCGACTCCCGCCACAGCTCGCGCCCGAACAGGAACGGCGAGTTGGCGCCGACGGCTATCTGTACGGCGGTCACCGCCTGCGCCGCGTTCCACACGTCGGAGAACCGCGCCGGCGTCACCTGCAGGTGCAGCTGTACGGAGGTGCAGGCGGCCTCGGGCACGATCGACCCCGAGCTCCAGGTGAGCCGCTCGACCCCGTCGATGTCGACGGTGAAGTCCTCCCCCCGCATCATCAGGATCTGCTCGTTCAGCAGCGAGTAGCGGTCCACGGCCGAAAGGTTGGCGGTGACCAGGTCGGCCCGCGAGATCGTCGGCAGAATACCGATCATCACCACCCCGGCATCGATCTCCGAGGCCTGCCGGTGCGCATATGCCAAACCGGCGCTCAGCTCTTCGGAGAGCTGGTCGAATACCCGGCCGCCGAGCCGGTGCGGCAGGACGTTCACCTCCAGGTTGAACATTCCGAGTTCGGTCTGGAAATCGGGGCTCGCAATCCGCTCCAGAACCTGGGCATTCACCATTCGCGGCAACCCGTCGGCACCCGCTAGATTCAGCTCGATCTCCAGCCCCATCATGTTCTTCGGGCGATCGAACCTCTTCTCCGCCAGAAGCCGCTCCAGTCCCTCAAGGCACTCGTGAAGCTTCCTCCGATACCGTTGCCGATCGGACAGGTCGAATCCGCCTGCCACGACCTTCTCCCCCATCGAAGCGTCCCTCCTCGACTGGGCCTGGCCCTGGGCACCCAGGCGCGCGTTACGGTCGATGATGCCCCGGCGGGGTGATCGATAACTCCGCGGGGGCGTGCGTGGCGGGGAGCGCGCGCCGGTTTGGCCGACGGTCGCTTCGGCACATTCACCTGGCAACTCTCCTCGCGCAAATTCCGCGTCGACATTGCCGGTTACGGATAACCGGCGCTTTCCAGCCGAGCCCCCGTCCGGTAACCTCCGAGGTCAGCGCGGGATGTTCACGCGCAACCGGCATGAAAGCCATGACAGTGGGACCGGTAAACGTCTTGTCGGCAATAGGCGGGACAGGTAGCTGAAACACTGTGTGAACACATGTCGTATAAACTCCGCAAACGAGGCAGAGAGTTGGCGCGCGGCCATTGCCCCTCAGCCCCCCTCTGGCCCCAGAATGCGACAGCGCCGTCAGCACATTCCCCTGCACCACAGGTCTCCCAAGTGAGAGGCGACCCACCATGCCGCTGCACGTCCCTCCGGCTCCCGCGCCCGCCCTGCGCAGCGTCCTCTCGGCACTCGGTTCCCCCGCAGCCGTCAACGAGGCACACACACCCGCCCTGCGCGCACTCCAGGGGGCGCCCATGACCGTCGAACTCCCCCTGCCGGTGCACGTCCTCGACCGGCTGCACACCTCCCACCTGGCCGCGGGCGGCCGGCCGCCGCGCACCCGGCTCACCGGCTGGCGGTTCCTGATCCGCGGCGGTGACCGCTTCATCGCCGCCGCCGACACCCGGCTGACCCCGGAGGGCTGGGTCTTCTCGCACTTCTTCGAGGGCCCCTACGTGGCCGCGACCGAACGCGCCCTGCGCCAGGCCGAGTCGCTCGGCAGCAACTACCAGCCGAGACTGCTCTCCGTGCCAGAGCTGTACATGCTGACCCTGTGGCTGCACGGTGCGGTGGGCGCCGACGCGTCCGCCGGACTGCCGGCCGCCGCGGACCTGCTCGTTCCGCTGGCCCCCGCCCCGCCCGGGATCGCCGCGTACCGACCGCACCCGGTGTCCGAACTCCTGCCGGTGCTGACCCACCGGCTGAGGCCTCCCGTACCGCCCTCGTACGCGGCTCCGGCGGCCTGAACACGCCCGTGACCCGGACGGCCCATTCGGCCTAGCCCACTCGGGCCCCCACTTAACCATCCGAAATGACAGGGGAGTTGACCTGAACCGCCCGCACGGGTGATGCGTCATCACTGTATGAGGACAGCTGCCGGGAAATCCCTCCGGACGCAGTGCCGTAGGGCAACACTGGGACCCTGACCAAACCAAGACAGTGATACGGGGGGCGGCCATGAACAAGGCTTCGAGCCGCAGCACACAGACCACACCGCAGCGAAAGAACGCATCCATGTGCCAGCACCAGCCAGCGTGCCCGTCAGCCGACTCCGCCGACCGGGAGGCCGCGCATCCCGTGGCGAACCACCCGGAACAGGGCTGGAGCCTGCTGTGCAATGGTGTCCTGCTCTTCGAGGACACCGGTGAGCTGCTGCCGGACGGCCAGATCATCGCCCCGCACCGCCCGCTCGCGGCGGCGCACGTGGCGAAGGCGGCCTAGCCGACGACAGCACGCCGTGTTCATGACGTACGGCGAAGGGGCCGGCCCCGGAGTGGAACTCCCGGACCGGCCCCTTCGTCATGCCTGAGGGCTCACCCGCTCGGCGAGCCGGCGGCTCAGTTGTCGTACTCGTCCAGCGGCGGGCAGGAGCAGACCAGGTTCCGGTCGCCGAACGCGCCGTCGATGCGGCGCACCGGCGGCCAGTACTTCTCGGCGGCCGTGACGCCACCCGGGAAGACGGCCTCGTCGCGGCTGTACGGGTGGTTCCACTCGCCGCCCAGCGCCGCCGCCGTGTGCGGGGCGTTGGCCAGCGGGTTGTCCTCCAGCGGCCACTCGCCGCCCGCGACCCGCTCGATCTCGCCGCGGATGGCGATCATCGCGTCGCAGAAACGGTCGATCTCGGCGAGGTCCTCGGACTCCGTCGGCTCGATCATCAGCGTGCCGGCGACCGGGAAGGACATGGTCGGCGCGTGGAAGCCGTAGTCGATCAGGCGCTTGGCGATGTCGTCCACGCTCACGCCCGTCGCCTTCGACAGCGGGCGCAGGTCGATGATGCACTCGTGCGCGACCAGGTTGCCCGGGCCCGTGTACAGCACCGGGTAGTGCGGCTCCAGACGCTTGGCGATGTAGTTCGCTCCGAGCACCGCCACCTGGGTGGCGCGCTTGAGGCCCTCGCCACCCATGAGGCGGACGTACGACCAGGAGATCGGCAGGATGCCGGCGGAGCCCCACGGGGCCGCCGAGATCGGGCCGACGCCCGTCTCCGGGCCCGCGGTGGGCTGGAGCGGGTGGTTCGGCAGGTACGGGGCCAGGTGCGCCCGGACACCGACCGGGCCGACGCCCGGGCCGCCGCCGCCGTGCGGGATGCAGAACGTCTTGTGCAGGTTCAGGTGCGAGACGTCGCCGCCGAAGTGACCGGGCTTCGCCAGGCCCACCAGGGCGTTGAGGTTGGCTCCGTCCACGTACACCTGGCCACCGGCCTCGTGCACCTGGGCGCAGATGTCGGCGACGTGCTCCTCGAACACACCGTGCGTCGAGGGGTACGTGATCATCAGAACGGCGAGCTCGTCGCGGTGCTGCTCGATCTTGGCGCGCAGGTCGGCCGCGTCCACCTCGCCGTCGTCGGCGGTCTTGACGACGACGACCTTCATGCCGGCCATCACGGCGCTGGCGGCGTTGGTGCCGTGCGCGGAGGACGGGATCAGGCAGACGGTGCGCTGCTCGTCGCCGTTGGCCCGGTGGTAGGCGCGGACGGCCAGCAGGCCGGCGAGCTCACCCTGGGAGCCGGCGTTCGGCTGGATGGAGACCTTGTCGTATCCGGTGACCTCGCAGAGACGTTCCTCCAGCTCATTGATGAGCGTGAGGTAGCCGCCCGCCTGCTCGACCGGGGCGAACGGGTGCAGCTGGCCGAACTCGGGCCAGGTGACCGGCTCCATCTCGGTGGTCGCGTTGAGCTTCATGGTGCAGGAGCCCAGCGGGATCATGCCGCGGTCCAGCGCGTAGTCCTTGTCCGAGAGCTTGCGCAGGTAGCGCAGCATCGCGGTCTCGGAGCGGTGCTGGTGGAACACCGGGTGCGTCAGGTACGCGTCCGAGCGCAGCAGGCCCTCGGGCAGCGTCTCGGCCGTGGTCTCGTCCAGCGCCTCGATGTCGGCGGTGACACCGAAGGCGGCCCAGACGGCCTCGACGTCGGCGCGCAGCGTGGTCTCGTCACAGGCGAGGGAGACCAGGTCGGCGTCGACCTGGTACAGGTTGACCCCGCCCTCGCGGGCGGCGGCGACGACCTCGGCCGCGCGGCCCGGAACCCGGGCGGTGATCGTGTCGAAGTAGGAGCCGTGAACGATCTCGACCCCGCCGGCCGTCAGACCTGCGGCGAGCAGCGCCGCGTAGCGGTGGGTGCGGCGGGCGATCGTCCGCAGGCCGTCGGGGCCGTGGTAGACGGCGTACATGCCGGCCATGACGGCGAGCAGCACCTGCGCGGTACAGATGTTGCTGGTGGCCTTCTCGCGGCGGATGTGCTGCTCGCGGGTCTGGAGGGCCAGGCGGTACGCCTTGTTGCCGTCCGCGTCCACGGAGACGCCGACCAGGCGGCCGGGCAGCGAGCGGGCGTGCTTGTCCTGGACGGCCATGTAACCGGCGTGCGGTCCGCCGAAGCCCATCGGGACGCCGAAGCGCTGCGTGGTGCCGACGGCGATGTCCGCGCCCAGTGCGCCCGGGGAGGTCAGCAGGGTCAGGGCGAGCAGGTCCGCGGAGACGGCGACGATCGCGCCGAGCCCGTGCGCCTGGTCGATGACCGGCTTGATGTCCCGTACGGCACCGGAGGCGCCGGGGTACTGGACCAGGACGCCGTAGACGCCGCGCTCGGCGATCTCGGCCGGGATGCCCTCGGAGAGGTCGGCGACGACGACCTCGATGCCGATCGGCTCGGCGCGGGTCTCGATGACGGCGATGGTCTGCGGCAGCGCGTCGGCGTCGACGAGGAAGACGTTGCCCTTGGCCTTGCCCACCCGGCGGGCCAGGGTCATGGCCTCGGCGGCCGCGGTGCCCTCGTCGAGCAGCGAGGCACCGGAAGTCGGCAGCCCGGTCAGCTCGGCGACGACGGTCTGGAAGTTCAGCAGAGCCTCCAGACGGCCCTGCGAGATCTCGGGCTGGTACGGCGTGTACGCCGTGTACCAGGCCGGGTTCTCCATGACGTTGCGCAGGATCACCGGCGGCGTGAAGGTGCCGTAGTAGCCGAGACCGATCATCGACGACAGCACCTGGTTGCGGCCCGCGAGCTCGCGCAGCTCCGCGAGCACCTCGGCCTCGGTCCGCGCCTCGGGCAGGTTCAGCGCGTCGGCGGTCTTGATCACATCCGGTACCGCGGCAGCGGTCAGCTCGTCCAGGGAGCCGTAGCCCACCTGGGCGAGCATCTTCGCCTGCGCCTCGGCATCCGGGCCGATGTGGCGCTGCTCGAAGGGGATGCCTCGCTCCAGCTGGGAGAGCGGAATGCGGTTGGCGGTCATGTACGGAGGCCTCCTGGTCGTACGACCTGCGAGGGGCACCACGGCGCGGGCACCCGGACGGCCTCCCCCTCTGTCATCTGCACCTGAGAGCTTCACCGGTCCGCTCGGGGGTTGCCCGCGAGGACCGATTTTCACCGTCGGTGAGGAGCGGAACCGGCACTGCTCGCCCGGTACCCGCCCCTGCTTTCCAGAGTGGCCTCACCACGTGCGGTACGTATGCCTGAGAGATTCCGGGGAGGATTTGCTCCTTCGGCGCCTCCGTCACGCTCACTCGGAGGACTCTCCCGCACAGGGTCTACAGCCGTCACCCAGCCTACCAGCGAGGTTGCGGGACCTCCCTCGAGTGGCCCCCTTACCCGATATGCACTTTTGTAGTCGGTACGGAGGAGTTGCGACCAAAGGAGGGACCGGACCGTGCAGACCGACATCGATCCGCGCAGCCTGATCGGCCGCAGGGCGTTCGACCGAAACGGCACCAAGATCGGCACCGTCGACGAGGTCTACCTCGACGACGCCACGGGCGTCCCCGAGTGGGCCGCCGTCCGGACGGGCCTGTTCAGCCGGGACGCGTTCGTGCCCCTGGAGCCGAGCGAGGTGGTCGGGGACACCCTGCGGGTGCCGTTCGACCGTTCCCTGATCAGGGACGCCCCCGATTTCGGGGTCGGCCGCCACCTGTCCCCCGAGCAGGAGCTGCAGCTCTACCACCACTACGGATTGGACGTGGCCCTCCCGAGCGACTTCCACCTGCCACCGCCGGACCCCGGCAACGACCGCGACTTCGGCCGCCTGGCGGGCGAAGACGGCTGACCCCTCACTCCCCCGCGGGCTCGTCCCCCACCAGCGGCAGCGGATCAGACGGCTCCAGCTCCGGATCGTCCACCCGGAACGTGCGCACCCGGCCCGGCTCCGAGCCGGGCCGCTCGAACCGCACGGTCACCCGCCCGACCCCGCTCCCTTGCACCCACCCCGCCCCGTACACGGCATGCCACACATCACTCCCCGCCCCCCACCGCCGCTCAACAGCATGTTCAGCCCCGCCCCCCGACCCCACATCCACGCCCCCGACGGCCCCTCCGACCCGCCCGACCCCTCCGGCATCGCCGACACCAGCGGCCTGCAGGTCCCCTCCGGGTCCTCCGGACTGCCCCGCATCCCCGCCCTCACCGGTCCGTGTGCCCTCCACGACCCCTGAGGCTTCTCCGGTCCGCCCGACACCTCCGGTATCCGCGACCTCTCCGGACGACCCGGCATCCCCGCCCTCACCGTCCCGCCCGGATCCTTCTGCCTTGGCATCGCCGGTCCGCCCGGTCGCTCCGGCCTCTCCGGCATCGCCGACAGCACCACCGGCCCCCTGGGCCCCACCGGACTGCCCGGCGCCCCCGGAGACCGCAGCCGGCACGGCCGCTCCGGCACCGCCCCCGTCGGCCCGCGCGGCGGCGTCGGCGGGCTCGTTCACTCCCGCCGACGCGGGATGGTCCCGGCCCTCCCGCTCCTCCTCAGCGGCCAGCGCAAACGCGAAGAGGTCCTCCTGCGTGTAGTCCGCCAGCCCCGACACCCCCACGCCCAGCAGCCGCACGCCGCCCGTGGTGTCCACCGCCTCCAGCAGCCGCGCCGCCGCCTCCCGGACCACCGCCGGGTCGTCGGTCGGCCCCCGCAGCGTCTCCGACCGGGTCAGCGTCGAGAAGTCGTACCGCCTGACCTTCAGCACGATCGTGCGCCCCGAGTGCCCGGAATCCCGCAGCCGCCCCACGCACCGGTCCGCCAGCCGCTGCACCTCGTACCGGATCCGGACCCGGTCGTGCAGGTCCACGTCGAAGGTGTCCTCCACCGACACCGACTTCGTGTCGCGCTCCGCGACGACCGGCCGGTCGTCCAGCCCCAGCGCCATCCGGTACAGGCCGACCCCGTGGGACCGCCCGAGCATCCGGACCAGCTCGTCCTCGCCCGCCTCGGCCAGCTCCCCCACCGTGGTGATCCCGGCGCGCCGCAGGTGCTCCCCCGTGACCGGCCCCACCCCCGGCAGGACCCGCACGGACATCGGGGCCAGCAGCTCCCGCTCGGTCCCCGGCTCGATCAGCAGCAGGCCGGCCGGCTTGGCCTCCTCGGAGGCCACCTTGGCGAGCATCTTGGACCCCGCCAGCCCCACGGACCCGCTCAGCCCCGTGGCGGCCCTGATGTCGGCCCGCAGCCGCTCCCCGGTGGCCCGGGCGGTCTCCGAGTCGAAGGCGACCCCGCCGGCCTCCAGGTCGACGAAGGCCTCGTCCAGGCTGAGGGGCTCCACCAGCGGGGACAGCTCCCGCAGCAGCCCCATGACCACCTCGCTGACCGCCTGGTACAGCCGGAACCGCGGAATGAGGTACGCCCCGTTCGGGCAGAGCCGCCTGGCCTGGGCCATCGGCATCGCCGAATGCACCCCGAACCGCCTGGCCTCGTACGAGGCGGTGGCGACGACCCCGCGCGGACCGAGCCCGCCGACGATCACGGCCTTCCCGCGCAGGCTCGGCTTCGACGCCTGCTCCACGGAGGCGTAGAAGGCGTCCATGTCCAGGTGCAGGATGGTCGGCGCGGCTCTCACGCCCCCGATGCTGCCCTACGCCACTGACAACGGCGTGAGCAGCACCGCAGGGGCGGGGCAACGCCCCCGCGCGCGGGAGCTAGACCGCCCGGTTGCGCCGCGCCGCGAGCTCGTCGGTCGGATTGTGCCCGACCACCGTCTCCCCGGTGTCGACGCGCTCCCCGTGCAGCTGCGAGAGCGCCTTCTCGACGTCCCGCCAGACCACGCCGACCGCGATCCCGAAGATGCCCTGCCCGCCCTGGAGCAGGCTGACCACCTGGTCGGAGGAGGTGCACTCGTAGACGGTGGCGCCGTCGCTCATCAGCGTCATGCGCTCAAGGTCGGCGAAGTCGCGGTCGTGCAGGTGCTGCACGGCGGTGCGGATGTTCTGGAGCGCCACCCCGGTGTCCAGGAAGCGCTTGACGATCTTCAGGACGACGACGTCCCGGAAGCTGTACAGCCGCTGCGTGCCCGAGCCGTACGCGGGACGGACACTCGGCTCCACCAGCCCGGTCCGCGCCCAGTAGTCGAGCTGCCGGTACGTGATACCGGCCGCGGCACACGCCGTCGGTCCCCGGTAGCCGACCTGCTCGGGTGCCGGCTCGCCGCCCACCGGAGCCACCGGCGTCGACTCCGGCTGACGGCGCGCGGAGCCCGCACCGCCGTGCAGCGGGTACGGCCCACCCTCACTCCGTACGGGGATGCCCCCGGTCGTACCGTCGCCCGTGATCCTCACGCCGACCCTCCGTCCTTGACCTGCCACCTTGAAGGTAGGCAGTCACCAGGGGTGCGTCAACGATCGCCACACTCGGCACGCCGAGTGATAATCACCCTGAGAGTGGTTTCCCGTGCCCTCTATCGGGGAAAGGCTTTTTGAATGGGCTTCTTGGCCCCGGAGTAGGAGCGGGCGACCCGGTCACCGCGACCCGTCACTGCGGCCCGGTGCCGAAGTCCTCGGGCGAGATCTGGTCGAGGAACTCGCGGAACTTCTCCACCTCGTCCTCCTGCTCGTCCGGAATGGCGATTCCGGCGTCATCCAGCACGCCGTCACTGCCGTAGATCGGCGTCCCCGTGCGCAGGGCCAGCGCTATGGCGTCGGAAGGCCGCGCGCTCACCTCGACCCCGCTGGCGAAGACAAGCTCCGCGTAGAAGACGCCCTCCCGCAGATCCGTGATGCGGACCTCGGTGAGCTCCTCGCCGACCGCCTCCAGCACGTCCTTGAACAGGTCGTGCGTCAGCGGGCGGGCAGGGGCCATGCCCTGCTGCGCGAAGGCAATGGCGGTCGCCTCCCCTGGTCCGATCCAGATGGGGAGGTACCGGTCGCCTCCCACTTCACGCAGGAGCACGATCGGTTGGTTGGAGGGCATTTCCACCCGGACACCCACAACGTCGAGCTCGTTCACACAGCAACCCTAGGACCTGCCCGGCCGGTTTGGGTAGTCGGGCCCCGATCAAGGTCTCGCCGGACCCCCTTCAGGCCCTTCTCCCGTCAGGGCAACCGGACCCCGAGAGCCGTCTGCACCAAGGCCTCGTGAAGCCGTACGGAGAGCCCCGCGAGCTCTTTCAAAGTGGCCTCGGCATGCGCCCTGGTCTGCGGGTTGCGGTGGCGGCGCAACGGTGCCACGACCTGCTCCACCAGGCCCGCCTCACGGTCCGCGGCCGCCTTCATCGCCCGCAGGTGCCGGGGTTCCAGCCCGAACCGGCCCAGATCCGCGATCAGCCGCGCCACGGTGACCGCCTCGGCGTCGAATCCGCCGTCGGGGGCCTCGCCCAGCAGCCCGTACGACTCCCACTCGGCCAGCTGGACCTCGTCCACCTCCGCGGCGGCGAGCAGCTCGCCACGCCCCACCCGGGCCGTGGTCGCCCGCTCCCGGCCCACCTCCCCGTACACGGCGGAAGGGCTGTTGGGGTCCACGACGGCGCCGGGATCCCGGTGCGCGGCGGGCGCCGGAATCCGGATCTGCTCGCCCCGGGCCACCGCGTCGAGCTGCTCCCGGATGACCTTGAGCGGCAGGTAGTGGTCGCGCTGCAACCGCAGGATGCGGGCCAGCCGCTCCACGTCGTCCGTGCTGAACTTGCGGTATCCGGAAGGTGTGCGCCTGGGCTCGACGAGCCCCTCCGCCTCCAGGAAACGAATCTTCGAGATCGTGACTTCGGGGAACTCGTCGCGCAGCATGGTCAGCACCGTGCCGATGCTCACCAGCCGCGCCGAGCCGGAGGTGCCGGCGGTGCCGCTCTTCGGGGCACCGCCGGCCGGGGTACGCAGCATGGGACCTTCCCTTGAAGGGTCAGATGCCCCGCAGGCTCGCGTAGAAGACCAGCCGGTACTTGCCGATCTGCACCTCGTCGCCGTTGTGCAGGGCGACCGAGTCGATCGGCTCACGGTTCACGTACGTGCCGTTGAGGCTGCCCACGTCGGAGACGGTGAAGCCACCGTCCTGGCTCCTGCGGAACTCGACATGCCGCCGGGAGACGGTGACGTCGTCCAGGAAGATGTCGCTCTGCGGGTGCCGGCCCGCCGTGGTCAGCTCGCCGTCCAGAAGGAAGCGGCTGCCGGAGTTGGGGCCGCGCCGCACGATCAGCAGAGCGGAACCCGGAGGCAGGGCTTCCACCGCGGCCTGGGCCTCGGGGGACAGCGAGGACGAACCGTGCGCTTGACCCGACACCTCGGCCTCGTAGGCCTCGAGGCCCGAGATCGAGATGGTGGACGTGGTCTCCGAGGCACGCTCCGGCGTCAGGCCCGCCCGCAGCGGCGCCCCGCAGTTGGAGCAGAACCGGCTGGCCGCATCGCTGCGGTGGCCACACCTGCTACAAACCTGCTCGGCCGACATGGACGGCTCCTCGCGCCGCGGCTGCCCCGCGGAGGCATTGGTGGCATACGGGTCGGGGGCAAACCCTCCACCCGAACTTGAGGTTGATGGTTCACCGAAACCTATGCGTCCGGTACCGGCAGGGTCAACAGCCGACGCGCCCTGCGCACCCGAAACCTCACCGGCACCGGGGACCTCGTCCCGGAAGAGCGGCCGGTCGCCCTGCCCTTCCACCTCCCCATGCCCAGCGCGATGCCTGGACCCACCGCTTTCCTCGCGGTTCTTCTTGCCGAACAACTTCTCAAACAACTTCACGGGCGATTCCCCTTGACCGAAACAGACCCGCCCGTGGGGCAGGACGAACTCCGAATGCACACACCTGCCGACCCGGACATACTCACAACGTCCGTAACCACCAGACAGTTTCCACCACGCACCGCGACTTCGGTGCGCCGACCCCCCGCAGGCCTCAGCCCGCGTGAGCTCCACCTTCCGCCCCGCCTCACGGCGATGACGACCGAGCGTAGTCAGGCTGCTCCGCAGCCCGCAAGGCATCCACAACGATCTTCGCCGACCGTGTGACGGCCACGCCCGCCTGCTCCTTCTCCAGCGTCTGCACGACACCACCGGGGATGTTGAGCGCCGGTTCCAGATCCTGCGGCTTCCCGATCACCTTGAATTCGTAGGGTTGTGAGATCTTCTTACCGTCGATCCCGATCCCTCCGCCCTCATCCGAGAAGTACGAGCCCGCCACCATGCGGACGCCATTGATCTGGATGGCCTCCGCCCCGGCGGCCCTCAGCTCCTGGAGGGTGTCCAGCAACTGGTCCGACCGCACCTGACCCGTCGGATCGGTGATCTTCAGGGTGATACCGGGCCCCTGCGCTGCCACGGTACCGGCCAGAATGCCCAGTTGGCGCTCCTTCTCCACGGTCTGCCGACGTGCCTCCTCGGCCTGGTTGGAGCTGCTCTCCAGCTCCCTGCGCTGTTCCTCCAGCCGCTGCTTCTCGTCCTCCAGACGCTTGGTCCGCCCGTCGAGCTCGTCGAGGATCCGCACCAGGTCCTCCTGACGGGCTCCGCGCAGCGCGCTGGAGTCGTTGTTGGACCGCACCTGGATCGCCAGGCCCAGTCCCAGCAAGAACAGCAGCGCCGCGACGATCAGTTGGGCCCGGCTGATCCGCGGCGGCCACAGACCGGCCGCCAGCCGCTGGCGACCCGTCTGCTCCGGCTCCGTGATCTTCCCCGGCCCCTCCTTAAGAGGCTGCTCAGGCACGTTCGGTTCCTCGGGCGGGGTGTCGTTCGTACTCATCGGCCTCACGCCCGGAAAACGTGCCGGCGGATGGCCGCGGCGTTGGAGAAGATGCGGATGCCCAGGACCACGACCACGCCCGTGGACAGCTGCGAGCCGACCCCGAGCTGGTCACCGAGGAAGACGATCAACGCGGCGACCACCACGTTCGACAGGAACGACACCACGAAGACCTTGTCCACGAAGATGCCGTCCAGCATCGCGCGCAGACCGCCGAACACCGCGTCCAGCGCGGCCACCACGGCGATCGGCAGATAAGGCTCCACCACGGCCGGCACTTCGGGCCGGACCAGAAGTCCGGCCACCACTCCGGCCACGAGGCCCAGTACCGCGATCACGATGCACCCTTCTTCGGCTCTTCTGCTGTAGCTGTACGTACGGTCAGGCTCGACGCGGCCGGCAGCCGCACCTCGTTCTCGGCGGACAGGCTGTACCGGATCCCGTAGCTCTCCTGCAGCACGTGCAGGTACTGGCCGTCCGCGGAGTCCTGGAAGGTCGTGCCGAGCCGCTTCTTGTCACCGATCGCCAGCACTTCGTACGGCGGCACCAACGGCTTGTTGTCGACCAGTATCGCGTCACCCGCGGCCCTGATCGCCGACAGCGCAGTCAGCCGCTGCCCGTTGATGGAGACCGCCTTCGCCCCGGACTGCCACAGCCCGTTGACGATGCGCTGCATGTCCCGGTCGCGCACCCGGCCGGTGTCCGAGAACCCCTTGCTCTCGCGCGGCCCGCCGCCCCCGCCCGACGAGGAGTCCTTGGCGTCGTCCACGACCAGCTTCACGCCCGGCCCATGGACCTCCGTGGCACCCGACAGCAGCGCCAGGAGCTGCCCCTGGTCACCACCCTGCTGCTTGAGCGCCGTGCGCTGGCGGTCGGCGACGTCACCGCGCAGCCGCTCGATGTCCCGCTCCACCGAGTCCGCGTGCTGATCGGCCCGCTGCACGCGGTCGATCAGCTCCTGGCGCTCCTTGGCCAGCACCGGCGCCGACACCCGGGCCTGCGCGGCGCCCAGCGTGACCACCATCGCCGCGATCACCAGCCCGGCGGCGAGCCCCAGCTTGGCCTTCAGAGTGCGCGGCAGTCCCGCCGTACCGTCGGCCTGACGCCGGGCCGACGCTTGCGCATAGCCCTCGTCGAGACCGTGGTCCATCACGTGGGTCAGCAGCGACATGGAAGCGTCCGGGCGCGCGGGCGGTGGGGCCGAACTCCGGTTGTTGGGCGGCTGCGACATGCCGCACATCGTCGCATGTCGGCCCCGTACACACCCAATGCGCCCGTCGGGTGGGACGCAGCGCCAGGGCAGCCCGGTGGGGCGGAGCGGGCAGCCGCCTCACTCCGCCCCACCGGGCTCAGGTCATCCCGCGCTCAGTGCCCGGCGCCGTCCACCACGGTCGCCCACTCGTCCAGCAGCGCCTGCGCCGACGCCGCGTCGGGCCCCTCGGCCCACAGGTGCGTCACCGCCTCCGCCGGGTCCGGCAGCACCAGCGCCCACCGCCCGTCGGCCTCGACCACCCGCACCCCGTCGGTGGTGTCCACCTGCCGGTCGCCGGCCGCCTCCACGACCCGCCGCATGACGAGCCCCTTCACCGCCCACGGGGTCGGCACGTCCCGCTTGAGCACGTGCGCCCGCGGAATCCGCGCGTCGATCTGGCTCAGCGTGAGCTGCGTCCGCGCCACCAGCCCGATCAGCTGCACGAACGCCGCCGACCCGTCGAAGACGCTGCTGAACTCCGGAACGATGAACCCGCCCCGGCCGTCCCCGCCGAAGATGGTGTCCTCCGCGCGGCCCACCCGGGTCAGGTCGTCGGGCGAGGTGGTCGTCCACTCCACCTGGGTCCCGTGGTACGCGGCCACCTGCTCGGCGATACGGGTCGTGGTCACCGGCAGCGCCACCTTGCCGCTGCGCTTCTCGGCGGCGACCAGATCCAGCAGCACCAGCAGCGCCCGGTCGTCCTCGATGATCCGCCCGCGCTCGTCCACCAGGGAGATCCGCTCGCCCACCGGGTCGAAGCGCACGCCGAACGCCGCCCGCGCCGACGCCACGATCTCCCCGAGCCGCACCAGCCCGGCCCGCCGGGACTCCGCGGTCTCGGTCGGCCTGGACTCGTCGAGCCCGGGATTGATCGTCAGCGCGTCGACCCCGAGCCGGCCCAGGAGGCTCGGCAGGACGAGCCCGGCGCTGCCGTTGGAGGCGTCCACGACGACCTTGAGCCCGGAATCGGCGATCCCGGTGATGTCCACCCGCCTAAGCAGCGAACCCGTGTAGGCGTCGAAGACACTGCCCGGGAACTGGAGGTCGCCGATCTCGCCGGGGAACGCCCGCCGGTACTCCTGGCGCGCGTACACCCGGTCCAGCTTGCGCTGCTGCTGGAGCGAGAGGTCCGCTCCCCGCTCGTCCAGGAACATGATGTCCACGGAGTCGGGAACTCCGGGCGAGGTCCGCAGCACGATCCCGCCGGCACTGCCGCGCGCGGTCTGCTGCCGCGCCACGGGCAGCGGTACGTTCTCCAGGTCCCGTACGTTGATGGCGCTGGCCTGGAGCGCCGAGATCACGGCCCGCTTGAGCGCACGGGCGCCTCGGGAGTGGTCGCGGGCCGTGGTGACGGTGGCGCCCTTCTTCAGGGTCGTCGCGTACGCACCGGCCAGCCGGACCACCAGTTCGGGGGTGATCTCCACGTTCAGGATCCCGGAGACTCCGCGCGCACCGAACAGATGTGCCTGCCCGCGCGACTCCCAGATCACCGACGTGTTGACGAAGGCACCGGCCTCGATCGTCTTGAAGGGGTAGACCCGCACGTTCCCCTGGACGATCGACTCCTCGCCGACCAGGCACTCGTCACCGATGACGGCCCCGTCCTCGATCCGCGCGGCCCGCATGATGTCGGTGTTCTTCCCGATCACGCAGCCGCGCAGATTGCTGTGGGCCCCGATGAACACGTTGTCGTGGATGACGGCCCGGTGCAGGAAGGCCCCGCTCTTGACGACGACGTTCGACCCGATGACCGTGTGCTCGCGGATCTCGACGCCGGCCTCGATCTTGGCGTAGTCCCCGATGTACAGCGGCCCGCGCAGCACCGCCTCCGGGCTCACCTCGGCCCCTTCGGCGATCCACACCCCTGGCGAGATCTCGAAGCCGTCCATGTCGACCTGGACCTTGCCCTCGAGTACGTCGGCCTGCGCCTTGACGTAGCTCTCGTGCGTGCCCACGTCCTCCCAGTAGCCCTCGGCGACGTAGCCGAAAATGGGCCGGCCTTCCTTCATCAGCTGCGGGAAGACATCGCCCGACCAGTCCACCGGAACGTCCGGGTCCACGTAATTGAAGACCTCGGGCTCCATGACGTAGATGCCGGTGTTGACGGTGTCCGAGAACACCTGCCCCCACGTCGGCTTCTCCAGGAACCGCTCGACCTTTCCTTCCTCGTCCACGATCGTGATGCCGAATTCCAGCGGGTTCGGCACCCGGGTCAGGCACACCGTGACGAGTGCGCCCTTCTCCTTGTGGAATCTGATGAGATCGGTGAGGTCGAAGTCGGTGAGCGCGTCGCCGGAAATGACGAGGAACGCGTCGTCCTTCAAGGCCTCCTCGGCGTTCTTCACACTGCCTGCGGTGCCGAGTGGCTTCTCTTCATTGGCATACGTGAGCTCCATGCCGAGCTCTTCGCCGTCACCGAAGTAGTTCTTGACGAGCGATGCCAGGAACTGCACGGTGACCACGGTCTCGCTGAGACCGTGCCGCTTGAGCAGCCTCAGCACGTGCTCCATGATCGGCCGGTTGGCCACGGGCAGGAGCGGCTTGGGCATACTCGAAGTCATGGGGCGAAGGCGTGTGCCCTCGCCACCGGCCATCACGACGGCCTTCATGTCGGAAGAGTCCTCCTTGAGAGACGACGTTCTCGCCGACCTCACCCGTCCCGGACGGTGACTCCGCAACTCTTCCGCGTCAGCCGGGCGCCGAGAGAGCTCAATCGGCCGCGGCGTCCGCCTTCACGAGCCGGCGGACTTGCACCACGTAAAGGATTCCTGCCCACCAATAGAGGGTTGTACCCCATCCGGCGAACGCCCATCCGAAAACTGCGCCCGTCCAGGCCAACCAACCCGTACCGTCACTGAGCAGTAGCAACGGGAACGCGTACATCAGGTTGAAGGTCGCGGCCTTGCCGAGGAAGTTGACCTGGGGCGGCGGATAGCCGTGTCGGCGCAGGATCCAGACCATGACCAGGAGCATCAGCTCACGGGCCACCAGGGCGGCGGTGAGCCACAACGGCAGAATCTCGCGCCACGTCAGACCGAACAACGTGGACAGGATGTACAAGCGGTCAGCGGCGGGATCGAGCAGCCGTCCGAGGCTGCTGATCTGATTCCACTTCCGCGCGAGCTTCCCGTCGAGGTAGTCGCTGACCCCGCTGAGCATGAGGACGGCCAGCGCCCACCCGTCGTGCTCCGCCAGAATCAGCCACAGGAACAGGGGTACGCCGGCGAGGCGAGCCATGCTCAGGATGTTCGGAATGGTGAAAATTCGGTCAGTCTGAACCCGAGTCTCCTGGACCTCCACCCGGGGGCCTCCACTGTGACTGTAGAAATGTTGAACCTGCCCCCTGACCCTACAGGAGTGCAGATGTCGCCCCACCGGGCCCCAAACGCAGAAAAGCCCCGCACCAGTTACCTGGTGCGGGGCTTCCCACAATGATTGTTCGGCGGCGTCCTACTCTCCCACAGGGTCCCCCCTGCAGTACCATCGGCGCTGAAAGGCTTAGCTTCCGGGTTCGGAATGTAACCGGGCGTTTCCCTAACGCTATGACCACCGAAACACTATGAAGATATCAACCGGATGACAACACGGTCGTTACTTCAGAACTAACACAGTGGACGCGAGCAACTGAGGACAAGCCCTCGGCCTATTAGTACCAGTCAGCTCCACCCGTTACCGGGCTTCCACATCTGGCCTATCAACCCAGTCGTCTACTGGGAGCCTTACCCTCTCAAGGAGGTGGGAATACTCATCTTGAAGCAGGCTTCCCGCTTAGATGCTTTCAGCGGTTATCCCTCCCGAACGTAGCCAACCAGCCATGCCCTTGGCAGGACAACTGGCACACCAGAGGTTCGTCCGTCCCGGTCCTCTCGTACTAGGGACAGCCCTTCTCAATATTCCTACGCGCACAGCGGATAGGGACCGAACTGTCTCACGACGTTCTAAACCCAGCTCGCGTACCGCTTTAATGGGCGAACAGCCCAACCCTTGGGACCGACTCCAGCCCCAGGATGCGACGAGCCGACATCGAGGTGCCAAACCATCCCGTCGATATGGACTCTTGGGGAAGATCAGCCTGTTATCCCCGGGGTACCTTTTATCCGTTGAGCGACGGCGCTTCCACAAGCCACCGCCGGATCACTAGTCCCGACTTTCGTCCCTGCTCGACCCGTCGGTCTCACAGTCAAGCTCCCTTGTGCACTTACACTCAACACCTGATTGCCAACCAGGCTGAGGGAACCTTTGGGCGCCTCCGTTACCCTTTGGGAGGCAACCGCCCCAGTTAAACTACCCATCAGACACTGTCCCTGATCCGGATCACGGACCGAGGTTAGACATCCAGCACGACCAGAGTGGTATTTCAACGACGACTCCACAACCACTGGCGTGGCTGCTTCAAAGTCTCCCACCTATCCTACACAAGCCGAACCGAACACCAATATCAAACTGTAGTAAAGGTCCCGGGGTCTTTCCGTCCTGCTGCGCGAAACGAGCATCTTTACTCGTAGTGCAATTTCACCGGGCCTATGGTTGAGACAGTCGAGAAGTCGTTACGCCATTCGTGCAGGT